>CAYLKR010000102.1:0-9221 GCA_964384225.1 uncultured Methylibium sp.
CCCTTCGCCCGCCGCACTCGCCGACGGTGCCGCGTCGGCCGGCCGCGGCGCCGGCTCGGCACGCGCTGCCGCCGCCGGCTTGACCGTCCCGCGCCCGCCCCCGGCCACGCGCCGCGGCTGCTGCTGCGCACGCACCTCGTCGAGCAGCGCGCGGCGGTCCTCGTCGCTGCCGAGCGAGAAGTCCTCCCACCACTCGGCCAGCTCCTCGGGCAACTCGCCGGTGTCGGCGCGCAGGCGCAGGAAGTCGAAGCCGGCACGGAAGCGCGGCTGCTCGATCAGCGCCAGCGGCCCGCTGCCGCTGCGGCGGTCGAAGCGCGGCTGCATCAGCCAGATCTCGCGCATGTCGGTGCCGAGCTTGCCGCGGCCGGAGATGTCGCCGATGCGCGCGTCGAACACCGCGTCGACCGCCTCCTGGAGCGCCGGGAAAGGCGCCGTGCCCTGGGCCTTGCGGCGCTGCCAGCCGGCCAGCACCTCGTGCCACAGCAGGCAGGCGAGCAGGAAGCTGGGCGCGACCGGCTTGTCCTCGCTCACGCGGCGGTCGGTGTCGGCCAGCGCGGCATTGATGAAGGCCTCGCGGGCCGGGTTCTTGCCGGCATCGGCCAGCACCGCCTCGAGCAGCGGGAAGGGGCCCGGCTTGGGCCCGCCGAGCAGTCCGTGCTTGCGCAGTTGCTCGATCGAGCGGATCGCATGGCCGGTCTGCAGCAGCTTGATCATCTCGTCGAACTGCCGCGACACCGGCACCGCCTCCAGCAGCGCAACGCTCTCGCGCAGCGGCTTGAGCGTCTTGGGCTCGATCTCGAAGCCGAGCTTGGCCGCGAAGCGGATCGCCCGGATGATGCGCACCGGGTCCTCGCGGTAGCGCGCGGCCGGGTCGCCGATCATGCGCAGCAGGCGCTTCTTGGCATCGCCGATGCCGCCGTGGTAGTCGACCACCACCTGCGTCTGCGGGTCGTAGTAGAGGGCGTTGACGGTGAAGTCGCGGCGCGCCGCGTCCTCGTCCTGCGGGCCCCAGACGTTGTCGCGCAGCACGCGGCCGCTGGCGTCGACCACATGGCTCTTGCCGGAGAGCTCGGCCTTGCTGGTCTTCTCGTTGCCCTCGACCTGCTCGGCCGCGGCCGCGTCCAGGTAGGCGCGGAAGGTCGAGACCTCGATCACCTCGTGCTCGCGCCCGCGGCCGTAGACCACGTGCACGATCCGGAAGCGCCGGCCGATGATGAAGGCACGCCGGAACAGCGCCTTGACCTGTTCGGGCGTCGCGTCGGTGGCGACGTCGAAATCCTTCGGCCGGTGGCCGAGCAGCATGTCGCGCACCGCGCCGCCGACGATGTAGGCCTGGTGGCCGGCCTCCTGCAGCGTCGCGACGACCTTGGCGGCCTTGTCGTCGACCAGCGCCGGGTCGATGCCGTGCTCGGCCGGCGGCACCTCGACGCGCTTGCCGGTGCGCGGCTTGCCGCCCTTGGGGGCCGCATCGTCGTCCTTGCCGAGCAGCCGGTTGATGAACTTCTTGATCATGGGAACAGGTTCAGGATGGGCCAACCGCGCTCGCGCGCAATGGACTCGAGCGCCGCGGACGGATTCGTCGCGACGGGATGGGTGGCAAGCTCCAGCAGCGGCAGGTCGTTCGGCGAGTCGCTGTAGACCGTGACGCGCTCGAAGTCTTGCACATGCCGGCCGAGCCCGGCCAGCCACTGCCGCACCCGGTGGATCTTGCCCTCGCGGAACGAGGGCTCGCCGCGGATGCGGCCGGTGACGCGGCCGGCGGCGTCTCGCTCGAGCTCGATCGCGATGAGCGTGTCGACGCCGAACAGCCGGGCGATCGGCCGGGTGACGAACTCGTTGGTCGCGGTGACGATCGCGCACAGCTCGCCGCGGTGGCGCTCGACGAGCGCCTGCGCCTCGGGGCGGATCGCCGGGCGGACCACCTCGTCGACGAAGCGCGCCTGGGCAGCCGCCTGCTCGGCCGGCGCCCGCTGTCGCCAGGCCCGGGTCGCGAACTCCACATAGGCGTGGATGTCGAGCGAGCCGTCCTGGTAGGCGGCGTAGAAGCGGTCGTTCTCGGCGCGCTGGGCCGCGGCCTCGGCCCAGCCGAGCGTGACGACGAACTCGCCCCAGGCATGGTCGGAATCGATCGGCAGCAGCGTGTGGTCGAGGTCGAACAGGCAGAGCTTCATGCGGAGGACAGGTCGTGGGCGGCCTGCTCGGCCAGCATCTTCTTCAGCAGCGGCACCGTGATGGCGCGCTGCTCGGCCAGCGAGAAGGCGTCGAGCGCGTCGAGCAGGGCCATCAGCGAGCCGAGGTCGCGCGCGTAGCGGGTCTGCAGGTAGCTGGTGACCTCGCCGCTCAGCGCGATGCCGCGCCGCTGCGCCTCGCGGCCGAGCACCGCGGCGGTGTCGGCATCCGACAGCGGCCGCAGCGCGAACACCGGCCCGGCGCCGAGGCGCGTGCGCAGGTCCTCGCGCAGCGGCAGGTCCACCGGCGGCAGCCGGCCGGCGGCGACCACCGGGACGCCAGCCGTCGCGGCCTCGACGTAGAGCCGGAAGGCCGCATGCTGACGCGTGGCGTCGTAGCCCTCGCAGTCGTCGAGCAGCACCAGCGCCGCACCGTCCTGCCAGGCGACCGGTCCGCAGAGCACCGACCCGGCGCTGGCCGCGGCCAGCGCGCGCAGCAGGTGGGTCTTGCCGGCGCCGGCCGGCCCCCAGAGGTAGAGGCTCGCCGGCAGCGGCCGCGCCTGCAGCGCCGCCAGCGCCGCAGTGTTGCTGCCCGGGGCGAAGTTCTCGAAGGTCGGCGCCGGCCCGGGGCCGATGCGCAGCGGAAGCTGTTTCATTCGTGACCCTCGCCGGGCCACCCGAAGAGGGTCGCGCGCGCCCCTGAGGGGCAGCGCCGCAGGGGCGTGGGGGTCGTCATCACCGGCCCGTGTACAGCGGGCTGCCGAGGTAGAGCGCCTTCAGCCGCCCGACCGCCACCACGCCGACCGCGCTGACCGGCAGTGCCACCAGCACGCCGATGAAACCGAACAGCTGGCCGAAGGCGAGCAGCGCGAAGATCACCACCAGCGGGTGCAGGCCGATGCGCTCGCCGACCAGCCGCGGCGTCAGCCAGAAGCTCTCGACGAGCTGCCCGACGCCGTAGACGACCACGACCATCGCCACGCCGTACCAGCCGCCGAACTCCAGCAGCCCGGCCAGCAGCGCGAGCACGCAGCCCAGGCCGTAGCCGACGTAGGGGATGAAGATCGCCAGCCCGGTGAACACGCCCACCGGCAGCGCCAGGTCCAGCCCGAACAGCGCCAGCCCGATGCTGTAGTACAGCGCCAGGATGCCCATCACGAGCAGCTGGCCGTGCAGGTACTGGCCGAGCATGTGGTCGCACTCGGCCATGAAACCGTCGAACGCGGCGCGGTAGCGCGGTGGCACCGCGGCCTGGGCGCGCTCGACGATGCGCGGCCAGTCCATCAGGACGTAGAACAGCACCACCGGCAGCAGCACCGCGGTGCCCACCAGGCCGAGCACGAAGCTGCCGCCGATGCGCAGCGAGCCGAGCGCGGCCTTCAGCCAGCCCTCGGTGTTGTCGGACAGGTGGGTCAGCACGAACTCGCGCACGCTCGCGATGTCGAGCGTGAGCTCGTAGCCGAACTGCGCGGCCAGCGGCCGCAGCCAGGCGTCCAGTCGGGTGAGCAGCACCGGGATCTGGTCGCGCAGCGCCGGCAGGTTCTTGACGAGGATCGGCAGGATCAGCAGCACCACCGCCAGCACGGTGAGCAGCGCCAGCAGCTCGACCACGCCGACCGCCAGCGCGCGCGGCCAGCGCCGCCGCACCAGCCGGTCCACCACCGGGTGCAGCGCGTAACCGAGCACCAGCGCGACGACGAAGGGCGTCAGCACCGGCCCGAGCAGCCACAGCGCCAGCGCGGTCAGCGCGGCGATCGCGAGCCAGGCCAGGCCTTGGGTCTGTGCGGGGGTCAGGGTCATGGGGTCGGGGCGGCGGGGGCCGCCGCCCGGGGCCGGCCAGGACGGCCGGCGGATGGCGCGAGTTTATCGGGCGGACCGCCCGCTCAATGCAGCCGCGGCCGGCCCTGCGCCCGCAGCTCTGCGGCGCGCTCGGCGATCGCGCGCCGGTCGGCCGCCTGCGGGCTGTGGTCGAGGTAGGCGTCGAGGTCGTCGGCCGCGGCGTCCCAGGCGCCGAGCTCGGCATGCGTCAGCCCGCGGTCGCGGCGCTCGTCCCAGTCGCGCGGCAGCAGGATCACCAGGCGCTGCTGCACCGCCAGCAGCCGGCCCCAGTCCTCGGCGGCGCGGTGGATCTCCTTGAGGTTGCGCAGCATCCGCGCCACCACCTCGCGCGGCGATGCCGACTGCAGGAAGAGCCCGAGCGGCATGTCGAACTCGCCCAGCAAGCCCTGGCGGCGCTTGTAGGGCACGAGGCGCTCCTCGAGCTCGTCGCGCGACAGCGACTGACCGCTGAAGGGGTCGAGGATCACCTCGCCCTGCGGCATGCGCACCTTGATCAGGAAGTGGCCGGGGAAGGCGACGCCGCGCGCGGTCAGGCCGATCTGCTGCGCCAGCTCGATGTAGAGCACCGCCAGCGAGATCGGGATGCCACGGCGCGTGCGCAGCAGCTCGTGCAGGTAGCTGTTGGCGCTGGCGTAGTAGTCGTTGACGTTCCCGGCGAAGCCCAGCTCCTGGAAGAAGTAGCGGTTCAGGAAGCGCAGCTTCTGCACCGGCACGGCATCGGCGGGGATGCGCTCGCGCAGGCGCTGCGCCATCGCGTCGATCTCGGACAGCACCGCCTGCACGTCCAGACGGGGGTGCTCGTCGTGGGCGATCGAGACGGCGGCCTCGGTGAGCGGGAAGCTCGCGTCGTCGGCCACCAGCGCGGCGAAGTGCTCGATCGCGCTCGGCGCCGCGGTCGGGTAGGGCTGGGCCATGAGGCAGTGTAGGCGCTGGCCGCGGCGCGGCAAGGGCCGTGTCAGCCGCGCCGCGCGAACTGGCTCGGCCGCAGCCCGAGCGCGCCCAGCACCCCGAAGTACAGCAGCGCCGCGGCGAGCAGCACCGCCGCCAGCCAGCCCGCCCGCTCCAGCTCGTGCGCGCCCAGCGCCACCCAGTCCAGCGCCTGCGCCGCCCAGGCCAGCAACGCGCCCATCAGCGCCGCCGCGACCGCCACGCGCAGCCCGTAGCCGATCCATCCGGGCTGTGGCCGCCAGCTGCCGCGCCGGTGCAGGCCGGCCAGCAGCCAGCCGGCGTTGACCAGCGCGCCGCAGCCGATCGCCAGCGCCAGGCCCGCATGGCCGAACAGCGGCACGAACAGCAGGTTCATCGCCTGCGTCAGCAGCAGCACGACGATGGCGATCTTCACCGGCGTGCGGATGTCGCCCTTGGCGTAGAAGCCCGGCGCCAGCACCTTGAGGGCGATCAGGCCCATCAGCCCGGCGCCGTAGCCCATCAGCGCGGTGACGGTCTGCGCCACGTCGTGCGCCCCGAACGCGCCGCGGTGGTAGAGCACCGCCACCAGCGCCTGCGGGAACACGAGCAACGCGATCGCGCAGGGCAGCGCCAGCAGCAGCACGAGGCGCAGGCCCCAGTCGAGCAGCGCGGCGTAGCGCTCGGCATCGCCCTCGGCCTGCGTCGACGAGAGCTGCGGCAGCAGCACCACGCCGAGCGCGACGCCGAGCAGCGCGGTCGGGAACTCCATCAGCCGGTCGGCGTAGCTCAGCCAGGACACCGCGCCGGCCCCCAGCTGCGACGCGATCTGGGTGTTGATCACCAGCGAGATCTGCGCCACCGACACGCCCAGCACCGCCGGCGCCATCTGCCGCAGCACCCGGGACAGCCCCGGATGCGCCCAGGCGGCGCGCAGCGCCGCCGGCCCGAACCCGATGCGCGGCAGCATGCCGATGCGCGCGAGCGCCGGCAGCTGCACCGCGAGCTGCAGCACGCCGCCGACCATCACGCCGACCGCGAGCGCGAAGATCGGCTCGATGCCCCAGGCCGCCATGCGCGGCGCCAGCAGGGCGGCGGCGGCGATGAAGCTCAGGTTCAGCAGCACCGGCGTGGCCGCCGGCACCGCGAAGCGCTTCCAGGTGTTCAGCACGCCCGCCGACAGCGCGACCAGCGACATGAAGAAGATGTAGGGGAACATCCAGCGCGTCAGCGCCACCGCGATGTCATAGCCCCCGGACTTCTGCAGGCCCTGCGCCATCACCCACACCAGCGCCGGCGCGGCCAGCACGCCGAGGATCGACACCGCCAGCAGCACCCACACCAGCACCGTGGCCACCGCGTCGACCAGCCGGCGCGTGGCGGCCTCGCCTTCGCGCGCGCGGCAGTCGGCCAGCAGCGGCACGAAGGCCTGCGAGAACGCGCCCTCGGCGAACAGGCGGCGCAGCAGGTTCGGGATGCGGAAGGCGACGTTGAAGGCGTCGGTCAGGGCGCTCGCGCCGAAGGCCGCGGCGATCATCTGCTCGCGCACCAGCCCGGTGATGCGCGACGCCAGCGTCAGCAAGGACACGACGGAGGCGGCGCGCAGCAGGTTCATGCGGGGTGGCGGGGCGGAGTGCGCGCAGTATAGGAGTGGCTACTAACGTCCCGACGGGCGACTGCCGGGGCGCCGGCCGACCCTGCTATACTGACGGGCTTCACACCCGAACACCCCCTCCTCCATGGCCACCTCCTCCAAAGCCAAGAAGAAGACCGTCCGCATCGCCTCGGGCCGCAAGCGCGCCCGCCAGGACGTGCACCTGAACGCCGCGAACACCTCGCTGCGCTCCAAGTTCCGCACCGCGATCAAGGGCGTGCTGAAGGCCGTCGCCGGTGGCGACAAGGCCGCCGCCGCCGAGACGTTCAAGACCGCCCAGAAGGTGATCGACTCGATCGCCGACAAGGGTATCTTCCACAAGAACAAGGCCGCCCGCCACAAGAGCCGCCTGGCCGCCAAGGTGAAGGCGCTCGCCGCGTAAAGAGCGTCCCGGGTGTGACACAACGAGGGCTCCGCAAGGAGCCCTTTGTCATTGGCGGGTCGCGTTCAGGGCTTCGGCTTCTCGGCCGGCGCATCCTGCAGCAGACAGGCGTCGGCCACCTGGAGCCGGTTGTCGCGGGCGAAGTTCATCACGAAGTCCCAGGCCATCGGCTCGAGCTCGCGCAGCGCCTCGTTGACGACCACGCACTTGATGCCGCCCACGACCTGCGGCACGCAGTAGGGCGAATAGCCGATGTGCGCCGCGCGCCCCATCGACGCGCCGCCGGGTCGGAAGCTCGACATCGCGCCGGCAAGGCGCTCGGCCCAGTCGCTGGGTCGGAAGGTCCTGCCGTCCAGGGTCAGGCCCTGGATGAAGACTTCGCGTTTGGTCGAGTGGACGTGGGGCACGAGGGAGAGGGGCTGCGGCGGCTTGTGGCCGCTCGACAAGGACAACGCCGACCCCGGATTGTGCTGCACCGCAACAGGCGGTTTCGGCATGGCGGTGCGAGGGCGCGGCCGGGGGGCGGGGTCGAGGGCGTGCAGCATGGGCTCCCTACAATCGGCGCTTTTCGGCGGCGCTTGAGCGCCGGGAGTCACGGATGAACGCGCCCGAAGCCCCGATCGCCCCCGCGACGGTGTCCCATGTGATGAACACCTACGGCCGCCTGCCGTTCGCGCTGTCGCACGGCCGCGGCTGCCGCGTCTGGGACACCGAAGGCAAGGAGTACCTCGACGCGCTCGGCGGCATCGCGGTCAACACGCTCGGCCATGCCCACCCGAAGCTGGTGCCGGCGCTGCAAGAGCAGGTGGGCAAGCTGATCCACTGCTCCAACTACTACCAGATGCCGCTGCAGGAGCAGTTGGCCGCCCGGCTCTGCGAGCTGTCGGGGCTGACGAACGTGTTCTTCTGCAACTCGGGGCTGGAGGCCAACGAGGCGGCACTGAAGCTGGCGCGCAAGTTCGGCCACGACAAGGGCATCGACAAGCCCGAGGTGATCGTCTACGAGCGCGCCTTCCACGGCCGCTCGATCGCCACGCTGTCGGCCACCGGCAACGCCAAGGTGCAGGCCGGCTTCGGGCCGCTGGTCGAGGGCTTCGTGCGGGTGCCGCTCAATGACGTCGCGGCGATCGAGGAGGTCGCGAACACGCGGCCGAACGTGACGGCGGTGTTCCTGGAGGTGATCCAGGGCGAAGGCGGCGTGAACCCCGCGACCGTCGAGTACCTGCGGGCGGTGCGCCGGCTGTGCGACGAGAACGACTGGCTGCTGATGCTCGACGAGGTGCAGTGCGGCGTCGGCCGGACTGGCAAGTGGTTCGCGCACCAGTGGGCCGGGATCGTGCCCGACGTGATGCCGCTGGCCAAGGGCCTGGGCTCGGGCGTGCCGGTCGGCGCCGTGGTCTGCGGGCCACGCGCCGCGACGATCTTCGGGCCCGGGAACCATGGCACGACCTTCGGCGGCAACCCGCTGGCGATGCGCGCCGGCGTCGAGACGCTGCGCATCATGGAGGAAGACCGGCTGCTCGAGAACGCCGTGACCGTCGGCGCGGCGCTGAAGGCCGCGCTGCAGCGCGAACTCGGCGCCCTGCCCGGCGTGCGCGAGATCCGCGGCCAGGGCCTGATGATCGGCATCGAGCTCGAGCGCCCCTGCGGCGTGCTGCTCGGCCGCGCGGCCGAGGCCGGCCTGCTGATCAGCGTGACGGCCGACCGCGTGATCCGGCTCGTGCCGCCGCTGATCCTGAGCGCCGCCGAGGCCGGGCAGATCGTCGCGCTGCTGGCGCCGCTGGTGCGCGACTTCCTCGCCGAGGAGCCCGGCGCATGAAGCCCGGGGCCAACCTGATCCGCCACTACCTGCAGTTCAAGGACTTCCGGGCCGAGGAGTACGCCTACCTGTTCGAGCGTGCGGCGATCATCAAGAAGCGCTTCAAGAACTACGAGAAGTACCAGCCGCTGGTCGACCGCACGCTGGCGATGATCTTCGAGAAGGCCAGCACGCGCACCCGCGTGAGCTTCGAGGCGGGCATGTACCAGATGGGCGGCTCGGTCGTGCACCTGACCACCGGCGACAGCCAGCTCGGCCGTGCCGAGCCGGTGGAGGACTCGGCCCGCGTGATCAGCCGGATGGTCGACCTGGTGATGATCCGCACCTTCGAGCAGGCCAAGATCGAGCGCTTCGCGGCGCACTCGCGCGTGCCGGTCATCAACGGCCTGACCAACGAGTACCACCCCTGCCAGATCCTGGCCGACATCTTCACCTTCATCGAGCACCGCGGCG
>CAYLKR010000103.1:0-9190 GCA_964384225.1 uncultured Methylibium sp.
GCTACTTCCCCTTCACCGAGCCGAGCGCCGAGATCGACATGATGTTCGGCAGCGGCCCGCTGAAGGGCCGCTGGCTCGAGGTGTCGGGCTCGGGCCAGGTGCATCCGCAGGTGATCCGCAACATGGGGCTGGACCCCGAGCGCTACATCGGCTTCGCCTTCGGCTCGGGCATCGACCGGCTGGCGATGCTGCGCTACGGCGTCAGTGACCTGCGCCTGTTCTTCGACGGCGACCTGCGCTTCCTGTCGCAATTCAGATAAGCCGCCATGCAATTCCCGGAATCCTGGTTGCGCGAGTTCTGCAACCCGCCGCTCACCACCGCCGAGCTGGCGGACACCCTCACCATGGCGGGCCTCGAGGTCGAGGAACTGCGGCCGGTGGCGCCGCCGTTCGCCAAGGTCGTCGTCGCGGAGGTGCTGGCGGTCGAGAAGCACCCGAACGCGGACCGGCTCAACGTCTGCCAGGTCGACGTCGGCAGCGGCAGCCCGCTGCAGATCGTCTGCGGCGCGCCGAACGTGGCCGTCGGTCTCAAGGTGCCCTGCGCGCTGGTCGGCGCCGAACTGCCGCCGGCTTCAGCAGGCGATGCGCCCTTCGTCATCAAGCTCGGCAAGCTGCGCGGTGTCGAGAGCGCCGGCATGCTGTGCTCTGCGCGCGAGCTGAAGCTGTCCGAGGAGAACGCCGGCCTGCTGGTGCTGGCCGCCGACGCGCCTGTCGGGCAGAGCATCCGCGAGCACTTGAAGCTCGACGACACGCTGATCACGCTGAAGCTCACGCCGAACCTCGCGCATTGCCTCAGCATCTACGGCATCGCCCGCGAGCTGAGCGCGCTGACCGGTGCGCCGCTGCAGCAGCCCGCATTCCCTCCCGCCGTGGCGACGCACGATGCCAGGCTGCCGGTGCGCATCGAAGCGCCTGACCTGTGCGGCCGCTTCTCGGGCCGCATCGTCCGCGGCGTGAACCCGAAGGCGCAGACCCCGGCGTGGATGGTCGAGCGCCTGGCGCGCTGCGGCCAGCGTCCGGTGAACCCGCTGGTCGACATCTCGAACTACGTGATGTTCGAGTTCGGCCGGCCCTCGCACATCTTCGACCTCGACAAGATCCACGGTGGCCTGATCGTGCGCTGGGGCCGCGCGGGCGAGTCGCTCGAGCTGCTGAACGGCAACACGATCGCGGTCGACCCGCAGGTCGGCGTGATCGCCGACGAGCGCCAGGTGGAATCGCTGGCCGGCATCATGGGCGGCCAGGCGACGGCGGTGTCCGACGACACGCGCAACGTCTATGTCGAGGCGGCGTTCTGGTGGCCGCAGGCGGTGATGGGCCGTTCGAGGCGCTACAACTTCAGCACCGACGCCGGCCACCGCTTCGAGCGTGGCGTCGATCCGGCGCAGACGGTCGAGCACATCGAGCGCATCACCGCGCTGATCCAGCAGATCTGCGGCGGCGAGGCCGGCCCGATGGACGACACCGTCACGCGCCTGCCCGAGCGTGCGCCGGTGACGCTGCGGGTGGCGCGCGCGGCCAAGGTCATCGGCATGCCGGTCACCCAGGCCGATTGCGCCGGCGTGTTCCGCCGCCTCGGCCTGGACGTGGCCGAAGGCGAGGGCAGCCTCACCGTCACGCCGCCGAGCTGGCGCTTCGATCTGTCCATCGAGGAAGACCTGATCGAGGAGGTGATCCGCGTCATCGGCTACGGCCGCCTGCCTGACACGCCGCCGCTGGCGCCGGTCACGCCGAGCGTGCGCTCCGAGTCGCGCCGCGGGATGCATGCGCTGCGCCATGCGATCGCGGCGCTGGACTACCAGGAAACGGTCAACTTCAGCTTCGTCGAGGAGCGCTGGGAGCGCGAACTCGCTGGCAACGACGCCCCGATCCGGCTGCTGAACCCGATCGCCGCGCCGCTGGCGGTGATGCGCTCCAGCCTGATCGGCAGCCTGGTGAACGTGCTGCGCTTCAACCTCGCGCGCAAGGCGCCTCGGGTGCGCGTGTTCGAGATCGGCCGGGTGTTTCTGCGCGATCCGGCCGTCGTCGAATCCGACGCCGCGGTGGCCGGGCTGGCCCAGCCGCTGCGCATCGCCGGCCTGGCCTATGGCGCGGCGGACGCGCTGCAGTGGGCGGTGGCCGAGCGGGCTGTCGACTTCTTCGACGTCAAGGGCGACGTCGAAGCGCTGCTGGCGCCGCGACAGGCCCGCTTCGTGCCGGCCGCGCATCCGGCGCTGCATCCGGGACGCAGCGCCCGCATCGAGCTGGACGGCCAGGCTGTCGGCTGGATCGGCGAGCTCCATCCGCGCTGGCGCCAGGGCTACGAGTTGCCGCAGGCGCCGGTGCTGTTCGAGTTGGATGCCGAAGCGCTTGCCCTCGGCCGGCTGCCAGCCTACGAGCCGATCCCGCGCCAGCAGGCGGTGTTGCGCGACGTCGCCGTGGTCGTCGGCGAGGCCGTCACGCACGAGGCGCTGATGGCCGCCGTCGCGGCAGCCCCCACCGGTGGCGTGCTGCGCGGCGCACGGCTGTTCGACGTCTACCGGCCCAAGCCCGGCGCCACCGACCTCGCGCCGCAAGAGCGCAGCCTCGCGCTGCGGCTCGAACTGCTGGACGACGAGGCCACGCTGACCGAGGATCGCATCGACGCGACCGTCCAGGCGGTGCTCGACGCGCTGTCGGCGCGCCTCGGTGCCCGGCTGCGTACCTGAGACGCATCACAAAGAGGACCCCCGCATGGAACGAGCCCTCATCCCGAGCCTGGAGACGCCGACGCTGACCAAGGCCGAGCTCGCCGACCTGCTCTTCGAGCGCCTCGGCCTGAACAAACGCGAGTCCAAGGACATGGTCGAGGCCTTCTTCGAACTGGTCCACGGCCAGCTCGTCGAGGGGCAGGACGTGAAGCTCTCGGGCTTCGGCAACTTCCAGATCCGCCGCAAGGCCCCGCGGCCCGGCCGCAACCCGCGCACCGGCGAAGCGATCCCGATCAAGGCGCGAAACGTCGTCACGTTTCATGCAAGCCACAAACTCAAGGGAGTCGTGCAAGGCGACATACCGATGGGTGAGGAGTTCGAGTAAAGTCTGAGGAAATCTACCCTAGGGTCTTGATTTCCAATGGAAAAAGCGCTGCCGCCGATCCCCGCAAAGCGCTATTTCACGATCGGTGAAGTGAGCGAACTGTGCGGCGTCAAGCCTTACGTGTTGCGCTATTGGGAACAGGAATTCACCCAGCTCAAACCGATGAAGCGGCGGGGCAACCGCCGCTACTACCAGCACCATGAGGTGCTGCTGATCCGCCGGATCCGGGAACTGCTCTACGAGCAGGGCTTCACCATTAGCGGCGCACGCAACCGGCTCGCCGAAGGCGGTGGCCGGTCTGGCCCGGTCGAGGATCTGCGCCGCGCCGACGAGCCCGATGCGCCGGCGCAGGACAGCGAGCAGGAGATGCTCGAAGCCGCCGCCGTGATGCCGCTGGCAGCGGTGACCTCGGTCCCGGCGTCGGCCTCTCCGGGCGACACCGACATGCTGCGCGAGGAACTGCTCGCGATCCGCCGACTGCTCGGTCCCTGACCCGCAAAAGAGCGGCGGTTCAAGCTAGGGGGGCAGCCCTTGCGCCCCGTCCATCTCGGCATACTGTCGATGTGTCGCCAGCGCCGATCGGCCCCGCAGAGGTGTCCACGGTGTGGGAGCATCCATCGGGAGCAGTCGTCGTGGCCAAGGTGTTGTTCAAGTACCGTCCCCCGCCGGGCCTTCCCGGCGGCGCAGCGGCGGACGCGCGTGATTCCCAGCAGCCACCCGAGCGTCCGGCCGTCGACGGAAACGGCGTACCGACCGACCGCTGGTGGTACGAGTCCTCCTACGATCTGCGCAGCGGCCTCGAGGTCTCGGACAGCACCGACACCGTGCCGGGCGACCTGCTGGACGAACTGTTCAAGCGCTGAAGCAGCGCTGCTGCCAAGAAGAAAGGCCAACCGGCAAGCCGGCTGGCCTTTTTCGTTGATGGTCGGGACGGCGGGATTCGAACTCGCGACCCCTTGCACCCCATGCAAGTGCGCTACCAGGCTGCGCTACGCCCCGAAGCTGCGCAGTATAACGGGCGCAGCAGGCATCTCGCCTCAGGCGATGTCGGCGCAGTGCACACCATAGCGGCCCGCGGGGCGTTCCTCGACATAGCGCTTCAGGGTTTCGGTCACGGTGCGGAAGGCCAGCGCGTCCCAGGGCAACTCGTCGAGGCCGAACAACCCGACCTCGAGCGACTCGGGCCCTGGTGCGAAGTCGGTGTCCAGCAGTTCGGCGCGGTAGAACAGATGCACCTGTCCGACGCGCACGACGTTGAGCAGCGTGTACAGGCCACGCAGCGCGACGCGTGCGCCGGCCTCCTCGAGCGTCTCGCGCAGCGCGCCCTGTTCGGTGGTCTCGCCCAGTTCGAGAAAGCCCGCCGGCAAGGTCCAGTAGCCGCGCCGCGGCTCGATCGCACGCCGGCACAGCAGCACGCGGTCGCCCCAGGCCGGCAGCGTGCCGACCACGGCGAGCGGGTTCTGGTAGTGGATCGTTCCGCAGGCGGTGCACACGGCCCGCTCGCGGCTGTCGTCGTCGGGCACGCGGTAGGCGGCCACGGCGCCGCACTCGCGGCAGTGGCGGATGGGGGACGCCAGGGTCATGGCAGCCAGTGTACGCATGGCATCATCGTCGCGATCCCCGTCGGATTCGCCCCATGGACTACGTCATTCCGCCGCTGCCGCAGAGCACTGCCGTCGTCGCCGGCAGCGCGGCGCGCTTTCCGGTGCACCGCATCTACTGCGTCGGCCGCAACTACGCCGAGCATGCCGCCGAGATGGGGCACAGCGGCCGCGAGCCGCCGTTCTTCTTCCTGAAGCCGGCCGACGCCTTGCTGTCGGTCGCGGCGGGCGCCGTCGGCGAGATGCCGTATCCGCCGCTGACCGCAGACCTGCACCACGAGGTCGAACTCGTCGTGGCCCTCGGTCGGGGAGGGCGAGACATCCCGGTCGAGAGCGCCGCGGAGCACATCTGGGGCTATGCGGTCGGTCTGGACATGACGCGTCGCGACCTCCAGGCCGAGATGAAGAAGGCCGGGCGCCCGTGGTGCATCGGCAAGGGCTTCGAGGCATCGGCGCCGCTCGGGCCACTGTCGCCAGCCGCGGCGGTGCCGGGCATCGGCCGTGCGCCGGTCGCGCTCGACGTCAACGGCACGGTGCGCCAGCTCGGCCGCATCGACCAGATGATCTGGAGCGTCCCGGAGATCATCGCCCGGCTGTCGACGGCGTGGACGCTGGCGCCTGGCGACCTGATCTTCACCGGCACGCCGGCAGGCGTGGCGGCGGTGGGTCCCGGCGACGTGATCGACGCGCGCATCGAAGGCCTCGAGCCGCTGCGCGTGCGCATCGTCGCCTGAAGGCCCAGGATGGAGCTGTACAGCTACGCCCGCTCGTCGGCCTCGTTCCGGGTGCGCATCGCGCTCGGTCTCAAGGGCCTGAGCTACGACTACCGCGCGGTCCACCTGCTGCGCAACGAGCAGTTCGGCGAGGCCTACGCCGCCGTCTCGCCGACGCGGCTGGTGCCGACGCTCGTGGACGGCGCCGTGTCCATCGGTCAGTCGCTGGCCGCCATCGAGTACCTCGACGAGACCCACCCCGAGCCACCGCTGCTGCCGGGCGGCGCGGCCGACCGGGCGCGCATCCGCTCGCTGGCGCTCGACATCGCCTGCGAGATCCACCCGCTCAACAACCTGCGGGTGCTGCGCCACCTGGTGCGCGAGATGAAGGTCGACGACGCCGCCAAGAACGCCTGGTACCGCCACTGGGTCGAGAGCGGGCTGGCGGCCGTCGAGCGTCGCCTGGTCGGCGAGCCGCAGACCGGCCGGTACTGCCATGGCGATGCGCCGACGCTGGCCGACTGCGTGCTCGTGCCGCAGATCTTCAACGCGCAGCGCTACGACTGCCGGCTCGATGCCATGCCGACCGTGATGCGCATCTTCGACGCCTGCATGGCGCTGCCGGCCTTCGAGCGCGCCCAGCCCGCGGCCTGCCCGGACTTCGAGCCGTGAAGGAACCGCCGGCCGACTGGTTGCGGCCGCGCTTCGCCACGGCCGGGGTCGGCGCGCTGATGAGCACCCGCGCCGGTGGCGTCAGCACCGGCGGCTACGCGAGCTGCAACCTCGGTGAGGCGGTCGGCGACGACCCGGCTGCGGTGCACGAGAACCGCCGCCGGTTCGCGGCGGCGATCGGCGGTGCACCGACCTGGTTGCGCCAGGTGCACGGGCGACGCGTGCTGCGGCTGCCGGCGTCCGCCGGCGAGCCGCTCGAGGCCGATGCCTGCCTGAGCACCGAGCCCGGCGTCGCGTGCGTGATCCAGGTCGCCGATTGCCTGCCGGTGCTGCTGGCGGCCCCCGGTGGCGTCGCGGCAGCCCATGCCGGCTGGCGCGGGCTGGCCGGCGGGGTGCTCGAGGCCACGGTCGAGGCGCTGGTCGGCGCCGCCGGCTGCGCGCCGGCGCAGATCGAGGCCTGGCTGGGGCCCTGCATCGGGCCGCGCCAGTTCGAAGTCGGCGCCGACGTGCTGATCGGCTTCGGCGTGGACCCGCACCGTGCCCACCCTCGCTTCGCCGCGGGCGCGCGGCCCGGCCACTGGCTCGCCGACCTGGCCGGCCTGGCGCGAGACCGGCTCGCCGCGCTCGGCATCGCGCAGGTCAGCGGCGGCGGCTGGTGCACCGTCGAGGACGGCTCACGGTTCTTCTCGCACCGGCGCGACCGGCCGCGCTTCGGCCACAGCGGGCGCATGGCCGCCGCCATCTGGATCGAGCGGCGCTGAGGCGGCTTCGGCGCGCTGGCGCGCGCGCCGCCGCTGCGGGGTGCCCAGCAGGTAGAGGACCAGCGCGACCGGGCCGAGCCCATAGAGCAGGAAGGTGAAGACTGCGCCGAGCACGCTGCCGTTCGCATGCGTGGCCTCGGCCAGCGCCATCATCAGGGCCACGTAGAGCCAGGCGATCGCCACCAGATACATCGGTCGTCCTCGGGGATGGAGCGTTCAGGTCCGCGCAAGTCTGTGGCCGATAATCGTCCAAAACGCGAGGAGACGCATGAACCCTGCAGCAAGCGGCTGGCCGAACCTCGGCGCCGGCCTGGACCTGAGCACCTCCACCCGCCAGCTCTCCGAGGGGTGGGCCCAGGCCCTGCAGGGCCTCGGCGGCGTGCCGCTCGCCCCCGAGGCGCTCGGCCAGCTCCAGGCCGACTACCTGCGCGAGGCGGCCGCGTTGTGGAACCAGGCCGCCGGGCAGGCGCCGGCGCCCACCCCCGGCGACCGCCGCTTCGCCGCCCAGGACTGGGCGGCCAGCCCGGCCACCGCCTTCATGGCCGGCATGTACCTGCTGAACGCGCGCACGCTGATGCAGATGGCCGAGCAGGTGCAGGCCGACGAGAAGACCCGCCAGCGCATCCGCTTCGCCGTGCAGCAGTGGGTGGAAGCGGCGGCGCCGTCGAACTACCTCGCGCTCAACCCCGAGGCGCAGCGCAAGGCGCTGGAGACCCGGGGCGAGTCGATCGCCCAGGGCCTCAAGCACCTGTGGCACGACATCCAGCAGGGCCATGTGTCGCAGACCGACGAGAGCCAGTTCGAGGTCGGCCGCAACGTCGCGACGACCGAGGGCGCGGTGGTCTACGAGAACGAGCTGTTCCAGCTGATCGAGTACAAGCCGCTGACGGCCAAGGTGCACGAGCGGCCGCTGCTGATCGTGCCGCCGTGCATCAACAAGTTCTACATCCTCGACCTGCAGCCGGAGAACTCGTTCGTGCGCCACGCGGTCAGCCAGGGGCACCGCGTCTTCCTGGTCAGCTGGGTCAACGCCAGCGAGGCGGTGCAGGACAAGACCTGGGACGACTACATCGAGCACGCGGTGATCCGCGCGATCGAGGAAGTCCGTGCGATCGGCCGCCAGGACCAGATCAACGTGCTGGGCTTCTGCGTCGGCGGCACGCTGCTGGCCACCGCGCTGGCGGTGCTGGCGGCGCGCGGCGAGAAGCCGGCAGCCAGCCTGACGATGCTGACCAGCTTCCTGGACTTCAGCGACACCGGGATCATAGACGTCTTCATCGACGAGGCCTCGGTGCGGCTGCGCGAGCTGGCGATCGGGCAGGGCGGCCTGCTCAAGGGCCACGAGCTGGCGACCACCTTCAGCTTCCTGCGGCCCAACGACCTGGTGTGGAACTACGTCGTCGCCAACTACCTCAAGGGCGAGATGCCGCCGCCCTTCGACCTGCTGTACTGGAACTCCGACTCGACCAACCTGCCTGGGCCGATGTTCTGCTGGTACCTGCGCCACACCTACCTGCAGAACGACCTGGTCACGCCGGGCAAGGTCACCGTCTGCGGCCAGCCGATCGACCTGCGCCGCCTCGACATGCCGTCTTTCCTGTACGCGTCGCGCGAGGACCACATCGTGCCGTGGCACAGCGCCTACCAGAGCGTACACATCCTGCCGGGCAAGAAGCAGTTCGTGCTCGGCGCGTCGGGTCACATCGCCGGCGTGATCAACCCGCCCGCCAAGAAGAAGCGCAGCTACTGGACCAACACCCGGCTGCCGAAGACCGCCGACGCCTGGCTGGAAGGCGCCACCGAGCACCCCGGCAGCTGGTGGCCGGCGTGGTGCGACTGGCTGGCCGGCCATGCTGGCAAGCAGATTGCTGCACCCAAGACCTACGGCGACCGGACGCACAAGGCCATCGAGCCGGCGCCCGGCCGCTACGTCAAGGCCAAGGCCTGACCCTTTCGCCCCCGAAGACCCAGGAGACCCGTCATGAGCACCGAGATCGTCATCGTCGCCGCCGCCCGCACCGCCGTCGGCAAGTTCGGCGGCACGCTGGCCAAGACCCCTGCGCCCGAACTGGGTGCTGCCGTGATCCAGGCGCTGCTCCAGCGCAGTGGTCTCGCCGCGGAGCATGTGGGACAGGTCATCCTCGGGCAGGTGCTGACCGCTGGCAGCGGGCAGAACCCGGCCCGCCAGGCGACCCTGAAGGCCGGGCTGCCGCACGCGGTGCCGGCGATGACGATCAACGTCGTCTGCGGCTCGGGCCTGAAGGCGGTGATGCTCGCCGCCCAGGCCATCCGCGACGGCGACGCCGAGATCGTGATCGCCGGCGGCCAGGAGAACATGAGCCTCGCGCCGCATGTGCTGATGGGCTCGCGCGACGGCCAGCGCATGGGC
>CAYLKR010000104.1:0-8969 GCA_964384225.1 uncultured Methylibium sp.
GCGTGCTGCGCTCCAACTCGATGCTGGTGCTGCGCACGGTCAAGAAGACCACCGCCCTGCAGGTCTGAGCCGGCCGCTGTACCGTCGCGGCACACCGCCGGGGCTTCCCCGCGGTTGACGCGCGCGACGGCTTCGGTCGAGCATGAGTCCTTGATGCGAGAGTCGATGCCCATGGACAGACAAGACGACGCGCTGCTCGCCGACTGGCGCCTGCGCGCCCTGGCGCTGGAGAGCGAGGCCGCCAAGGTGGTGGTCGGACAGGCGAGGGTGATCCGCCTCGTCAACACCGCCGTGTTCGCACGCGGCCACGTGCTGCTGCAGGGCGACGTGGGCGTCGGCAAGACGACGCTGCTGCGGGCATTCGCGCGGCTGATCGGCGGCGCCTTCTCGCGCGCCGAGGGCACGGTCGACCTGATGCCCAACGACCTGATCTACCACACCCACATCGGCGCCGACGGCCGGCCGGCGGTGGATCCGGGGCCACTGACCGAGCACGGCGAGCAGCTCGCGCTGTTCTTCTTCAACGAGATCAACCGCGCCCGTCCGCAGGTGCATGCGCTGCTGCTACGCGCGATGGCAGAGCGCAGCCTGATGGCCTTCAACCGCGAGCTGAAGCTGCCGCACCTGCTGGTGTTCGCCGACCGCAACCGCGTCGAGCGCGAGGAGACCTTCGAGATCTCCGCTGCCGCGCGCGACCGCTTCATGATGGAGATCACCATCGATGCGCCGGCCGACGAGGCCGACCGCCGCGCGCTGATGTTCGACCCGCGCTTCCACGACACCGACGCGCTGGTCGCGACGCTGCCCGAGGCGATCCTTCCCTACCAGGAGCTCGGCGCCGTGTCGGGCGCGATCCAGCGCGGCGTGCAGGCCGCGCCGGCGCTGCAGGACTACGCGCTGAAGCTGTGGCGCGCGACCGCCGCGCCCGACGAGTTCGGCATCCGCCTCGACGGGCTGGACCTGCACGATGCCTCGCCCGCCGAGGTGATCCTCGCCGGCACCAGCCCGCGCGGCATGGGCCAGCTGATGCGCGCGGCCCGCGTCACCGCCTGGCTGGCGGGGCGCGACTACGCGACGCCGGAGGACATCCGCGCGGTCTTCGTCGAGACGGTGGCGCACCGCCTGTGCCTGCAGCCGGTCTACGAGCTGCGCCGCGGCGAGATCGTCGACGCGCTGATCCGCGGCATCCTCGACCACGTCGCCGCCCCCTGACTTCCCGATGAGAGAGTTCTACTACCGCAGCGGCCAGCCGGCGCTCGGTCAGTTCCCCGGCTCGCACCGCAGCCGCCGCGGCGACAGCGGCCACGAGTTCCGCAGCCACGTGCCGATCACCCACGCCAGCGACGCGCGCCGGCTCGACCTGCTCGCCAGCCTGCGCGACCCGCTCGGCCAGTGGCTGGTGCGGCTGGCCAGCGAGCGCAAGGCGATCCCCGTCTACGCGGTGGCTGACCTGTCGGCCTCGATGGGCTACACCGGCGAACGGCGGCGGCTCGACGTGCTGGCGGACTTCATCGAGTCGCTGGCGTGGTCGGCCTGGCGCACCGGCGACCCCTTCGGCTTCGTCGGCTGCGACGAGCGCGTGCGGCCCGACTGGGTGCAGCCGCCGGTGCGCAGCCGCGGCGCCGGGACCGCGCTGGCACGTCGACTGCGCGGGCTGCAGCCCGCCGGCCGCAGCGCCGCCGGCCTGGCCGACGCACACCGCATGCTGCAGCGGCAGCGTGCGCTGGTCTTCCTGGTGTCGGACTTCCACCTGCCGATCGACATGCTCGACCGCGTGCTCGACTCGCTGGCGATGCACGAGATCGTGCCGGTGCTGCTGTGGGACCGCGCCGAGTTCGAGCCGCCACCGGCGCGCACCGGCCTCGCGTCGCTGACCGACGCCGAGAGCGGCCGCCGGCGCCTGCTCTGGCTGCGCCCGGCGCTGCGCGCGCGCTGGATCGAGCGCATCGAGGCCCGCCAGGACGCGCTCGACACCCTGTTCCGCCGCCACCGGCTGCGCCCGTTGAAGCTGCTCGACGGCTTTGACGCCGAGGCGGTGAGCGCGCATTTCCAGCGATGAACACGCTGCTGCGGGTCTGCACGCTCTGCGCGGCGGCGACGGCCGTCCCGGCGGCCGCGCTCGAACTGCGCGCAACGACCGAGGAGCCGCGCGCCTTCGGCTACCAGGTCGGAGACCTCGTCACCCGCGTCGTGCACGTCGACGTGCCGGCCGGCCTGGCGCTCGATGCCGAGGCGCTGCCGGCGCCCGGCCGCATCGGCCCGGCGCTGGATCTGCGCGCGCTGTCGCGCAGCGAGCGCCGCATGCCCGGTGGCATGCAGCTGCGCCTCGAGATGCGCTTCCAGGTCTTCGCCGCACCGGCGGCCGCGCGCGTCTACGACCTTCCGGCGCTCAAGCTGCGCTTCACGGGCGAAGGTCGCAGCGAGGAACTGCGCGTCGATCCCTGGCCGCTGGCCGTGGCGCCTCTCGGGCCGGAGGACGCCTCACCGCGGCACGGGCTGGGCGAGCTGCGGCCCGACCAGGCGCCGCCGCCGGCGCGTACCGGCGCGCTGCAGGCGGTCGTCGCCGCAGGGCTGGCGCTGGCCGCGCTGATCGGCGGCTGGCTGTGGATCGTCTACCGCGGCCTGCCGTGGTGGAGCCGTCGCCACCGGCCGTTCGCCGCCGCCTGGCGCGAGCTGCAGGCGGCGCGGCGGCGCGGCGCGCTGCCGGCGGGCGCCGAGGCCTGCCTGGCCGTGACACGCCGGCTGCATGCGGCGCTCAATGCCGCGGCCGGGCGCGTGGTGTTCGCCGAGGGCCTGGATGCCTTCGTCGCGACCGCGCCGCGCTATGCGCCGCTGCGCGAAGACCTCGGCCGCTTCTTCGAGCGCTCGCGCGCCGGCTTCTTCGCCGCGGCGCCCGATGCCGATCTGGACTGGCTGCTCGCGATCGCCCGCGCCCTGCGCGACGCCGAACGCGGCACGGGCTGAGATGCTGACGGCTACCGGCTTCGACCACCCCGGGCTGCTGCTCGCGCTGCCGCTCGCGCTGCTGCCGTGGTGGCGGCGCCCGCGCGAGGCGCTGGTGTGGTCCTGGGGCGAGCTGCTGCCGGCGGACCGCGCGTCGGACCTGCTCGACGTGGCGCTGCGCGCGATGGCTTCGCTGGCGGTCGTGGCGCTGGTGGTCGGCGCGGCCGGCTGGTACCGGCCGGCCTACGAGGTCGAGCAGGTCGGGCAGGGCGCCGAGATCGTGATGCTGGTGGACCGCAGCCGCAGCATGGACCAGGCCTTCGTGACCGGCGCCAACCGCGATCAGCAGCCCACGCTGCTGAGCTACAACACCAGCCGCGAGGTCGACAAGACGCGGCCCTCGAAGCAGCGCGTCGCGCGCGAGATGCTCGCCGAGTTCGCCGCGCAGCGCAGCGCGGACCGCTTCGCGATGGAGACCTTCACGACGCTGCCGATCCGCGTGATGGGCTTCAGCGAGAAGCCGGAGGCGGTGCAGGCGTCGATCGCCGCCGGCAAGATCGGCCGCGGCCTGGCCGAGACCGATATCGGCCTGGCGCTGCTCGACGCGCTCGACCACTTCCGCGACCGGCCCTACACCGGCTCGCGCATCCTGATGCTGGTGTCCGACGGCGGCGACGTGATCGAGCCCGAGCGGCGCGAGGACATCGCCAAGCTCGCGCGCGAGTACCGCGTCGGCATCTACTGGATCTACATCCGCTCCCACCGCAGCCCGGGCCTGCGCGCCGAGGAGGCGGCGATGGCCAACGGCGAGACCGCGCCGGAGTACTTCCTGCACCGGTTCCTCGGGGGCATCGGCGTGCCCTACCGCGCCTACGAGGCCGAGGACCCGGAGGCGCTGAAGCGCGCATTGGCCGACGTCGGCCGGCTCGAGAACCTGCCGATCGCCTACCGCGACATCGTGCCGCGCCGCGAACTCGGCGCCTGGGCCTGGGGCGCGGCGCTGGTGCTGGTGCTGCTGCTGCTCGCGGCCAAGCTGCTGGAGGTGCGCGCATGGCGCTGACGCGATTGCTGAGCACGCCGCGCACCCGGCTGCGCCTGCTCGTCGCGCTGCTCGGGCTCGGCCTGGCCGCCGCGGCGCTGGCGGGCTGGCAGTGGTGGCGGCTCGAGCGCGACGACGCGCTGGCGGCCGCCGGCGGCGTGGCGGCGTTGCCGATCGAGCAGGTGCGGGCCTCGCCGACGCTGCGCTTCGCCCGTGCCCGCGAGCTGGCCGCGGCCGAGGACTTCGAGGGCGCGCTGCAGCTTTACCGCACGCTCTACGCCGACCCGCGGCTCGGCCTCGCGGCGCGCTACAACAACGCCAACCTGCTGATGCGCGAGGCGGGCCGCCTGCGCAACGCCGACGGGGCCGGCGCCGGCCAGGCGGTCGCGCTGATCGAGCTGGCCAAGCAGGGCTACCGCGAGGTGCTGCGCGCCGACCCGCATCACTGGGACGCGCGCTACAACTACGAGCGCGCCCAGCGCCTGCAGCCCGACCCGGACGACGAGACGCCGTCGATCGGCGGCCCGCGCAACGACGCCGAGCGCGCGTCGATCACGATCCGCGGCGTGCCGCAGGGCCTGCCATGAGCACGCGCGGGGCCGCCGCCTGGGCCGCGCTGAGCGCGCGCCGCGATGCGCTCGCGCTGCTGCTGGCCGCGCTGCTGCTGGCGGCCACCTTCCTGAAGCCCGTGCTGCCGGTGACGCGGTCACAGGTCGAAGCGGTCGCGGTGCTCGACATCACGCAGAGCATGAACGTGCTCGACGGCCTGCTGCCGGAGAGTGCCAAGCCGGTCTCGCGCCTGGCGGCGGCGAAGGCGACGCTGGCACGCCTCGTCGAGCAGCTGCCCTGCGGTTCGCGGCTCGGGCTGGGCATCTTCACCGAGTACCGCACGCTGCTGCTGCTGACGCCGATCGAGGTCTGCGAGCACCAGCAGGAGCTGCTCGGCACGCTGGCGCTCATGGACGGCCGCATGGCCTGGGCCGGCGCGAGCGAGGTCGCCAAGGGCATCAACAGCGGCATGGAAGCGGTCAAGGCGCTAGACGAACGGCCGGCCCTGCTGTTCCTGACCGACGGCCACGAGTCGCCGCCGGTCAATCCGCGTTACCGGCCCAGCTTCACGGTCGCGCGCGGCGAGGTTCGCGGGCTGATCGTCGGGGTCGGCGGCGAAGAGCCGGCGCCGATCCCGAAGTTCGATCCGGAGGGCCGCGCGGTCGGCGAATGGGGCGCCGACGAGGTGCTGCAGGTGGATCCGCGCAGCCTCGGCCGCGGCGGCAGCGTCGGCGGCGAGCAGATGGTCGAGCCCGAGGACGCGAGCGTGCCGCCGCTGCCCGGTGTCACGCCGGGCAGCGAGCACCTCTCGGCGCTGCGCGAGGACTACCTGCGACTGCTCGCCAGCGAGACCGGGCTGCAGTACCAGCGGCTCGGCGACGCCGCCGCGCTGCGCGAGGCGCTCGCCGGCCCGAAGCTCGCACGCGAGGCGCCGGCGCGGCTCGACCTGCGGCCCTGGCTCGGCGGCGCGGCCCTGCTGTGCGTGCTGCTGCCGCTGCTGCCGGCGTTGCGGCGCGCGGCGCTTCAGCCGGCCCGGCCGCGCGCGATGCGCCCGCAGAGGTAGGTCCAGACGAAGGACGCCGCCGCGTAGCTGCTCAGCTCGGCGTGGTCGTAGGGCGGGGCGACCTCGACGCAGTCCATGCCGACGAAGGGCAGGTCGGCCAGTTCCTCCAGCAGGGTCAGCACCTGGCTCGTGCTCAGGCCGCCGGGCTCGGGCGTGCCGGTGCCGGGGGCGAAGGCCGGATCGAGGCAGTCGATGTCCAGGCTCAGGTAGACCGGCGGATGGCCGTGCGCCGCGAGCCGCGAGCGGATCGCCGCCAGCACTGGGGCGAGCGCGGCGCCGTCCAGGCCGCGCAACGCACGCGCGGTGAAGATCTGGCCACCCTGCTCGCGCACGTAGTCGCGCGCCTCGCGCACGCCGGCCGAGCGGATGCCGATCTGCGTGAAGCACTCCTTCAGCACCAGGCCTTCCTGGATCGCCTCGTAGACCCAGGTGCCGTGGCCGCTGGGCTCGCCGAAATGGTCTTCCCAGGTGTCGCAGTGGGCGTCGAAATGGATCACCGCCAGCGGCCGGCCCAGCCAGGCCCGATAGGCGCGCAGCAGCGGCAGGGTCACCGAGTGGTCGCCGCCGATCCAGGCCATGTGGTGGGCGCGGATCAGGCGGTCGACCTGCGGGCCCATCGCCTCGCGCATCGCGCTCAGGCTGGTGTTGGGCAGGGCCAGGTCGCCGAGGTCGGTGAGGTGGTCGGCGGGCGTCGCATCGAAATGCGGATGGACGCCGTCGCACAGCATGTGGCTGGCCTCGCGGATCGCACGCGGCCCGAATCGGGCACCCGGGCGGTTGGTCACCGAGCCGTCCCAGGCGAGGCCGGCCACGGCATAGGGGCGTGTCGCGTCGCCGGACGGCGCTTTCATGAAGGCGTTGTTCGACAGGTAGGCGAAGGAGGTCATGGAGGATGGTCGTGGCGCGCCGCTGCGGCGCAATGGTCCGGCAGGGGCCGGTGGAGCGCGCCGGCGTGCGGCGGCGTGGTGCGTGGCGATCATAGGAGCGGCGCCTGCGCGCCGGGCTTCGAGCGCCGCAATTCATGAGGCATAAGCCGTGTTCAAGCGGGGCGCCGAGGGAGCCGGACCGCGTGCGCGAGCCGTGCCGGACGCGTGGGACGGCGCCGCGCCGGCGGGGTCTCGGCCGCCCGCGATATTCATCAGGATGAAGATTCTTTCCGCGATGCACAATGACCGTTGTTGCGTTGCCGCAAAATTTTTCATTGCGACAAACTGCATTTCACATGCGGGAATGAGGCGCCTAACTTGTTGTTTTGTATGGTGTCTCTTTTTGGTCTTGTATAAGATATAAGTCTTCACAAGCCGACGGTTTGACGCTACGCTGCGAACTGTTCCTGAATTCCTTTCCAACTTCTCCGGAGCCCCGTCATGAGCCAACCGACCCGCCAACAACAGATCGCCGCCCTCGAGAAGGACTGGGCCGAGAACCCGCGCTGGAAGGGTGTGAAGCGCGGCTACAGCGCCGCCGACGTGGTGCGCCTGCGCGGCAGCGTGCAGATCGAGCACACGCTGGCCAAGCGCGGTGCCGAGAAGCTGTGGGCGCAGTGCAATGGCGCGTCGAAGAAGGGCTACGTCAACGCCTTCGGCGCGATCACCGCCGGCCAGGCGATGCAGCAGGCCAAGGCCGGTGTCGAGGCCGTCTACCTGTCGGGCTGGCAGGTCGCCGCCGACGGCAACACCTCCGAGACCATGTACCCCGACCAGTCGCTGTACGCCTACGACTCGGTGCCGACCATGGTCCGCCGCATCAACAACACCTTCAAGCGCGCCGACGAGATCCAGTGGTCGCGTGGCATCGAGCCGGGCTCGAAGGAGTTCATCGACTACTTCCTGCCGATCGTCGCCGACGCGGAAGCCGGCTTCGGCGGCGTGCTGAACGCCTTCGAGCTGATGAAGAACATGATCGCCGCGGGCGCCGCCGGCGTGCACTTCGAGGACCAGCTCGCCGCGGTCAAGAAGTGCGGCCACATGGGCGGCAAGGTGCTCGTGCCGACCCAGGAGGCCTGCGAGAAGCTGATCGCTGCGCGCTTCGCCGCCGACGTGATGGGCGTGCCGACCATCGTGCTGGCGCGCACCGACGCCGAGGCCGCGAACCTGCTGACCAGCGACCACGACCCCAACGACAAGCCCTTCCTCACCGGCGAGCGCACCCAGGAAGGCTTCTACCGCGTCAAGAACGGCCTCGAGCAGGCCATCAGCCGCGGCGTCGCCTACGCCGCCTATGCGGACCTGGTGTGGTGCGAGACCGGCACGCCGGACCTGGGCTTCGCGCGTGAGTTCGCGCAGGCCGTGCACGCCAAGCACCCGGGCAAGCTGCTGAGCTACAACTGCTCGCCGTCGTTCAACTGGAAGAAGAACCTCGACGACAAGACCATCGCCCGCTTCCAGGACGAGCTCTCGGCGCTGGGCTACAAGTACCAGTTCATCACCCTCGCGGGCATCCACATCAACTGGTACAACACCTTCCAGTTCGCCCAGGCCTATGCCAAGGGCGAGGGCATGAAGCACTACGTCGAGATGGTGCAGGAGCCCGAGTTCAAGGCACGCGAGCAGGGCTACACCTTCGTGTCGCACCAGCAGGAAGTCGGCGCCGGCTACTTCGACGACGTCACCACGGTGATCCAGGGCGGCTCGTCCAGCGTCAAGGCGCTGACCGGCTCGACCGAGGAAGAACAGTTCCACTGATCGGGGCAGGGCGGGCGCGCCTACAATACGGGCTCGCCTCCACGAACAAGGACGAGAAAGGCAGGACGGGTTATGACACCGCGAACGTCGATCGACTTCCGACAAGGTTGTCCGACCGCGGGCTGAGCACGTCTTTCGTCTATCTCGTTTCGAAGCGCGGTCTCCACCGCGCTTTTTTCATTGCAGGATCGCTTCCATGATCGCCATCACGCTGCCCGACGGCTCGAAACGCGAGTTCCCCGCTCCGGTCACGGTCGCCGAGGTCGCGGCCTCGATCGGCGCCGGCCTCGCGAAGGCGGCGCTCGCGGGGCGCCTCGACGGCAGGCTGGTCGACACCAGCCACCGCATCGAGCGCGACGCGCAGCTCTCGATCGTGACCGACAAGGATCCCGACGGCCTGGATCTGATCCGCCACTCGACCGCGCACCTGCTCGCCTATGCGGTCAAGGAACTGTTCCCCGAGGCCCAGGTGACGATCGGGCCGGTGATCGACAACGGTTTCTACTACGACTTCTCCTACAAGCGCCCCTTCACGCCCGAGGACCTGGCCGCCATCGAGGCCCGCATGACCGCGTTGGCGAAGAAGGACGAGACGGTCGAGCGCCGTGTGCTGCCTCGCGACGAGGCCGTCGCGCATTTCAAGGCGATGGGCGAGCACTACAAGGCGGAGATCATCGCCGGCATCCCGGCC
>CAYLKR010000105.1:0-8862 GCA_964384225.1 uncultured Methylibium sp.
CGAGAAGCTGCGCGCGATGATGCCGTGGATCAAGGCCAACAAGCTGGTCGACAAGTCGCGCAACTGAGCGACGCGTCGCGCTCGCGAAAGGCCGCGCAGCCGCAAGGTGCGCGGCCTTTCTCTTCCCACCCCTGCGTTATCCTTCGCGCCCATGGATTACCCCCACCCGATCCTCGCCAAGGAGGGCTGGCCCTTCATCGCGATCGCCTTCTTCGTCGCGATGTTCGCGTCGTTCTTCCTGCCGGACTTCGTCGCGGTGCTGTGCTGGCTGGTGCTGGCCTTCGTCGTGCAGTTCTTCCGCGACCCGCCGCGCGTGGTGCCGACCGAGAAGGGCGCCGTGCTGTCGCCGGCCGACGGGCGCATCGTGCGGATCGAGAAGGTCCGCGACCCCTACGCCGACCGCGACGCGCTGCTGATCAGCGTGTTCATGAACGTCTTCAACGTGCACAGCAACCGCGCCAGCGTCGACGGCACGGTCAAGCGCATCCAGTACTTCCCGGGCAAGTTCGTCAACGCCGACCTCGACAAGGCCTCGACCGAGAACGAGCGCAACGCGATGGTGATCGACGCCTGGGGCCAGACCGTCACGCTCGTGCAGGTGGCCGGGCTGATCGCGCGGCGCATCCTGTGCTACGCGCACGAGGGCGACACGCTGCAGCGTGGCCAGCGCTACGGCTTCATCCGCTTCGGCTCGCGCGTGGACGTCTATCTGCCGACCGATGCGGTGCCGCGCGTGGCCGCCGGCGAGAAGGTCTCGGCCACCTCGACCATCCTGGCCGTGCTGCCCGCGAAGTGAGGTCGCCATGGACGACGCTGCGCAAGCTCCGCTGAACGACGAGCCGCCCGACGACGTCGAGGACGCGCCGCGCCGCCCGCGCCGCAAGGGCATCTACATCCTGCCCAACCTCTTCACGCTGGCGGCGCTGTTCGGCGGCTTCTACGGCATCGTGATGGCGATGAACGGCCGCTTCGAGAACGCGGCGATCGGCATCTTCCTCGCAGCCGTGCTCGACAGCCTGGATGGCCGCGTCGCGCGCATGACCAACACGCAGAGCGCCTTCGGCGAGCAGATGGACTCGCTGTCCGACATGGTGAGCTTCGGCGCGGCGCCGGCGCTGATCATGTACGAGTGGGCACTCAAGGGGCTGGGCAAGCTGGGCTGGCTGGCCGCCTTCGTCTACTGCGCCGGCGCGGCGCTGCGGCTGGCGCGCTTCAACACCAACATCGGCGTGGTCGACAAGCGCTTCTTCCAGGGCCTGCCGAGCCCGGCCGCCGCGGCGGTGGTGGTCGGCTTCATCTGGGTGATGGACGACGGCGGTTTCCGCGACGTCTATGGACTGCCCTGGCTGGCGTGGACTGCTTTCGGCTTCACGCTCTACGCCGGGCTGACGATGGTCACCAACGTGCCCTTCTACAGCTTCAAGGACGTGAGCTTCAAGCGCTCGGTGCCGTTCATCGTGATCGTCGGCATCGCGATGGCCTTCGCGCTGATCGCCTACCACCCGCCGACCGTGCTGTTCGCGGTGTTCATGGTCTACGGGCTGTCGGGCTACGTCGTCTACGCCTGGCGGCGCTCCAAGGGCAAGCCGGTCAGCGTGATCGCGACCTCGACCGACGAGCCTGATGAAGAGGGCCTACACCGCTGATAGCCGCCGCGGGCGGCGCCGCCGGCGCGGTGCGTGCTACATTTCATTCATGACGTCGCTCCGCTGCGCCCTTCTGCTTCTACCCGACACGCCCCGCGCGCGCTGACTGCACACGTCCCGAAGTCCTGCATCCACGGCCCGCGCGCAACCCGCCCGCGGGCCGTTTTGCTTTCTGCTGGAGAGTCCCATGGCCGACAAACTGATCATCTTCGACACCACCTTGCGCGACGGCGAGCAGTCGCCCGGCGCCTCGATGACCAAGGACGAGAAGCTGCGCATCGCGCGCCAGCTCGAGCGGCTGCGGGTCGACGTGATCGAGGCCGGCTTCGCGGCGTCGAGCAACGGCGACTTCGACGCCGTCAAGGCGATCGCCGACCACATCAAGGAGTCGACCGTCTGTTCTCTGGCGCGCGCCAACGACCGCGACATCTCGCGCGCCGCCGAGGCGCTGAAGGGGGCGGCGCGCGCGCGCATCCACACCTTCATCGCGACCAGCGAGCTGCACATGGAGAAGAAGCTGCGCATGACGCGAGAGCAGGTGCTCGAGCAGGCGCGGCTGTCGATCCGCTACGCGCGCCAGCTGTGCGAGGACGTCGAGTTCTCCGCCGAGGACGGCTACCGCAGCGACCCGGACTTCCTGGCCCGCGTGGTCGAGGCGGTGATCACCGAAGGCGCGACCACCATCAACATTCCCGACACCGTCGGCTACGGCATCCCGGAGCTGTACGGCAACTTCATCCGCCACCTGCGTGAGCGCGTGCCGAACTCCGACAAGGCCGTCTGGTCGGTGCACTGCCACAACGACCTCGGCATGGCGGTCGCCAACTCGCTGGCCGGCGTCAAGATCGGCGGCGCCCGTCAGGTCGAGTGCACGATCAACGGACTGGGCGAGCGCGCCGGCAACTGCTCGCTGGAGGAGGTGGTGATGGCGGTGCGCACCCGCCGCGACCACTTCGGCCTCGAGGTCGGCATCGACACGACGCAGATCGTCCCGGCCTCGCGTCTGGTGTCGCAGACCACCGGCTTCATCGTGCAGCCGAACAAGGCGGTGGTCGGCGCCAATGCCTTCGCGCATGCCTCCGGCATCCACCAGGACGGCGTGCTGAAGGCGCGCGACACCTACGAGATCATGCGCGCCGAGGACGTGGGCTGGAGCGCCAACAAGATCGTGCTGGGCAAGCTGAGCGGCCGCAACGCCTTCAAGCAGCGCCTGCAGGAACTCGGCATCGACCTCGACAGCGAAGGCGAGATCAACGCCGCCTTCGCGCGCTTCAAGGACCTGGCCGACCGCAAGGCCGAGATCTTCGACGAGGACATCATCGCCCTCGTCGGCGACGAGAGCGTGACCCACGAGCAGGAGCATTTCCGCCTGCTCGCGCTGGAGCAGCAGTCGGCCACCGGCGAGCGCCCGCACGCCCGGGTGGCCTTCTCCGAAGGCGAGGTCGAGCACCACGCGGAGAGCGACGGCAACGGCCCGGTCGACGCGAGCCTGAAGGCGATCGAGTCCAAGCTGCAAAGCGGCGCCGAAATGCTGCTCTATTCCGTCAATGCCATCACCAGCGGCTCGACAGAATCCCAGGGCGAGGTGACGGTCCGCCTGCAGCATGGCGGACGCGTTGTGAACGGGGTCGGCGCCGACCCGGACATCGTCGTGGCTTCGGCCAAGGCCTACCTCGCGGCGCTGAACAAGCTGCACAGCAAGACCGAACGCGTGGCGGCCCAGGGGTGACTTCCTTCACTCTTCAGGCTGGTTAGAGGAATAGTGCGTAAGTTTTTGATCTTGCGCGCTTTTTTTCTATCACCTAGACTCCCGCGCAACCGGGAGCAAGGGGCGGGCCTTGAAGACGTTCGGAGCGGTCGTGGGACGGTGGGTGCTGATGGTGGCGTTCGCGCTCGGGCTCGCCACGGCCGGCGCGGCCGAGGCTGCATCGAAGCAGCGCAAGGCCGCCACGACGGCCAGCAAGAGCGTCAAGGCGAGCAAGTCCAAGGCGAGTGCGTCGCGGCTGAAGAGCCGCCAGGTCAAGCGCCGCGTGGTGCCGGCGCGCCCCTCGTTCGGTGAACTCTCCGGCCTGCGGGCGACCGACGACCCACTGTCGCTGAAGTCCAGCGTCGCGCTGGTGCTCGACCAGGACACCAACGAAGTCCTGTTCAACAAGAACGGCGAGGCGGTGCTGCCGATCGCCTCGTTGACCAAGCTGATGACGTCGGTCGTGGTCGTCGAGGCCGACCAGCCGCTCGACGAGGTGCTGACGATCACCCAGGAAGACATCGACACCGAGAAGGGCAGCCATTCGCGTCTGGCCGTCGGCACCCGCCTGACGCGCGGCGAGATGCTGCACCTGGCGCTGATGTCCTCCGAGAACCGCGCCGCCAACGCGCTCGGCCGGCACTACCCGGGCGGCCTGCGCGCCTTCGTCTCGGCGATGAACGCCAAGGCGCGGCTGCTGGGCATGAGCGACACCCGCTACGTCGAGCCGACCGGACTGTCCAGCGCCAACCAGTCGAGCGCGCACGATCTCGCGCTGCTCGCCGCCGCGGCCTACGAATACCCGCTGATCCGCGAACTGTCCACGTCGCAGGAGCACGAGGTGGCCGTCGGCCGCCGCGTGCTGCAGTACCGCAACACCAACGGGCTGGTGCGCAACCCGGAGTGGGACATCGGCCTGCAGAAGACCGGCTACATCTCGGAGGCGGGCCGCTGCCTCGTGATGCAGGCCCAGCTGGCCGGGCGTAAGCTGATCATGGTCTTCCTCGACTCCGCCGGGAAGTACTCGCGCCAGGGCGACGCCGAGCGCGTGCGCCACTGGATCGAGACGCTGATGCCCGCCGCCACGGCGCCGGCGCCGGCCGGCATCACGCCGCGCGTGACGTCCTGAGTCAGCGCGGCACGGCGGCGCGGTAACCGAGCGCCGACGAGATCTGCGCCGCGGTCGCCTCGAGGCGCTCCAGCCAGTTCTCCTCCAGCCGGTCGGCCGGCGCGGAGATCGACAGTCCGGCGATCAGCCGGCCCTGGTCGTCGCGGATGCCGGCGGCCATGCAGCGCACGCCCAGCTCCAGTTCCTCGTCGTCTCGGGCGGTGCCCGATTGGCGCACCTCGGCCAGCTCGCGTTCCAGCGCGGCCAGGTCGGTCAGGCTGTTGCGGGTGTGGCCGGCGAGGCCGGTGCGCGCGGCATAGGCGCGCACCCGCTGCGGGTCGTCGTGGGCGAGGAAGAGCTTGCCCACCGAGGTCAGGTGCAGCGGCGCGCGGCCGCCGACGGCGCGCACGACCTGCATGCCCGAACGCTCGCTGTAGGTGCGCTCGATGTAGACGATCTCGTCGCCCTGGCGCACCGACAGGTTGACCGGCTGGTGCGTCAGCTTGTGCAGCTCGCGCATCGGCGCGATCGCCGCCTCGCGCACGTCGAGCCGCGCCTTCACCAGATTGCCCAGTTCCAGCAGCCGCATCCCGAGGCGGTAGCTGCCGGCCTCGGGCCGGTCGACGTAGCGGCCGATCGCCAGGTCGTTGAGGATGCGGTGCGCGGTCGACGGGTGCAACCCCGTCTGCGTGCTGATCTGCTTCAGCGACACGGGGTCCGGATGCGCCGCCAGCACGTCGATCAGCGCGAACATGCGCTCCAGCACCTGGATCGTCGGCGACTGAGGCTCGGTACGTTTCATCTCGTGGATTATCGCCCGGCGCGCGCCGATTTTGTATCGCGAAACATCACGGGCCTGACACGGGGGCGCGCGGCGAGCCCTCCCCCGGCGCCGCTGCAGAGCCCGCGGTCAGCCCTGGCGGCCCCCCGTCTCCGGTCGGTCGTTGCGTTGCGGCAGCAACGTGGCCGGGCCGGCGCCGGCCGCCCGTTCGGCGCGCCAGGCCTGCTTGCGCGCCGTCCACTCGGCGAGCCGGGCGTGGGCGGTCTGCGATTCCGCGCGCATCCGCGCTTCGTCGGCGACCTGGGCACACAGCTCGAGGCGGATGCCGTTCGGGTCGAAGAAATAGATGCTCTTGAAGATGTGGTGGTCCGTCACGCCGAGCACCGGCACCCCGGCCGCCTCGAGCCGCACCTTCGCCCGTTCCAGCTCGGCGACGCCGTCGACGCGCAGCGCGAGGTGGTTGACCCATCCGGGCGTGTTGGGCGAGGGCAGTGGCGCGACGTCGTCGCCGAGGTCGAAGAAGGCGACGAAGCTGCCGTCGCCGAGGCGGAAGAAGAAGTGCGTGTACGGGCAGTACTCGCCGGTGCTCGGCACATGGTCGCTCTGGATGATGTGGAAGAGCGGCAGCCCGAGCAGGTCCTCGTAGAAGTGGCGTGTCTCCTCGGCGTCGCGGCAGCGCCAGGCGAAGTGGTGCAGGCCGTGGATCGCGGCCGGTGCGGGTTGGGGCGTGGTCGACATCGGCTTGCTCCTTCGGTGCGGGTCGCCGAGGGCTTCGGGGGGCGGTGCACCAGTGTAGTCAGCGGCGCGCCGGGACGTCGCCGTCGAGGTAGTACCAGCGGCCGTCCTCGCGCACGAAGCGGCTCGTCTCGTGCAGGCGGTGCGCGCGGCCACCGAGCTTGCTGCGGGCGACGAACTCGACCGTCGCGTGATCGGCGTCCTGCCGCTCGTGGCGGCGCACCTCCAGGCCCAGCCAGTGCAGGCCCGGCTCGGGCGGGTCGATCTGCGCCGGCCGCGTGCCCGGATGCCAGGTCGCGAGCAGGTGATCGCGCGCGTCGAGCACGAAGGCGGTGTAGCGCGAGCGCATCAGCGCCTCGGCGTCCGGTGCAGCCGCGGCGGTGCCGATCCAGCGCCCGCAGCAGGCGGCATAGCCGCCGCCGCCGCAGGGGCAGGGGGTGCTCGGGTCGGGGGGCGGCATCATCGCGCGCGATGATGCCGCAGGCTGCTACCCTCGGCGCCGCCCTCACTCCCAGTCGCTCCGACCGATGCTCCTGCTGCTGTCGCCCGCCAAGACCCTGGACTACGAGCGGGAGATCCCGCCGGTCACGCCGACGACGCCGAAGTACGCCGCCCGCGCGCTCGAACTGATCGACGTGCTGCGCGAACACGACGCCGACGGCATCGCCGCGCTGATGGACCTGAGCCCGGCGCTGGCCGAGCTCAACGTCGCGCGCTACCGAGACTTCTCGGCCCGCCACACCGCGCGCAACAGCCGCCCGGCCGTCTACGCCTTCGACGGCGACGTCTACGGCGGCCTGGATGCCTCGAGCCTGGATGCCGACGACATCGCGTGGGCGCAGGACCACGTGGTGATCCTCAGCGGCCTGTACGGCGTGCTGCGGCCGCTCGACCGCATGCAGCCCTACCGCCTGGAGATGGGCACGCGTCTGGCGACACCGCGCGGCAAGGATCTGTACGCCTGGTGGGGCGCGGAGATCGCCAAGCACCTCGACGCGCGGCTGCGCGGCGACCCGGCGCCGCTGGTGGTCAATCTGGCGTCGGAGGAGTACTTCAGGGCCATCGACCGCCGCGCGCTGCAGTCGCCGCTCGTGCATTGCGTGTTCGAGGACTGGAAGGCCGGCGCCTGGAAGATCATCGGCTTCCATGCCAAGCGGGCCCGTGGCCTGATGGCCCGGCATGCGATCCGCAGCCGCGCGCGCACGGCGCGGGACTTGTGCAGCTTCGCGGCCGAGGGCTACGCTTGGGATGCCTCGGCGAGCGGGCCCGACCGCCTGGTCTTCCGCCGCCGCGTCGCCGACTGAAGCGAGAGGGGACCATGAGCAGCGCATCCAGCCAGCAGATCACGCCCGCCCTGCGGGAATGGATCATCGAACAGGCCCGCGCCGGCCACCGGCCCGAGGCGGTGCTCGAGGCCATGAAGGCCAGCGGCTGGCGCGAGGACGTCGCGCTCGACGCGATGGAGACGGTGCTCAGCGGCATGCTGCGCGAGCATGCCGAGGCGCCGGTGCTGCCGCCGCCGTCGGCCGTGCCCGAGCCGGCGCTGGCGGGCTCGCCGGCCACGCTGTGGGCCCACGACCGCGAGGTACGGGTCGTGCTCTCGATGCACGAGCCGCGTGTGGTGGTCTTCTCCGGGCTGCTCGACGATGCCGAGTGCGACGAGATCATCGCGCTGGCCAGCGAGCGGCTCGCACGCTCGCACACCGTGGACACCGCCACCGGCGACAGCGAGGTCAATGCCGCGCGCACCAGCGACGGCATGTTCTTCGCGCGCGGCGAGTTCGCCGTCTGCCAGCGGCTCGAGGCGCGCATCGCCGCGCTGGTCAACTGGCCGGTCGAGAACGGCGAGGGCCTTCAGGTGCTGCGCTACCGGCCGGGGGCCGAGTACAAGCCGCACTACGACTACTTCGACCCGGCGCAGTCGGGCACGCCGCGCATCCTGGAGCGCGGCGGCCAGCGCGTGGGCACCGTGATCGTCTACCTGAACACACCGCTGCGCGGTGGCGGCACGACCTTCCCGGACGTCAAGCTCGAGGTCGCGCCGGTGCGCGGCCACGCCGTCTTCTTCAGCTACGACCGTCCGCACCCCTCGACCCGCAGCCTGCACGGCGGCGCGCCGGTGCTCGAAGGCGAGAAGTGGATCACCACCAAGTGGCTCAGGGAGCGCGCCTTCGAGTGAGCTGACGGGGCGCCCTCGGCGCGACCGCTCAGCGCGGCGGATGCCCGGCCCGCGCCGCGCCGACCGGCAGACGGCTGTCCGCGCGCGAGAACGGCCGCGAGCGTTCGATGCGCTGCCAGCGCCGCTCGTCCCAGCTCTGAGGGCCTTCGAGCGGCCAGGCTTCGACCAGTTCGGCCAGCTGCTCGCGCGGCACGCGGCCGTAGCGCGGCTCGCGCCGCCCGAGCACCAGCCCGCGGCGCGCGGTGCAGCTGGCCGGCAGGCGCGCCGCGCCGGTGTCCACCCAGTAGACGCAGGCCTTGGCGGCCCAGAAGGACTGGCGCTCGAAGTGCACGCGCCCGGCCAGCCCGGTGGCGGCCGGGAAGACGATGAACTCCTCGTCGAGCTCCACCAGCGCGAAGGCCGCGTCGCCGGCGCTGGTGGTGTCGGGCGGCTGCACGAAGACGATGCGGCGGATCGACGCGGCCGGGACGCGGTCGATCTCCACATCGTTGCGCAGCACCACGATGTCGGCGCCGGACCACTCGGTGTTCCAGCGCGTGTGCAGATCGAGAGAGGCTTTCATCGCTGCGACTCTAGGCCGCCGCGGGCGCGTGCCGCTGTGTCCAGGCGCGTCCAATTGCAAGCCGGCCGTGACAAGACGGCCGGGATGCGAGAGCGGTATCGGGC
>CAYLKR010000106.1:0-8806 GCA_964384225.1 uncultured Methylibium sp.
CTCCGGCACGGCCAGGCGCGCGGCCAGCAGGCGCGCGACCAGCGGCGCGGCGAACGAGGTGCCGCGCGCGCGCGTCCGGCCGGTCGAGCCGGCCCGCGCGACCTCCAGCCCGGCCCCCGGCGCCGCCAGCACGACCTGCGGCCCGCGTGCCGCCTCGGGGAGCAGGCGGCGGGCCGCATCGACCGCGGTGACGCCGACGACGCCGGGGTAGGCCGCCGGGTAGAGCGGCGGCGCCGCCGGTCCGTCGTTGCCGACCGCGGCGACCAGCAGGTGGCCGCGTGCCGTCATCGCGCCCACCGCACGCTCGAGCAGGCGGTTCGGCGGGCCGACGAGGCTGAGGTTGACGACCGCGACGCGCTCGGCCGCCATCCAGCCCAGCGCCTCGACCACCGCCTCGACGGCGCCGCCGGTCGGCGCGCCGCAGTAGACGTCGGCGGCGTAGAGCCGGGTGCCGTCGCCGGCGAGCAGCGAAGCGACCGCCGTGCCATGCGCCTGCGGATGCACCGCGCCGCCGCAGCCCTGACGCTGCAGTGCGACACCGCGCAGCGCCGGATGCGCGGCATCGACGCCTCCGTCGACCAGCCCGACGCGCCCCGGCGACGCGGCGCCCGGGGCACTGGCCGGAGCGGTTGCGTCGACCGTGCCGCCGGCCAGGTAGAGGTGGTTGAAGTCGGCCTCCAGCGCCGGGTCGAGCGCACGCAGCGCCGCCAGCGCGTCGGCCAGCGCCAGGCCGTCCGGCGGGCGCAGCACGACCCAGCGCGCATCCAGCGCGTCGATGCGGCGCTCGCGCAGGAGCGTGTAGCCGCGCTCGCGCGCCGCTGCGAGCAGCGCGTCGCCGGGCGCGATGAGCAGCAGTTCGGCGCGCCGCACCGGGTGGCCGGCCGGATCGGGTTCCACGACGCCGGCATGGCGGCGCAGCAGGGCCTGCACGGCGCGCGCACGGCGGCCGGCCGCCTGCGCCAGCTCGGCGACCGCGTCGCGCTCCAGCGCCGGCCGCACGGGCTCGACCGGCAGGCCGACGCCGGGCAGCGCCGGCAGCGCGGGACGCGACGGCAGGCCGAACTGGGCGTGCGCGGTGGGCGCGGCCAGCAGCAGCGCGAGCAGCAGGATCCGGACGGGGCGCATCGGGTCGTGGCGTTGATCTGACGACAACGCCGGCGCGCGGGAAGAAAATCCCGGCGCCGGACGTTGTCCCATGCATCAATGATTCCATGAGCCCTCCGGCCGACCGCCTGCGCGCCGAATTGCCTGCCCTGCTGCCGCGGCTGCGCCGTTTCGGCCGCGCGCTGACGCGCGACCGCGACGACGCCGACGACCTGGTGCAGCTCGCGCTCGAACGCGCGCTGCAGCGCGCCGAGCAGTGGCAGCCGGGGACGCGACTGGACAGCTGGATGTTCCGCATCATGCAAAACGCCTGGATCGACGAAGGACGCGCGCGGCGCCGCCGCGCCGAGACCTTCCTGCCCGAGGAGGCCGGCGAGCAGGTCGGCATCTCGCCGACCGGCGCGCAGATCGACGCGCTCGCGGTGCGCAAGGCGCTCGGCCTGCTCGGCGACGACCAGCGCGCGGCCGTTGCGCTGGTGTGGATCGAGGGTCTGCCTTACAAGGAGGCGGCCGAGGTGCTGGACATCCCGATCGGCACGCTGACGAGCCGCCTCGCGCGGGCGCGCGAGGCGCTGAAGGGACTGCTGTCATGACCGCCTGGTCGGACGATGCGATCGCTGCCTATGTCGACGGCGAGCTCGACGCGGCGCAGCGCGCCGACCTGGAGGCGGCGCTCGCCGCCGATCCGGTGCTGGCCGACCGCGTCGAGCGCGAGCGCGCGCTGCGCTCGCGGGTCGAGGCCGCCTTCGCTGCGGTGCTCGACGAGCCGGTGCCGCAGCGGCTGCTCGAGGCGCTGCAACCGCCGGCGGTGATCGACCTCGCGGCGGCCCGCGCCGTGCGCGAGCGGCGCCGCTGGCATTGGCCCGAATGGGGCGCGATGGCGGCCTGCCTCGCGATCGGCGTGTTCGTCGGCCGGGCATGGTTGGCACCGGCCGTCGACACGCCCTTCGCGACCGACGGCGGGCGCCTGCTGGCACGCGGTGCGCTCGACCGCGCGCTGACCGCGCAGCTGGCCGGCGAGTCGGACGGCGGTGTCGCGCTGCCGGTCAGCTTCGCCGGCGCCGACGGGCGCTGGTGCCGCAGCTTCGTGCTGGCGCGCGAGTCGATCGCGGGGCTGGCCTGCCGCGGCGACGCCGGCTGGCAGGTCGAGCTGCTCGCCGGCGCCGAGCCGGCCGCTCCGGCCGGCAGCGTGCGGCCGGCGGCGACCGCGCTGCCCGAGCCGGTCCTGCGCGCGATCGACGCGCGCATCGCCGGCGAGCCGCTCGACGCTGCCGGCGAACGCGCCGCGCGTGCCGGCGGCTGGCGGCGTTAGGGGGCGGGGGCCGCATCCAGAACCCGGGGCTCGGCGTAGTCGGGGCAGGGTGGCTGCTGTACGGCCGCCCCCAACCCACAAGGAGACGACATGACCCTGACCCGCACCTCGACCCCGATCGCTGCCGCGCTTCTGGCCCTCGCCGCCTGGGCCCCGCAGGCCGGCGCCGGCCACCTCAACACCGTGCTCGAGGCCCGGCTCGACGGCCGCGAGGAAGTCGCCACCGGGGCCGCCAGCAGCGCGATCGTCGGCGACCCCGACGGCCGCGCCGAGGCCTATGTGTTCGGCATCGACGGCGACCCGGCCACGCTGTGCTACCTGATCGTCGGCGTCAAGAAGATCGCCGAGCTGCCGCTCGCCCCGGGCAACGGCCGCGCCGCGCACATCCACGAAGGCGCGCGCGGCAGCAACGGCCCGGTGGTCGCCAACCTCGCGTGGCCGCAGGACGGCCAGGCCGGCGACTGCCTGACCGAGGGCGAGGGCGAAGGCACGCCCGGCGTGAAGTTCCCGACGGGCGAGCCGGGCATCGTGCAGCGCATCCTCGCCAACCCGGGCAACTTCTACATCAACGTCCACAACACCGTCTACCCGGGCGGCGCGCTGCGGGGTCAGCTCGGCGTGGCCGACCACTGAGGCCGGGTCGTGACCGGTGGGCGGGCCGGCGCCGCTCCGCTAGAGTGAGGCGCCCGTGCACTGCGGCCCGCCGGCCGCCTGGAGCCCCGCCATGAGCGTCGATGCACTGCGCCACCGCCCCCACCGCCTGCTGTGCGTCTGCCTCGGCCCGGCGTCCGACGGCGGCGGCACGGTCCACGGCCTGGACACCGGGCAGTTCGACCCGGCGGTGCGCCCGCAGGACGACTTCTTCCGCCATGCCAACGGCGGCTGGCTGCGCACGACGCCGATGCCGGCCGACCGTTCCCACATCGGCGCCTTCGAGACCCTGGCCGACGACACGACCGCGCAGCTGCGCACGCTGATCGAGCAGGCCGCGGCCGACGGCCGCGACCCGGTCGCACGCCAGATCGGCGACTTCTACGCCAGCTTCATGGACGAGCAGACGCTGGAGGCGCTCGGGCTGCGCCCGCTGGCCGAGGCGCTGGCGCGCATCGACGCGGTGGCCGACCGCAGCGCGCTGGCGGCGCTGTTCGCGCGCCTCATGCGCCTGGGCGTGGACATGCCGCTGGGCCTGTACATCGGCCAGGACGCGCGCGACTCGACGCGCTACGTGCCCACGCTCCACCAGGGCGGCCTGGGGCTGCCCGACCGCGACTTCTACCTGCAGCGCGAGGACGCCAAGTTCGCCCAGGTGCGTGCCGCCTACGAGGCGCACCTCGCGCGCCTGCTGGCGCTGGCCGGCGAGCGCGACGCCGGGGCGGCGGCCGCGGCGATCCTGGCACTCGAGACGGCGCTCGCCGAAGGCCAGTGGTCGCGCGTCGACAGCCGCGACGCGGTCAAGTGCTACAACCGCACCGAGGTCGGCGCGCTCGCCGGCCTCGCGCCGCAGATCGACTGGGACGCCTTCCTCGCCGCCGCCGGGCTGGCGGGGCGAACGCCCGACGTGATCGTCGCCCAGCCGGGCTTCGTGACCGCCTTCGGCCGCCTGGTCGAACGCCTGCCGCTGGCCGACTGGCGGCACTACGCCAAGGCGCAGCTGCTGGCCGCCTGCGCACCCCTGCTGAGCCGCGCCTTCGTCGAAGAGCGCTTCGCCTTCGCGGGCAAGGTGCTGCGCGGCACGCCGCAGGACCTGCCACGCTGGGAGCGCGGCACGCGGCTGGTCGGCGACTCGCTCGGCGAGGCGCTCGGCCGGCTCTACGTCGAGCGCCACTTCCCGCCGAGCAGCAAGGCGCGCATGGAGCAGCTCGTCGCTCACCTGATGGGCGCCTACCGCGAACGCATCGCCACGCTGCCGTGGATGGGCGAGCAGACCCGGCGCGAGGCGCAGACCAAGCTCGCCGCCTTCGGGCTCAAGGTCGGCTACCCGGCGCGCTGGATCGATTACTCGGGCGTCGTCGTGAAGCGCGACGACCTCGTCGGCAACACGCTGCGCGCGCGAGAGTTCGAGTACGCGCGCCAGCTGGCCAAGCTCGGCCGCCCGATCGACCGCGACGAATGGGGCATGTCGCCGCAGACGGTCAATGCCTACTACGACCCGCTGATGAACGAGATCGTGTTCCCGGCGGCGATCCTGCAGCCCCCCTTCTTCGACCCGCAGGCCGACGACGCGGTGAACTACGGCGCGATCGGCGCGGTCATCGGCCACGAGATCAGCCATGGCTTCGACGACCAGGGCAGCCGCTACGACGCCCAGGGCAACCTGCGCGACTGGTGGACGCCCGAGGACCGTGCGCGCTTCGAGGCGCTGACCGCGCGCCTGGTCGACCAGTACGGCCGCTACGAGCCGCTGGCCGGCTACCGCCTGAACGGCCGTCAGACCCTGGGCGAGAACATCGCCGACAACGCCGGCCTCGCGATCGCCTACCAGGCCTGGCGGCTGTCGCTGGGCGGCGAGGAGGCGCCGGTGATCGACGGGCTCAGCGGTGAGCAGCGCTTCTTTCACGGCTGGGCCAGGGTCTGGCGCAGCAAGTGGCGCGACGAGCGGCTGATCGAGCAGATCAAGGCCGGCGTGCATGCGCCGGGCGAGTTCCGCGCCAACGGCACGGTGCGCAACCAGGGCCCCTTCCACGAGGCCTTCGGCGTCGCGCCGGGCGACGCGATGTACCTGGCGCCCGAGGAGCGCGCGACGATCTGGTGAGGGCGGGAGCGGGCCTGGCGACCGGGTGCTGGCCACGCCCTAAGATGCCGCGACGATGGCCGCCGACCCGCCCCTGCTGAACCGCCCCGCCGACACCTTGCCTGCCGCCTGCGAGGTGCTGGTCGTCGGCGCCGGCCCGGCCGGCAGTGCCTGCGCCCGCGTGCTGGCCCAGGCCGGGCGCGACGTGGTGCTGGTCGACCAGCATGCCTTCCCGCGCGACAAGGTCTGCGGCGACGGCCTGATCCCCGACGCCCACCGCGCGCTGAAGCGCCTGGGCCTGCTCGACGAGGTGATGGCGCTCGCCCAGCCGGTGCGCCATGTGCGCTGCATCGGCCCGCGCGGCGGCCACATCGATGTGCCCGGAACGCTGGCCGTGCTGCCGCGCCGCGAGCTCGACCTGCTGCTGGCGCGCGGCGCGGCCGCGGCCGGCGCGCGCATGCACGCGCCGCTGCGCTTCGTCGCGCCGATCGAGGACGACGGAGGCCGCGTGGTCGGCGCCCGGCTGCGGGGCGATCGCGGCGAGCGCGAGCTGCGTGCGCGCTGGGTCGTGCTGGCCAGCGGCGCCGCGCCGCAGGCGACGCTGGCGGCGGGCATGTGCGAGCGCCGCACGCCCAGCGCGATCGCGCTGCGCGGCTACGTCAAGAACGACGCGATGGTCGGCCGCATCACCGAGCTCGAGGTGCTGTGGCACCGCCGGCTCAAGCCCGGCTACGGCTGGATCTTCCCCTGCCGCGACGGCGTGTTCAACATCGGTGTCGGCGTCGCCCACAGCCACCGGCCGGACTGGCGCGGCCGCCACCGCATGCCCGACGTCAACCTGCGCGAGGTCTTCGCCGCCTTCACCGACGTGCATGCGCCGGCGCGCGCGCTGATGGCCGGCGGCATGCTGCTCGGCGAGCTCAAGGGCGCGCCGCTGCGCTGCTCGCTCACCGGCGCGCGCCTCGCGCGGCCCGGCCTGCTCGTCACCGGCGAGGCCGCGGGCTCGACCTACGCGCTGACCGGCGAGGGCATCGGCAAGGCGCTCGAGACCGGCCTGATCGCCGCCGACGTGCTGGCCGCGTCGCTGCGCGCCGACCTCGACGCGGCGGCCACCGGCGAGCGCTACCACGCCGCGATCGAGGCCCTGCGTCCCCGTTTCGACATCTACGAACGCGCCAACAGCGTCAACGCGCGGCCCTGGCTGGTCGACCTGCTGGTCTGGAGCGCGCGGCGCAGCCCGCGGCGCCTCGCGCGCATGAGCGGCGTGCTGGAGGAGACGCACTCGCCGGGCAACCTGATCAGCGCGCGCAGCTTCGCGCGCCTCCTGTTCGAGCGCTGACCGCGGACTGCGCGACACTCGGCGCACCGATCCGCCGATGGAGGGCCGCCATGGACTTCGACACCGCACTCGGCCAGGCCTGGGACGACCACGCCGACCATCCGCAGGCCGTCGCCGAGCGGCTGCCGCAGTTGCTGGCGCGGATCGAGCAGCCGGCGCAGGTCGGCGCCTGCGCCCAGCTCGCCGCGCATGTGCTCGGCGAGCACCTCGGCCGCTGGTCGCAGGGGCTCGGGCTGCTCGACGTGCTGGCCCATCACCCGGCCTGCGACGCCACCGGTCGCCATGCCGTCGCACGCCAGGCCGCGGCGCTGCGCGTCGCCAGCGGCGAGCATGTCGAGGCCACCGGCGTGCAGGACGACGAGCGCGTCGCCGCGCTGGCGCTGGCCGCCGCGATGCTCGCCGGCCGCGGCGCCAGCGCGCGCGCGCTGGCGACCTACCGCGAGGCGCTGGCGCTCGCCGACGCCGGCCTGCCGGCGGGCTCGCCGGCGGCGCGCGCCCTCGCGGCCGGCGGGAACAACCTCGCCGCGGCACTGGAGGAGCGGCACGACCGCGACGCCGCGGTCACCGCCGGCATGGTCGCCGTGGCCGAATCGGCGCTGCACTGGTGGCGCATCGCCGGCGGCTGGCTCGAGGAGGAGCGCGCCGAGTACCGGCTCGCGCGCAGCCTGCTGGCCGCCGCGCGGCCCGCCGACGCGCTGCGGCACGGTCAGCGCTGCGCGGCGCTGTGCGAGGCGAACGACGCGCCGGCCTTCGAGCGCTTCTTCGCGGCCGCGGTGCAGGCGCTCGCCCACCGCGCGGCCGGCGATGCCGCCGGCTTCGAGGCGTCGCGCCGCCTCGCGCTGACCCAGCTCGAGGCGGTGCCGGCCGGTGAGCGGGCCTGGTGCGAGGCCGAGCGGCGCGAGCTCGACGCCACCCCCTGAGCCGCCCCCTGAGCCGCCTGCCCGGCCGGCCTCAGACGGCCTGCGCGGCGCCGCGGTAGCGCGCGGCCGCCCGGTCGCGCGACAGGTTGGGGCCGAGCTGCAGCCGCGCCGCGCTGTAGGCCTCCCAGTCGGCGATGTCGGGCAGCGACGGCAGCGTCACCGGCTCGCCGGCGTCGAGCCCGGCGAGCGCGGCGTCCACCATCTCGCCGACCTCCATCACCATCGCCGGCGGCAGGCTGTCGATCGCGACGCCGGCGCGCTCCCACAAGCCGGTGCGCGTGGCGCCCGGCAGCACCGCCTGCACGCGCACGCCGTGCGGCGCGAGCTCGCGCTGCAGCGACTGCGTCAGGTTGAGCAGGTAGGCCTTGGTGCCGCTGTAGGGCCCGTTGAAGAGCTCCGGCGCCAGCGCCAGCACCGAAGCCACGTTGATCAGCGTTCCGCCGCGCGCGACGGCGAAGCGCGGCGCCACCGCGGCCGCCAGCCGCGTCGGCACGACGACGTTGAGGTCGATCATCGCCTCGATGCGCGCGAGGTCGGCGCCCACCAGCGGGCCGCTCGCGGCGATGCCGGCGTTGTTGACCAGCAGCGTGATCGCGGCATCGTCGCGCAGACGCGCCTCGACGCGGGCCAGGTCGGCGCGGTCGCTCAGGTCGGCCGCGAGGACCTCGACGGCGACGCCGTGGTCGGCGCGCAGCCGTGCGGCCAGCGCCTCGAGACGCGCACGGTCGCGGGCCACGAGCACGAGGTCGTGGCCGCGGCGCGCGAGGCGCTCGGCGTAGGTGGCGCCGATGCCGGCGGAGGCGCCGGTGATCAGGGCGGTGCCGGGACGGGAAGCGGAGGGGGTGGTCATGGCGGTGCTTTCGGGGGGGGGTGGATTGGAGGTATCGAGGGCGCTTCGTTAAATGACGATCATCATTTATCTGAATCATGATGCATATCATCTAAAATGTCAAGCCAGGCTCCGGAGGCCCCGATGAAAGTCAGCAAGGAACAGATGGCCCAGAACCGCGAACGCATCCTCGACGCGGCGGCGGCGTGCTTTCGCGAGCGCGGCTTCGACGGCATCGGCGTGGCCGAGCTGATGAAGCACGCGGGGCTGACGCATGGCGGCTTCTACGGCCACTTCGCGTCGAAGGAAGACCTGATGGCGCAGGCCGCCGCCCGCGCGCTGGCCGACACGACGGCGGGCTGGCAGCGCCTCGCCGAGGCGGCCCCCGACGATGCGCTCGAGCGCATCGTGCGCAGCTACCTGTCGGACGCGCACCGCGACCACCCGGGTGCCGGCTGCGCGGTCGCTGCGCTCGGCGCCGAGGCGGGCCGCCAGGGCGGGCCGGTGCGCGCCGCGGTCGCCGCCGACGCGCGCGCGGCGGGCGATCTGCTCGCCGGCCTGCGCCCGGGCC
>CAYLKR010000107.1:0-8597 GCA_964384225.1 uncultured Methylibium sp.
CTGCTGATCGGCATCGAGCGCGAGCGCCGCAAGGGCCGCGGCGACGACCGCGAGGCCGCCGGCCTGCGCAGCTTCGCCGTCGCCGCGCTGGCGGGCGCGCTGGCGCAGGCGCTGCCGGTGCCCGGTCTCGTGCCCGTCGGTGCGGCGCTGGTCGCCGCGCTGACGGCGATCGCCTACTGGAAGAGCCGCTCGCGCGACCCCGGGCTGACGACCGAGCTGGCGCTGTTCGCGACCTACCTGATCGGCGTGCAGGCGATGCTGTGGCCGGCGCTCGCCGCGGCCTGCGGCGCCGGGCTGGCGGCGCTGCTGGCGCTGCGCGAGCGGCTGCACCGCTTCGCCACCGAGCTGCTCAGCGAGCAGGAGTTGCACGACGGCCTGCTGCTCGCGGCGCTGGCGCTGATCGTCCTGCCGCTGCTGCCGGCCGAGCCGATCGCGGCGCTCGGTGGCATCGCGTTGCGCCCGCTGGGCGCGCTGGTGCTGCTCATCATGGCGCTGCAGGCGGCCGGGCAGGTGGCGCTGCGCTGGCTGGGGCCGAAGGCCGGCGTGCTGGCCGGCGGCTTCGCCTCGGGCTTCGTGTCGAGCACCGCGACGATCGCCTCGCTGGGCTCGCGAGCACGCGCCGAGCCGGCGCGCGCCGCGCTGTTCGCCGGCGGCGCCACGGCCTCGGCCGCGGCCACCTGGCTGCAGGTGCTGCTGCTGAGCGCGGCGCTGTCCCCGGCGGCCGCCTGGGCGCTGGCGCCGATCGCCATGGCCGGCGCCGCTGGTGCGGCACTGGCCGCGTCCGTGGCGCTGCGCGCCGGCCGCCATGCGCCACCGCCCGCGCTGACACCGACGCGCAGCGCCTTGCGTCCCCGCGAGGCGCTGGCGGTGGCGCTGCTGCTCGGCGGGGTGGCCGCCGGGGTCGGCTGGGCCCAGCAGCGCCATGGCGAGGTCGGGCTGGAGGCCGGCGTGGCGCTGGCCGCGCTGGCCGATGCGCATGCGCCGGTGGTGTCGCTCGCGTCGCTGCACGCCGCAGGCACGATCGATGCCGGCCTGCTGCTGCGCGGGGTGCTGATCGCGGTCGGCGTCAACACCGCGAGCCGCTGTGTCGTCGCCACGCTGGCCGGCGGCGCCCGCTATGCGCTGCGCGTCGGCGTGGGGCTCGCGGCGAGCCTCGCGCTGGCGGTCGCGGCCTGGCTGCTGTTCGGCTGAGCGGCGATCAGCGCCCCGAGCGGACGCGGTCGACGAGTTGCTGGCAGGCCAGGCACAGCCGCGCCTCGGGGCTGGCGCGCAGCCGTGCCTCGCCGACCGGCCGCCCGCAGCGCTGGCAGGCGCCGTAGCGGCCGGCGTCCAGCCGCAGCAGCGCCTGCGCGACGAGGTCGAGCTCGTGCTGCGCATGGGCGAGGCGGGCGATCTCGAGCGCATCGCCGGCATCGGCCATCGCCCCTTCGTTGCCGGCGATGAAGCTGTTGTTGTCGGCGGCGTCGGCCTCGAGCAGGCGCTCGCGGTGTTCGCGGATCTCGTCGCGCAGCCGCGCCTCGCGCTCGCTCAGGCGCTGGCGCAGCGTGTTCAGCAGGGCGGCGTCCATGTCAATGCACCACCAGCAGCGGCAGCGTCGTGCGCGCCACCATGCGCTCGGTGCACGAGCGTGACCAGCGCCCGCCGAAGCCGCCGACGCCATGGGTGACCATCACGATCACGTCACAGCCGCGCTGCTGCGCGACGGCGTCGATCGCGGCGTCGACATCGTTCGACTGGGCGTACAGCCCTTCGAAGGGAATGCCGGCGGCCGCCGCGCGGCGCTCGAAGCTCGCCAGCACGCCCTCGGCATGGCGTTCGGCGATCTGGCGCTGCGCCGCGGCTTCCTCGAGGTGGTGCCACAGGCCGCGTCCGGTGGCCAGCGGCGGCGCGGGCGGCTCGGCGATGAAGGCGGTGATGGACGCGCCGAACTCGCGCGCGAGGTCGAGCCCGACGTCGATCGCCCGCGCAGACAGGGCGCTGGCATCCACCGGCACGAGCAGGTGCTTGAACATGGCTTTGGACTCCGGCATGGCGCACCGACTCTAGGGCGCGTGCGCCGCGCGCGGCTTGTCCGGGATCAAGCTCGCGCGCCGCTCAGGCCGCGCGCTGTTCGAGCAGGTGGTTCGCGCCGGGGTACTGGGCCAGCCGCTTGCTCAGCCAGGGCAGCGCCTCCTGCAGCGCCGCGTGCAGCGTCCACGGCGGGTTGATCACCACCACGCCGCTGCCGGCCAGGCCGAAGCCCTGGGCGTCGAGCGGCTGCACCGTCAGGCGGGCGTGGAGCCAGCCCTTGATCGTCGGGCCCTGCGCGAGGTTGCACAAGCGCTTGGGCAGCTGCGCCGCCTCCAGCCGGTTGACCTGCGGGTACCAGACGATCACCACGCATTCCGCGAACCGGCGCAGCGCCTCGCGCACCGCGGCGAGCACCTTGGCGTAGTCGGTCTTCAGCTCGTAGGACGGGTCGATCAGCAGCACGGCCCGCCGGCTCGGCGGCGGCAGCTGCGCCTTCAGGCCCTCGAAGCCGTCCTCGTGGTGGACCTCGGTGTGCGGCCGCGCGGCATGGTGGGCGGCGAGCGTGCGCACGTCGGCCGGGTGCAGCTCGAACAGGCGCAGCGCATCCTGCGGCCGCAGCAGCTGCCGCGCGAACTCGGGCGAGCCGGGGTAGCGGCCCAAGCCGCCCTCGGGGTTGAAGTCGCGCACGCGCTGCAGGTAGTCGGCCACCGCCGGCGGCAGGTCGGTCCGGTCCCACAGCCGCAGGATGCCGTGCTCGAACTCGCCCTTCTTCTGCGCTTCGGGGCTGGCGAGCGAGTAGCCGCCGGCGCCGGCATGGGTGTCGATCAGCGTGTAGGGCTTGTCCTTGAGCGCCATGTGGCGCAGCACCTGGGTCAGCACCAGGTGCTTCAGGACGTCGGCGTGGTTGCCCGCGTGGAAGGCGTGACGGTAGGCGAGCATGGGGCGATTGTCGCTGCGCGCCCCGGCGTCTCAGGTCTTGCCGGCATCGAGCTGTCGCCGGAGCTCCGCGCAATGGTCCTGGGCCGGCAGCGGCGGCGTGGGCCAGGTCTCGTCGAAGCCCGCCGTGCGCTCGCCGATCGCCGCGCCGGCCGCGAGCCGCACGCCGTGCAGCACCAGGCCGCTGCCGATCAGGTGCAGCGGCACGCCGCGCGTCGCATCCGCATGGTTGGCGCCGGTGACCAGCAGCACGACGCGGCCGCTCTGCGCCGGGTCGCGCCGCCTGTCGGCCATCGCGAGGCTGCGCAGCGCCTCGGCCATCGCCCGGTCGCGGGCGATCTGGATGCGCGTCATGCCGGGCAGGCGCTCCTCCGGCAGCAGGCCGCAATGGCCGTCGCGCACGTCGGCCTGCAAGCGGCGGTAGACGGGCGCCGGCACGGCGGCGTCGAGCGCGGCGTCGGCCATCGCCTCGCGCATCGCCGCGCGCGGCAGGTTGGCGCCGTGGACCGGCACGCCGGCGCGCACCGCGGCCATCGCGATCGGTCCGTAGGCGGCCCAGGGCCAGCCGGCCTCGTGCCAGGCCAAGGCGGCACGCACGGCGGCCTCGTCGGCATCGCGCGCGAGCGCGGCGGTTTCGCGGCCGCGCTCGGCCATCTCCAGCGCCAGCGCGGCCAGCCGGCCCTGGCGCGCCAGTTCGGCGGTCACGCGGGCCGAGAGCTGCTGGTGCGCGCGCGCGTCGTGCTGTTCGCCGAGCAGCAGCAGGTCGGCCTGCGGCCAGCCGGCGACCGCTGCCCCCTCCGGCAGCGCCGCGCGCAGCGGGGGGGCGCCGAGCGCGGCCGCGAGGGCCAGCAGCGTGCGGCGCTTCATCCGCGCGCCTGCCGCGCCGACGCGGTGCGGAACATCTCGGCGATGCCGACCTCGCGCGGCCCGGGTACCAGCTCGAAGGGCTCTCCGGCGGCGATCGCCCCCGGCTCGCGCACCGCGAGGTACCAGCCGCACCAGCCCGACTGCATCATCATCTTCGCGGCATGCGGGAAGCCCATCACCGCGTTGAACTTGTAGCAGGGGTTGCGCGGCGCCTGCACCGCGAGCGCGCAGCGCGGGAAGCGCAGCAGGTCGCCGACCCAGACGCGGTTCTCGTCCAGGCCTTCGAGCGTCAGGTTCTCGCCGAGGGCGCCATGCGGCAGCGCCTCGTCCCAGCCGGCCACGCCGGCCTGCGCGCGCACCGTCTGCCAGAAGCGGTAGTGCTGGACGGGGTAGGCGTAGACGGCCTTGTCGATGCCGCCGTGGACCGTCGGGTCGGCCTGCTCGTCGCCGGCCAGGCCGAGCCGGCCGACGGCCACGTCGCCGGCGACGGCGCGCTTGCCGATGCCGCTCATGACCGTGCGGCCCTCGGCCGCGAGCGGTCGGACGAGCGAGACATTGACGCTGAGAACGCGGGTCGGGGTCATGCGGGATCGCGGGCTTCGGCGTGGACGGCGGCGGCCCGGCCCTCGACCGCCACCGCCTTGAAGCTTGCCACCATCGTCTGACCCGGCGTGATCGCCAGGTTTTGCACCGAGCGCTGCGTGACCAGCGCCCACAGGCGCTCGCCCGGCGCCGCGTCGGGCGTCAGGCCCAGCTCGACGGCGGCATAGGGCGGCTCGCGCTCCAGCACGCGCAGCACCGTGCCGGCGAGCTGGTTGCTCGCGCTCGATGCGAGCACCTCGCGCTGCAGCGCGACGTCGCGCGCGCGGATCCGCAGCCGCACCGCGGCCCCCGGCGGCGCGTCGATGCGCGGCACGGTGATGCGCTGGCCGGCGACCGCCACGACGCTCAGCTGCCAGGCGTCCAGCTGTTCGGCCACCGTGCCGGCCAGCACGCCGCCGGCCTCGAAGCGGCCGACCAGCGGGCCGAGCGTCAGGTCGCTGAGCAATTCCAGCGCCCCGCCGCTCGCCGCCACCGCACCGTCGGCCATCAGCACCACGCGGTCGGCCAGCCGCATCACCTCGTCCATCTGGTGCGTCACGTAGAGGATTGGCAGGTCGAGTCGCGCCGGCAGCCCGGCCAGGTAGCCGAGCAGCTCGTGGCGGCGCGGCGGGTCCAGCGAGGCCAGCGGCTCGTCCATCAGCAGCGCGCGCGGCCGGGCGAGCAGCGCGCGGCCGAGCGCGACGCGCTGGCGCTCGCCGCCGGAGAGCTGGTGCGCGCGGCGCTCGAGCAGCGGCGCGAGGCCGAGCAGCGCGACGACCTCGTCGAAGCCCGGGCCGGCCGGCTCGTCCGCCGCGACCGGCGCGCGCTTCGCGCCGTACAACAGGTTGCCGCGCACCGAGCGGTGCGGGAACAGCCGTCCGTCCTGGAACACCACGCCGAGGCGGCGCGCCTGTGGCGGCCGGTCGATGCCGGCGGCGGCGTCGAACAGCGGCCGGCCGTCGAGCACGACGCGTCCGGCACGCGGCCGCAGCAGCCCGGCGACGGCCTGCAGCACCGTGCTCTTGCCGGCGCCGCTGCGGCCGATCAGCGCGGTGATGCCGCGCGGCGGCACGTCGAGCCGCGCCGTCACCGTGGCGGCGCCGCGCGGCACCTCGACATCGATCGACAGCGTCATGACGACACGCCGCCCGTCCCCATCAGGCGGGCCAGGCGCCGCGAACCCCAGTGCGCCAGCGCCAGCGCGGCGAAGGCCAGCGCCACCGAGCAGGCCACCAGCCGCAGCGCCGCGGCCTCGCCGTCGGCGCTCTGCAGCGCGCTGTAGATCGCCAGCGGCAGCGTCTGCGTCTGGCCGGGCACGTTGGAGACGAAGGTGATCGTCGCGCCGAACTCGCCCAGCGAGGCGGCATAGCCCAGCACCGCGCCCGACAGCAGCCCCGGCGCGGCCAGCGGCAGCGTCACGCTCAGGAAGGCGTCCAGCCGCGAGGCGCCGAGCGTGCGCGCCGCGTCCTCCAGCCCGCGGTCCACCGCCTCCAGCGCCTGGCGGATCGCGCGCACCATCAGCGGCAGCGCCATCACCGCGGCGGCCAGCACCGCGCCGCGGAAGGTGAACACGAAGGCGAGGCCGAACGCCTCGTGCAGCCAGCGCCCGATCGGCCCCTGCCGCCCGAGCGTGATCAGCAGCGCGTAGCCGATCACCACCGGCGGCAGCACCAGCGGCAGGTTGACCAGCGCCTCCAGCAGCGCCTTGCCCGGCCACCGGCCGCGCGCCAGCAGCAGCGCGAGGCCGAGCGCGACCGGCAGCGTCGCCAGCGTCGCCGTCGCGGCGACCTGCAGGCTGAGCCAGAGGGCTTGGAGTTCGAGGTCGGTCATCGCGGCGGCGTCGGGCCGCGTGACTGTGCCAGAGGCTAGGGCAGGCCGAAGCCCGCGGCCGCGAGCCGCGCGCGCGCCTCGGTGCCGAACAGGTGCTCGGCGAAACGCCGGGCCTCGGGGCCGGCGTCCTTCAGCAGCGCCAGCGGGTAGCGGATCGGCGCATGGCTCGCCGCCGGGAACAGGGCCACCACCCGCACCTTGCCCGAGGAGATGGCATCGGTGGCGTAGGTGATGCCCAGCGGCGCCTCGCCGCGCTCGACCAGCGCCAGCGCGGCGCGCACGTTGTCGGCGCGCGCCAGCCGCGGGCCGACCTCGGTCCACAGGCCGAGCGCCGTCAACGCGGCCTGCGCGTAGCGGCCGCCCGGCACATGGGCCGGGTCGCCGGTGGCGATGCGGGCGCCCTGGACCGCCAGCGCGGCGCGCAGGCGGGTCGTCACCGCCTCGGCGGTCTCGGGTGCGGTGGCCGGTTCGCCGGCGCCCGGCGCGACCAGCGCCAGCCGGTTCGCGACCCAGTGGCGCCGCGTTGCGGCATCGATGCGGCCGGACTTGACCGCGGCGTCCATCCACGGCTCGTCGGCGCTGATGAAGAGCTGCGCCGGCGCGCCCTGCGCGATCTGGCGCGCCAGCGTCGAGCTCGAGGCGAAGGAGAACTTGACCGTCGTGAAGCCGCCCTGCTTCGCGATCGCCTGCAGCACGTCGCTCAGGCTGGCGGCGGCGTAGACGATCACGTCCTCGTCGGCGGCTCTCGCGGCGGGAGCCGCCAGCAGCGCGGCGACGAGCAGGGCAAGACGGCGGCGGTCGACGCCCGCGGGGCGGCTCGCAGCGGCCCGCGCAGCGCCGCGGCGCTCAGCCGGCCGCACGGTAGCCGCGGCCGAAAGCGGCGACGACGCGTCGTCCGTTCGGCCCGCCCAACCACGCCCCCAGCAGCTTGCCAGCCGGGTGGTGGGCGCGGAAGGCGCGCATCACGTGGTAGGTCACGGCCAGCTGCGGGTCGCCTTCGACCAGCACGGCCAGCCCCGAGCCCGCCCCCTGGGCCGACCACAGCCCGCGCTCGACCAGCGCGTAGGCGGCCTGCTCTCGCGCCAGCGCCAGCACGGCACCCGGGCCGGGTCCGGCGGTGCGCAGCCAGGGACCGACCGGCAGCGGGCCGGCGGCCTTCCAGAGCCCCTGCTCGACATGGCGCGTACCGCTCGGCTCACCGCAGGCGACGTACAGCGCCTCGCCGCGCTCGCCGGCTCCGGCGATGCGCCGCAGCGCCTCGGCGGCGTCGCCGCTGCCGGCCACGCCGGCCGGGTCGCCGGAAGCGGGCTGCTTCTTCGTCGCCCGCTTCGGCGCCGGGCCGACGAGCACCAGCGCGGTGGCGGCCACTGGGCGCCGGTCGTGGATCAGGTTCTGGCGCAGCAGCGCCGCCTCGAGCTCGGGCTCGTGGGTCAATGCGGCGTCGAGCTCGCCGCGTTCGAGTTGCGTCAGCAGCAGGCCGCTCGCGCCGGGCCGCCAGTCGATCGCCAGCCCGGTGTCGCGGCCGATCGCCTCGGCCAGCCGCGCCGCCAGCCCGGTGGCCTGCAGCGTGGCCTCGACGCCGACGAGGAGGCGCTTGGAGGCCGGCTGCTGCGCCGGTGTCTGGGCGCTCCAGCCGGCCGCCAGCAGCGCCAGCAGGCGGCGGCGGTCCAGGCGCGGCAAGGCGGGCATGGCGCCGATGGTAATGAAGCTCGGGCTGTGGGCCTGCGGACTGCGTTGTCGCCTGTGCGACACCGGTCTGGCATGCCGTCATGCACAAAACGCATGGGCTTTCCCCCGTGACCGAACGGTGACAGACCTAAACTTTATGCACGGCTGTGCCAATATCGGCTGGGCCGAGAGATGCCGCCGGCGCCCGCCGAGGGTGCCGGCGAGATCTCTCACCTTCGGAGTCCTTTCGATGAACCACCCCGTGATGCAGGGCCTGCGTGTCGACGCGCCGCCCCATGTGAAGAACGCCCGGCTGATCGCCTGGGTCGCCGAGATGGCGGCGCTGGCCCAGCCCGAGCGCATCCACTGGTGCGACGGCAGCGCCGCCGAGTACGACCGCCTGTGCGCCCAGCTCGTCGCCGCCGGCACCTTCCGCAGGCTCGACGACGCCAAGCGGCCGAACAGCTACCTCGCGCTGAGCGACCCGAGCGACGTCGCCCGCGTCGAGGACCGCACCTTCATCTGCTCCGAGCACCGCGACGATGCCGGCCCGACCAACCACTGGATGGCGCCGGCCGAGATGCGCGCGATCCTGCAGACCGGCCAGGCCGACGGCACGCCCGCGCTGTTCGAGGGCTGCATGCGCGGGCGCACGATGTACGTCGTGCCCTTCAGCATGGGCCCGCTGGGCTCGCCGATCGCGC
>CAYLKR010000108.1:0-8325 GCA_964384225.1 uncultured Methylibium sp.
CTCGGCCTCGCCCTCGATCAGCTCGTCGCTGCCGTCGCGCTTCTGGCGGAAGGTGGCGCGGCGGTCGGGCCAGCCGGTCGCCACCGCCGACTGATAGCCCTCGCGGCTCTGGCGCACCTCGACGCGGTCGGCCTTGATGACGATCGTGCCCTTGGTGATCTCGACGTTGCCGCTGAGGATGTTGAGCTGCTTGGCCTCGTCGACCTTGGCGGTGTCGGCGGCGAAGTTCAGCGGCTGGTTGCGGTCGCCGCTGGCCGCCTGCGCGGCCATGGCGGCGGCCAGCAACAGGGCTGCGGCGGCCAGGACGGAGGGCGAACGCGGCAGGGAACGGGCGGTGGCGACGGGCATGACGGCAGCTGGCGGCATGAATCTTGCTGCCGATTCTAGGGGGTCGGCGACCCCGGAAGCCCGGGAATCGCCGCAGGTGTCGCGCCGCCGCCCCGCGGCGGGCGTCAGGAGCGTTCCTTGCGGGCCTGGGCGATCAGGTACTCCGTGACCTGCAGTGCGCCCTCGTTGCTGCCGACCAGCGAGCCCGACGTGAACCAGCGCCCGTCGATGCCGAGCGCCGGCGTGCCGTCGATGCGGTAGCCGGCCGACAGCGCCGCCGCCTGGCGCGCCTTGGACTGCACGCCGAAGGAGTTCATCGTGTCGAGGAACTTGGCCTTGTCGATGCCATTCTTGGCGACGAAGTCGCCGATCGCCTCGGGCGAGTCGAGCTTGTTGCGCTCGACGTGCATCGCGTAGAAGACCTTGCGGTGCAGCTGCTCGACGAGGCCCAGGGTCTCGATCGCGAAATAGAGCTGCTGGTGCAGCACGAAGGGCACCTGGCGGAAGGCCACCGGCATGCGGCGGAACGCGACGTCGGGCGGCAGCTTCTTGGCCCACGCATCGAGCGCCGGCTCGAAGCTGTGGCAATGCGGGCAGCCGTACCAGAAGAACTCGACCACGTCGATGCGCTTGGGGTCCAGCGTCGGCTGACGGCTGGACACCTTGACGAAATGCGTGCCCTCGACCGGGGCGCGCTGGGCCAGCGCCGCACCCGGCAGCCACAGGCCGCCGGCGGCACCGATCGACAGGGTCGTGAACTCACGACGGTTCATGGAAGACATCCTTTCCAACAATCCACTGCGGACCTTCATTTCTGCACCCGCACCAGCGCCGACTCGACGCCACCACCGGCCAGCGTCTCCTTGACCTGCTCCGCATCGGCCTTCTGGTTGAACGGCCCGACGCGCACCCGGTAGACGGTGCGCCCGGACTGCTCGCGCTCGGTGATCCGCGACTCGAAGCCCTGGATCGCGAGCTTGGCGCGCTGCGCCTCGGCCTCGTCGGTGCGGGCGTAGGCGCCGGCCTGCACGAAATACACGAACGCATCACCCGGCCCGGCGGTGGACGCGGCCGCGGCCGGCGCGCCGGCAAGGATGGCCGCCGGGTCCCGGCCGGCCGGCTTGGCCGCCGTCTCCGGCAGCGCGCCCGGCCCGGGCAGCGTCGGCGGCACGGCGGGCGCCGGCGGGGCCGAGGCCACCTCCGGGCGTACCGGACTCTTGCCGACCAGCGGCGCGTTCGGGTCCCAGCGCTTGTTCTTCTCGGCCTCGGCGGCGTCCTGCTCGGCGGTGCGCTGCGGCACCTTGTCGATGAAGGGCACCGGCACCTTGGTCACGTACAGCGCGACGCCGAGCGCCGTCAGCAGGCCGAGCAGCACGCCGACCACCAGACCGATGAAGAAGCCGCCGCGCTGCGCGGCCCGCGAGGAAGAAGCCATCGACACTCCGTGGGTCACATCTGTTCGGGCGCGCCGACGCCCAGCACCGCCAGCCCGCTTGCCAGCACCTGCGCGACGGCCGCCAGCAGCGCGAGCCGGGCGCGGGTGAGTTCGGCATCGTCGGTGAGGAAACGTTCCGCGGCGTAGTAGCTGTGGAAGGCGCCCGACAGCTCGCGCAGGTAGAAGACCACGTCGTGCGGCGCCAGCGCGGCGGCGGCGCCCTCCAGCACCGCCGGGTAGGCGGCGAGCTTGAGCATCAGCGCGGCCTCGGTCGGCGCGACGAGGCGCGACAGGTCGGCCTGTCCCAGCGCCGTGCGGTCGCCGCCGGCCGCCGCCCAGTCGCGCAGCACCTTGCTGATGCGGGCATGGGCGTACTGCACGTAGAAGACCGGGTTCTCGTCGTTCTGCTTCAGCGCGAGGTCGACGTCGAAGGTGAACTCGGTGTCGGCCTTGCGGCTGATCAGGAAGAAGCGCACCGCGTCCTTGCTGGTCCACTCGATCAGCTCGCGCAGCGTCACGTAGCCGCCGGAGCGCTTGGAGATCTTGACCTCCTCGCCGCCCTTCATCACGGTGATCATCTTGTACAGCGCGTAGTCCGGGTAGCCGGCCGGGATGCCGACGCCGGCGGCCTGCAGGCCGGCTCGCACGCGCGCGATCGTGCCGTGGTGGTCGGTGCCCTGGACGTTGATGACCTTGCGGTAACCGCGCTCGAACTTGTTCAGGTGGTAGGCGACGTCGGGCACGAAGTAGGTGTACGTGCCATCGGACTTGCGCATCACGCGGTCCTTGTCGTCGCCGTAGTCGGTCGAGCGCAACCACAGCGCCCCGCCGTCCTCGTAGGTCTTGCCGGCGGCGACGAGCTTCTTCACGGTGTCCTCGACGCGGCCGTCGGTGTAGAGGCCGGACTCAAGGAAGTAGTGGTCGAAGCGCACGTCGAAGGCGCGCAGGTCGAGGTCCTGCTCGTGGCGCAGGTAGGCGACGGCGAACTGGCGGATGCCGTCGAGGTCCTCGGGATCGCCGGAGGCGGTGAAGGCGCGGTCGTCGGCGTGCACCGTCTGCTTCGCGAGGAAGGCGGCCGCGATGTCGGCGATGTAGTCGCCGTTGTAGGCGTTCTCGGGCCAGGCGGCGTCGCCGGGCTTCAGGCCCTTGATGCGCGCCTGGGTCGAGGTGGCCAGCGTGGCGATCTGCACGCCGGCGTCGTTGTAGTAGAACTCGCGCGTGACGTCGTGGCCCTGCGTTTCCAGCAGGTGGGCGATCGAGTCGCCGAGCGCGGCATTGCGGCCGTGGCCGACATGCAGCGGGCCGGTCGGGTTGGCCGAGACGAACTCCACCATCACACGCTCACCGCTGGCCGGCTTGCGCCCGAAGGCCGCGCCCGCAGCCAACACCTCGGCGACGACCTGCTGCTTGGCGGCGTCGGCCAGCCTCAGGTTGATGAAGCCCGGGCCGGCGATCTCGAGCGCGCGCACCCAGCGCTGCACGGCCGGCTGGCGTTGCAGCGCCTCGACGAGCTGCGCGGCGAGCTCGCGCGGGTTGCGCTTCAGCGGCTTGGCGAGCTGCATCGCCGCGGTGATCGCGAGGTCGCCGTGGCCGGCCTGCTTGGGGCTCTCGAACGCGGGCGCGGGGGGCTGCCCCGGCGCCACGTCGGCGAGCGCATCGCCGAGGGCCTGCCGGAGCTCTTGCTGGGCACGGATCATCGCGGAATTCTAGGCGGCGGCCCCGGCCCGGCCGCGCCGGCATTCCGTCACGGCCGCCCGTGACGGCCTCGCCACCCCAAGGCCCCGCGGTTGCCGCGTCGCCGGCGCGGTGGAAAGATGCGCCCTGCCCGCCCATGAACGCCCCCGACACCGCTTCCCACGCCGCTCTGCCGGCACGCATCGGCAAGTACCGCGTGCTCGAGCGCCTCGGCGAAGGCACGACGAGCGAGGTCTTCCTCTGCCACGACGAGTTCAACAACCGCCAGGTGGCGATCAAGCGGGTGCGCGCCGCCACGCTGGCCGGGGCCGACGACGCGCCGCTGATGGCGCGCTTCTTCGCCGCCGAGGCGGCGCTGGTCGGGCGGCTGCAGCACCCGAACGTGGTGCAGATCTACGACGCCGCGCCCGACCCGACCCAGCCCTACGTGGTGATGGAGTACGTGCCCGGCACGACGCTGCGCGCGTTCTGCCGGCCCGACACGCTGCTGCCGCTGGACCAGATCGTCGAGATCGGCTTCAAGTGCGCGATGGCCCTCGGCTACGTCTCGCGCCAGGGTCTGATCCACCGCGACGTGAAGCCGGCCAACCTCCTGGCCACCGTTGTCAACGGCATCGTCACCGAGGTCAAGATCAGCGACTTCGGCAGCGTGCTGAACCTGCAGTCGGAGGCGACGCAGGTGTTCGGCGTCGGCTCGCTGGCCTACATGCCGCCGGAGCAGCTCGACGGCAGCGCGCTCGACGCACGCGCCGACATGTACGCGCTCGGCGCCGTGCTCTACCACCTGATCGCCGGCCGGCCGCCCTTCGAGGCGACGCAGCAGTCGGTGCTGATGGCGCAGATCTGCACCGCCGTGCCGCCGCCGCTGACCGGCCAGCGCGCCGGTGTCGAGCCGGCGCTGGACGCCGTGGTGCAGCGCGCCCTCGCCAAGCGGCCCGAGGAGCGCTTCCCCGACTGGGAGGCCTTCGCCGACGCGCTGTCGGCGCTGGTCGCCAACCGCCAGGTGCCGCGCGGCCGGGTGCAGGACGTGCTCGACTCCGAGCGCTTCCAGCTCCTGCGCCAGCTGGAGTTCTTCTCCAGCTTCGGCGACGTGGCGCTGTGGGAGGTGGTGCACCGGGCGGTCTGGCAGCGCTACCCGCTCGGCCACCGGATCTACCGCAAGGGCGAGGAAGGCAACACCTTCCACATCATCGCCGCCGGCGCGGTGGACGTGCACCGCGACGGCCAGCGCGTCGCGCACCTGGGCGCCGGCACCTCGGTGGGCGAGATGGTCTACCTGGCGCCCAACCCCGAACTGAAGCGTCACAGCACCGACGTGATCGTCGTGGACCCGGCGACCATGGTCTCGTTCACGCCCGAGTCGATGGCACGCCTCAGCCCGGAGGGCCGCCACCTGTTCGACGAGGCCTTCATCCGCGTGCTGGTGCGGCGGCTGCACGTGGCGCACGAGGCGCTCGCGCACCCCCGCCGCATCCTCTGAACCCGCGCTCAGCGCGGGTTGGCCCAGTAGTCCGGGTCGCCGTAGGTGTGCTTCAGGAAGTCGATCCACAGCCGCACGCGCAGCGGCAGGTGCTTGCGCTGCGGGAACACCGCGTAGATGCCGTTCGGTGGCGCCGCGTAGGCATCGAGCACGCTGACCAGCGTGCCGTTGGCGACCTCGGCCGCGACCTCCCAGGTGCTGCGCCAGGCGATGCCGTGGCCCGCGCAGCACCAGTCGTGCAGCGCCTGCCCATCCGAGCAGTCGAAGCGCCCGCTCGGCCGCAGGTGGGTCTGCACGCCATCGATGCTGAACAGCCAGCCGCGCGCCTGGCCGGCGTCGCTGGACAGCGTCAGGCACTCGTGACGCGCCAGCTCGTTCGGGTGCTGCGGCGTGCCGGCGCGCTTCAGGTAGGACGGCGCGGCCACGCACAGGCGGCGGTTGTCGGCCAGGCGCACGCTGACCAGGCTGGAGTCGGGCAGGTCGCCGACCCGCACCGCACAGTCGAAGCCCTCGTTGACGATGTCCACCACGCGGTCGCTCAGGTTCAGCGACACCGACACGTCGTTGTGCTGCTCGACGAAGCGCGGCACCAGGGGCGCCACATGGCGGCGCCCGAAGCCGGCCGGCGCGGTGAGCCGCAGGTGGCCGCTGGCCTTGATGCCGCCGGCGCTGACGCTGGACTCGGCGTTGTTCAGGTCGGTCAGCAGGCGCTGGCAGTCCTCGAGGAAGGCGCTGCCCTCGTGGGTCAGCGTGATGCGCCGCGTAGTGCGCACCAGCAGCTTGACGCCCAGGCGCTCCTCCAGCGCGTCGATGCGCCGACCGATCACCGCCGGCGCCACGCCCTCGGCCTGCGCGGCGGCCGTCAGGCTGCCTTTGGTGGCCACGGAGGTGAAGGATTCGAGTTGTTTGAGGCGATCCATGTCATTCAGGTCATCAATGGAGCCGAGATTAGGATGGTTTCAGGTGAAGATCAAGCGCTTCGCCGCCGGCAAATAGGCATGCCAGTTCGCAATACAGTAGCGATCCGATGAAACCCGCCGCCAAGCTGCCTGCCGTCCAGGCCGTGCTGTTCGACGCCTACGGGACCCTGTTCGACGTCTACAGCGTCGGCCTGCTGGCCGAGCAGCTCTTCCCCGGCAAGGGCGAGGCGCTGTCGCTGCTGTGGCGCGACAAGCAGATCGACTACACGCGGCTGGTGTCGATGAGCGGCCGCTACCAGCCCTTCTGGGAGCTCACGCGCGCCGGCCTGCGCTACGCGGCGGCCCGGCTCAAGCTGGACCTGACGCCCGAGCGCGAGATGCAGCTGCTCGCCCAGTACCGCCACCTCAGCGCCTTCCCCGAGAACAAGCCGGTGCTGCAGGCGCTGAAGGCGCGCGGCGTGCCGACCGGCATCCTCAGCAACGGCGACCCGGAGATGCTCGGCATCTCGGTGCGCAGCGCCGGGCTCGACGGCCTGCTCGACCATGTGATCAGCGTCGACGTGGTGCGCAAGTACAAGACCGACCCGGCGGCCTACGCGCTCGGCCCCCGCGCGCTCGGCAAGCCGGTCAAGCAGATCCTGTTCGTCTCCAGCAACGGCTGGGACGCGCTCGGCGCCACCTGGTACGGCTACACGACGCTGTGGGTCAACCGCAGCGGCGCACCGCCCGAGGCCTTCGACACCGCGCCGACGCGCAGCGGCACCTCGCTGCGCGACGTGCTCGAGTTCTTCCCCCCGGTTTCTTCTCCACTGGCCGCCTGAGGCGGCCCGCTCTCGCCCAGGACCACCACCATGACCACGCTCACCCTGCCCGCCGGCATGCAGATCAACGCGCCGATCCTGCCCGGCTTCGACACCATCCTGACGCCCGAGGCGCTGGCGCTCGTCGCCAAGCTGCACCGCGCCTTCGAGCCGCGCCGCAAGGAGCTGCTGGCCGCGCGCGTCGAGCGGGCGAAGCGGCTCGACGCCGGCGAGCGCCCGAACTTCCTGCCCGAGACGCAGCACATCCGCGACGGCGACTGGAAGATCGCCCCGCTGCCCAAGGCGCTCGAGTGCCGGCGCGTCGAGATCACCGGGCCGGTCGAGGCCAAGATGATCATCAACGCCTTCAACTCGGGCGCCGACAGCTACATGACCGACTTCGAGGACAGCAACTCCCCGAAGTGGGCCAACCAGATCCAGGGCCAGGTCAACCTCTACAAGGCGGTGCGCCGCACGCTGGCCTTCGGCAGCAAGGGCAAGACCTACAAGCTCAACGAGAAGATCGCCACGCTGCAGGTGCGCCCGCGCGGCTGGCACCTCGACGAGAAGCACGTCACCGTGGACGGCCAGCGCGTATCGGGCGGCATCTTCGACTTCGCGCTGTTCCTGTTCCACAACGCCTTCGAGCTGATCGGCCGCGGCGCCGGCCCCTACTTCTACCTGCCGAAGATGGAGAGCCATCTCGAGGCGCGGCTGTGGAACGACATCTTCGTGATGGCGCAGAAGGAGCTCGGCCTGCCGCAGGGCACGATCAAGGCCACCGTCCTGATCGAGACCATCCTCGCCGCCTTCGAGATGGACGAGATCCTCTACGAGCTGCGCGAGCACAGCGCGGGCCTGAACGCCGGGCGCTGGGACTACATCTTCAGCGCGATCAAGAAGTTCAAGAACGACCCGAACTTCTGCCTCGCCGACCGCAAGAACGTCACGATGACGTCGCCCTTCATGCGCGCCTACGCGCTGCTGCTGCTCAAGACCTGCCACCACCGCGGCGCGCCGGCGATCGGCGGCATGAGCGCGCTGATCCCGATCAAGGACGATCCGGAGAAGAACGCCATCGCGATGGCCGGCATCATCAAGGACAAGCGGCGCGACGCCAACGACGGCTACGACGGCGGCTGGGTCGCGCACCCGGGGCTGGTGGAGGTGGCGATGAAGGAGTTCGTCGACGTGCTCGGCGACCGCCCGAACCAGATCGACCGCCAGAAGAAGTACACCCACATCGAGGCCGAGCACCTGCTCGAGTTCAAGCCCGAGCAGCCGATCACCGAGGCCGGCCTGCGCATGAACATCAACGTCGGCATCTACTACCTCGGCAGCTGGCTCGACGGCAACGGCTGCGTGCCGATCTTCAACCTGATGGAGGACGCCGCCACCGCCGAGATCTCGCGCTCGCAGGTGTGGCAGTGGATCCGCAGCCCGAAGGGCGTGCTGCAGGACGGCCGCAAGATCACCGCCGAGATGGTGCGCAAGATGGTGGCCGAGGAACTGCAGGGCATCAAGGACGCCGGCTACGAAGGCCAGACCATCGACCGCGCGGCCGAGATCTTCGAGCAGATGAGCACGCAGGAGTCGTTCACCGAGTTCCTGACGCTGCCGCTGTACGAGGAGTTCTGACGCGGCGCGGCGCCGCCCGATGACGAAGGC
>CAYLKR010000109.1:0-8278 GCA_964384225.1 uncultured Methylibium sp.
GCTTGACCGCGTCGGTCACCGCCAGCAGCCAGTCGGCCGGCAGGTCGGCCAGCAGCACGGCGGCGCCGGCCTTCTCGGCCGCCACCGCGGCGGCCCTGGCGGCGGCCAGGTCGCCGGCTTCCCTGGTGTCGAGGGCAACGCCGGCACCGACGGCGTCGAGCTCGAACTGGCCCTCGTCGAGCGCGACCTTGATCGCGTCCTCGGCCGGGCCGGTGGGGTGGCCGAGGTAGGCGCGCTCGGCGCGGCTGCGCTCGAGGCGCGTGTCGTCGGCCGGGACGATCAGCGTGGCCTTCAGCGTCGCGGCCTCGGCCGCGAGCGCCGCGGCGGCCAGCGCCAGGGCGGTCAGCGTGCGCTTCATGGTCATTCGACGATCACCACGCCGTAGGGCACGCGGCCCACCGGGATCGACTTCACGGCCTTGGCGCTCGCGACGTCGACGACGGTGATGTCGTCGCTCAGGCCGTTGATGACCCACAGCTGCTTCTCGGCCTTGTCGAGCGTGACGTTCCACGCGCGCTTGCCGACCAGCACCACGTTCGTGACCTTGCGCGCGGCGACGTCGACGAAGGCCACGTGGTTGGCCTTGCCCAGCGTCACGAAGGCGCGCTTGCCGTCGCGGGTCATCGTGATGCCGACCGGCGTGATGTCCTCGGCGCGCGCGCCCTTGACCTCGAAGGGGATGCGCGCGATCACGCTGTGGTCGGCGGTCGAGATCACCGACACGCTGGTGTCGAGTTCGCTGGTGACCCACAGCTCCTTGCCGTCGGGCGTGATCGCCATGCGGCGCGGACGCTTGCCGACCTTGATGTTCTTGGTGACCTTGCCGCTCGCGGTGTCGATCACGTGCACCAGGCTCGCGACCTCCGACGTGATGTACAGCGTCTTGCCGTCGGCGCTGACCTTCACGCCTTCGGGTTCCTCGCCGACCTTCACGGTCCTGAGCACCTTGCCGGTGGCGGCGTCGACGAAGCTGGCGGCGCCCTCGTCCTCGTTGGAGACGTAGATCGTCTTGCCGTCGGGAGACAGGTCGAAGGCCTCGGGCTCGTCGCCGAGCGAGACGCGCTTGACCGACTTGCCCGTCGCGGGGTCGATCACGTCGGCGGCGTTGCTGTCGGTGCAGGCCACCATCAGCTTGCCGTCGGGCATGCGCTGGATGTGGCGGGCGCGCTTGCAGGTGGGGATCGTGCCCTTGACGGCGAGCGTCGCGGTGTCGATCAGCGTCAGCGCATCGTCCTTCTCGCTGGTCACGTAGGCCGTGCCGGCCTGGACGGCGCCGGCGGTGGCGAGGGCGATGGAGGCGTACAGGGCCTTCGGGTAAGTCCGCATCGGGATTTTTTCCTGACCTTGGGTTTGGCTATGCCGCGGCGGCTGCCGGAGCGCTCGTGCGCGCGATGAAGCCCCGTTCCAGCGTGGGCTGGCCCAGGGCCGCGGTGACCTCGGCCGGCGTGCCGTCCGCGAGCAATTGCCCCTTGTGGAGGACGATCACGCGGTCGGCCTGCTCGGCCTCCTCGACGAGGTGGGTGGCCCACAGCACCGCAACGCCGCGCGAGCGTACATCCTCGTTGATCGCGGCGAGCAGGTCCTTGCGCGACTTCGGGTCGAGGCCGACGGTCGCCTCGTCCATCAGCAGCACCTCGGGTTGGTGCAGGCTCGCGCGCACGAGTTCCACCTTGCGGCGGTTGCCGCCCGACAGCTCGCGCACCTTGCGGCCCAGGTCGCCGTGGATGCCGAGGCGCTCGCAGCGCTGCGCGATGCGTTCGGTGGCCAGGCCGCGCGGCAGCCCCTGCAGGTCGGCCTGGAACAGCAGGTTGCGCTTGACCGACAGGTCGAGGTCCAGCGCCATCTGCTGGAACACCACGCCGATGTGTCGCAGCGCCGCCGGCGCTGCACTTCGCAGCGAGTGGCCGGCGACCTCGACCTCGCCCTCGTCGGCCGCGAACAGGCCCGTCAGCACCTGGAACAGCGTCGACTTGCCGGCGCCGTTGGGGCCGAGCAGCGCGGTGAACTGGCCGGGCAACAGCTGCAGGTCGAGCGACTTCAGCGCGACGCGCTCGCCATAGCGCTTGGTCAGGCCGCGCACTTTCAGGATCGGTTCGGTCATCGGGGCTTCCATGGAACGACAACGCGCCACCGGCGGCGGCCGGTGACGCGGGGCGCGTCGGATCAGCGCGCGCCGGGCGCGGCGGACTCTACCGCGCCCGACTCCGACCCGGCGAGCACGCGCGAGTTCGCATCGGTGCGGAAGGCCATGCCGGCGGCGTTGGCCGCATTCGGCACGAAGCGCAGCGGCTGCGAGGGCGGCGCGCGGTCGGCGCTCGCGGCCGCGGCGATCGCCTCGTCGATCAGGTGGCGATCGGGGCTCTTGGGGCACACCGGGTCGGTGGCCTCGGCGCTGCCGGTGACGAGGAAGGCCTGGCAGCGGCAGCCGCCGAAGTCCTTCTCGTGCTCTTCGCAGGACAGGCAGGTCTCGCTCATCCACGAGCTGCCGCGGTAGCGGTTGAAGGCCTCGCTGTCGCGCCAGATGTGCGAGATGCCGTGTTCCTTGACGTTCGGGAAGTCGAAGCCCGGCAGCATGCGCGCGCTGTGGCAGGGCAGGGCCGTGCCGTCGGGCGCGACGATCAGGAACACCGCCCCCCAACCGGCCATGCAGGGCTTGACCTTGGCGTCGTAGTAGTCCGGCGAGACCCACAGGATCTTCATCTTGCCGGCGTAGCGCTCGCGGTAGCTGTCGGCCACCGCCTCGGCGGCCTTCAGCTCGTCGGGCGTCGGCATCAGCTGGGCGCGGTTGTGCCAGGCCCAGCCGTAGTACTGGGTGTTCGCGAGCTCGAGGAACTCGGCGCCCATGTCGGCGGCCATCTCGATGATGCGGCCCACGTGCGGCAGGTTGTAGCGGTGCATCACGCAGTTCAGCACCATCGGGTAGCCCTGCGACTTGATGATGCCGGCGACCTTGTTCTTGTGGTCGAAGGTGCGCGTGGACGACAGGAAGTCGTTGAGCTCCTTGGTCGAGTCCTGGAAGCTGAGCTGGATGTGGTCCAGCCCCGCTTCCTTCAGCGCTGCGGCGCGCTTCTCGGTCAGGCCGATGCCGGAGGTGATCAGGTTGGTGTAGAAGCCGAGCTTGCGCGCCTCGGCGACCAGCACCTCCAGGTCGTCGCGCAGCAGCGGCTCGCCGCCCGAGAAGCCGAGCTGCACGGCGCCCATCGCACGGGCCTCGCGGAACACGCGCAGCCAGTCCTCGGTCGAGATCTCCGCCATGTGCGAGGCGTAGTCGATCGGGTTGGAGCAGAACACGCAGTGCAGCGGGCAGCGGTAGGTCAGCTCGGCGAGCAGCCACATCGGGGCGCCGGGCGCCTTGCGGGCCGTCTGCGCGACGGCAGCTTCGACAGGTGCATTCATGACGGGGTTCTCAGACGATCCAGCCGCGGGCCTGGGCGTCGGCCAGGAAGTCGCCGACGTCGTTGCGCAGACCCGGCTGGTTGAACGCAAGTTCCAGGTCGGCGGTGATCTGCGCGACATTCGCCTTGCCGTCGCAGCGCTTCAGGATCTCGCTGGCCGGGCCGTTGAGCTTGACCAGGCCCTCGGGGTAGAGCAGCACCCAGGCGTCCTGCGCCGGCTCGAACTGCAGGCGGTAGAGCGGCGCGATGCGGGGCACCGCGCTGTCGAGGATCGCGTCGCTCACGGGCGCAGCTCCGGGGCCAGATCGTCCGGGTAGGCGCGCTCGACGGCGTCGAGCATGCACCACAGCACGTCGAGCTTGAACTGCAGGATCTCGATCGCGCGCTCCTGCTTCGCGCGAGTCGTGCCGTACTGCATCGCGACCTCGAGGCCATGCTCGACGTCGCGCGTCGCCAGCGGGATGCGCGCGCGGAAGTAGGCCAGGCCCGACGGATCGATCCACGGGTACATGCTCGGCCAGCCGGCCAGCCGGTCGGCGTGGATCTTGGGCGCGAACATCTCGGTCAGCGACGAGATCACGCCCTCCTGCCAGGGCATGCGGCGCGCGAAGTTGACGTAGGCGTCGACCGCGAAGCGCACGCCCGGCTGGACATGCCGGTTCGACCACAGGTCCTCGCGCGTCAGGCCGACGGCCAGGCCGAGCTGGGTCCAGATCTCGATGCCACCGGCGTTGGCGCCCTGGAAGTCGCCATGGCCGTCGTGGTCGAGCATGCGGTCGATCCAGCGCCGGCGCGTCGCACGGTCGTCGCAATTGGCCATCACCGCGGCGTCCTTCATCGGGATCGCCTGCTGGTAGTAGAAGCGGTTGGCCACCCAGCCGCGCACCTGGAAGGGCTGCAGCGCGCCGCTGTTCAGCCGCTTGTTGAACGGGTGGTGGATGTGGTACTTCGCTTCCTTGGCGCGCAGCTTCGCCTCGAATTCCTCGGGGCTCCAGGGCAGCGCCTCGGTGGGCAGCGGCGCGTTCATACCGTGATCTCCATGCCGTCGTAGGCGACCTCGATGCCGCGGTGCGCCAGCTCGGCGCACTCCGGGCCGTAGTCGTCCAGGATCGGGTTGCTGTTGTTGATGTGGATGAGGATCTTGCGGCGCGCACGGGTCTGGTCGAGCGCGTCCATCATCCCCGGCGCGCCCGGCCGGCTGCACTGCGGCAGGTGGCCCATGCTCGCCGCGGGCTTGGTGCCCAGCCCGGCGGTGATCATCTCGTCCTCGGTCCAGAAGGTGCCGTCGACCAGCAGGCAGTCGGCGTCGCGCATCCATTCCAGCTCGTAGGGCCCGACCTCGCCGAGGCCGGGCGAATAGAACAAGCGCCGCCCGGTGTCGAGGTCGGTGATCTCGAGCGCGATGTTGTCGCCGACCTTCGGGTCGTGGCGGTGCGGCGAGTAGGGCGGCGCCTTCCCCGGGATCGCCACCGCGCGGAAGCGCAGCGTCTCGAAGCCGGGGACCGTGAACTCCGCGACCTTCTGCTCGCCGGCCACCGGCAGCATGTGCCAGTGCACGCCGCAGTAGTGGTCGAGCACGCTGAGGATCGGCAGGCCGGTGGTCAGGTCCTCGAACACGCAGGGCGTGCAGTACAGCTCGATCGGCGGACCCTCGCGCAGGCTCAGCAGGCCGGTCGCGTGGTCGATCTGCGCGTCCATCAGCACAACGGCCTTGATCGGCGTGTCGCGCAGCCCCTGCTTGGGATGCAGGATGGGCTGGACGCGCAGCTGCTGGCCGATGTCGGGCGAGGCGTTCATCAGCACCCAGCGCTTGCCGTCCGCAGAGACGGCGATCGAGCTCTGCGTGCGGGGCCGGATCAGTCGGGTGCCGTTGCGCGCGGCGGCGCAGACCGCACAGTTGCAGTTCCATTGCGGGCAGCCGCCGCCGGCGCCGGAGCCGAGGACGAGCACTCTCATGCCGGATGCCTCCGGCGCTTCGGGATGGGGGGAGTCGTTTTGCACTGCATGATGATCGCCGCCCGCCGCGCCCGCGGCGGGCAAAAAACTCAATCGGGGCGATTGTCCGGGCAGGCCCGGGCGCAGCCCAACCTGAGGAGCGTCTCGCAGACACTAGTGCCGTCGCAACCCCGCACAGACCCTGTGACTGCTCCGAGCCCCGTTCCACCGCTGCCCACCGGCCACTGGCTGCCGACGGTCGACGGTCATGGGGTCTGGTGGGCCGAGGGCGGCGACCCGGAGGGCCTGCCGGTGCTGGTGGTCCATGGCGGCCCGGGCGGCGCGAGCCGGCCCGAGCCTGCCGCGTGGTTCCAGGGCTGCCCGGTGCGCTGGCTGATGATCGACCAGCGCGGCTGCGGCCGCAGCACGCCGGCCGGCTGCTGCACGGCCAATCGCCTGACCGACCTCTTGGAGGACATGGAGAGGCTGCGAGCGGCGCTCGGGCTGGAACGCTGGGCCCTCTGCGGCGGTTCCTGGGGCGCGCGCGTCGCGCTGGCCTACGCGTCGCGCCACCCCGGCCGGGTCGCCGGCCTGCTGCTGCGCAGCCCCTTCCTCGGCACGCTCGCCGAGACGCGGCGCTACATCGCGCCGTGGAGCACCTGGCTGGGCACAGCCGGGCGGCTGGCCTTGGGTGCCGAGGCCGCCGATGCCGTTCACAGTCTGTACCATGGCGAGACAGAGTCGTTCATCCCTGACTCAGGGTTGACCCTTGGTGGTTCGCCGGAGGGCGATGCGGTGGTCCAGGCCTGGGCGGCCTTCGACGACGCGCAGTCGGCGCCCGGCGGGATCGCCGCCAGCGGCGCGCGCTGGTCGGCGCCGGGGGGCGGGCCGACCGCGGCGCAGCGCGCCTCCTGGGCCGTCCATGCCCACTACGCTGCCGCCGGATGGGGCGAGCGCGAGGGCGTTCCGCGCGGCCCGGTCGTGCCGCCGCTGGCGGACGACAGCCCCGTCATGCTGGTCTGGGGCGCTGCCGATGCGACCTGCGACCCGGCCCAGGCCGAGCGGCTGGCCGCTGCGCTGGCGGCGGCGGGTCTGGCGCCGCACTGCCGCGCGGTGGCCGGCGCCGGCCACCGCATGAGCGATCCACGGCTCGCACCGGCCCTGCGCGAGGCGGCGCAGGCCTGGGCCGCCTCGCTCGCGGCTCAGGCCTCTTCGCGCCAGCGCAGCTTGCGGTAGATCGTGTTGCGGCTGATGCCCAGCCGCTTGGAGGCGACCGAGATGTTGCCGCCCGCCGCTTCGACGGCGCGGCGGATCATCTCGCGCTCGATCTCCTCGAGCGTGCCGGTCGGCTCCGTCTCGCCCGCCGGGACGGGCTCCTCGACGGCAGCCGGCGCGGACTCGGCGAGCCGGCGCATCGCGTCGTCGAGGAAGTCGTCGGACAGGTGCTCGCGCGTGATGCGCGGCTCGCCGGCGGCCATCACCGCGGCGGTATGCAGGACGCCGGCGAGCTGGCGCAGATTGCCCGGCCAGTCGTAGCGCGCGAGCAGCGCATCGACCTCGGCCGACAGCACCGGCGGCGTGCCCGGCGCCTCGTCGGCCAGCAGCTGGCGCACCAGGGCCTTGAGGTCGGTGCGTTCGCGCAGCGGCGGCAGCTTCACCGCCAGGCCGTTGAGGCGGTAGTAGAGGTCCTCGCGCAGGCCCTGGCCGTCGAGCAGGTCACGCGGCTGGCGGTCGGTGGCGGCGATCACCGCGACGTCGATCGCGACCGGCGCGGCGGCGCCGAGCGGCAGGATCTTGCGCTCCTGCAATGCCCGCAGCAGCCGCGCCTGCAAGGCAGCGGGAAGGCCGCCGACCTCGTCGAGGAAGAGCGTGCCGCCGGTGGCCTCCACCAGCTTGCCGGCCGCGCCCTTGCGCCGCGCCCCGGGGAACACGCCCTCGGCGTAGCCGAACAGCTCCGCCTCGAGCGCCGCCTCCGAGGTCGACGCGCACTGCACCGCGACGAAGGGCTTGGCGCGGCGTTGCGACTCGGCGTGGATCGTGCGCGCGAGCACCTCCTTGCCGCTGCCGGCCTCGCCGAGGATCAGGATCGGGATCTGCCGGTCGAGCACGCGGCGGATCTTGCCGATGGCCGCCTCGACCTGCGCATCGCCGGTCAGCAGGCGGGCGAAGCCGAAGCTCGGCGTTGCGGCGGGCGGTTCGACCGGCGCGGGTTCGGCGGCGGCCGCAGCAGGCGGCTCGGCGCGGGCTTCGGCGGCCTCGGGGCCCACCGCTCCGGCCGGCTGCCACAGCGTCCAGTTGCAGCGCGCCTGGGCATAGACCAGCTGGCCGTTCGGCAGCGCCAGGCGCAGCGGCGCGCCCTGCGGCAGGCGGCAGGCATCGACGATCGCGCCGACCGGGCTGCCGAGCAGGCTGGTCACCGTGTGCATGCGCACCGCCGCGCCCGACAGCCCCAGCAGGTCCAGCGCGCTGCGGTTGGCGCCGAGGCAGCGGCCGTCGCGGTCGATCGCCAGGATGCCCTCCATCAGCGTGCCGATGAACTCGGCGCGCAGGTGGAAGTGCAGGCGCAGCGCGTCGCGGAAGTCGTCGCTGAGCCAGTGGTTCTCGATCATCCGCGCCGACATCTTGACCAGCCCCATCGTGTGCGGGTGGTAGCCGCGGCGGTCGCCGGAGACGTCGAGCACGCCGAGGATGTTGCCGCGCGGGTCGAGGATGGGCGAGGCCTGGCAGGTCAGGAAGTGGTTGGCGTGCATGAAGTGCTCGTCGGCATGGACGAGCACCGGCCGCTCGTCGACGAGCGCCGTTCCCATGCCGTTGGTGCCCTTGGTGCACTCGGCCCAGTTCACGCCGGGAGACAGCGCGACCTTGGCGGCCTTCTCGATGAAGTCCTCGTCGCCGATCGAGTGCAGGATCGTGCCCTGCGCGTCGGTCAGCACGACCATGCTCTGGGT
>CAYLKR010000110.1:0-8254 GCA_964384225.1 uncultured Methylibium sp.
CCGCCGCGCGCACCGACGTCGGCAACCTGATGCAGGCGCTCAAGCTCTACCGCCTCGACAACCAGCGCTACCCGACGGCGCCGCAGGGCCTCAACGCGCTGGTCGCCAAGCCGACCGAGACGCCGGTCCCGCCGAACTGGAAGCCCTACCTCGAGAAGCTGCCCAACGACCCCTGGGGCCGGCCCTACCAGTACGCCAACCCCGGCGTGAAGGGCGAGGTCGACGTGTTCAGCTTCGGGGCCGACGGGCAACCCGGTGGCGAAGGCAAGGACGCCGACATCGGCTCGTGGCAGTGACCGGCTGCGCCGCGGCGACGCGGCGCGCGGTTTCACGCTGATCGAGCTGATGGTGGTCGTGGCGCTGATCGCGATCGCCTCGGCCGTGGCCACGCTGGCGCTGCGCGACCCCTCCGAGACCCGCCTCGAGCGCGAGGCCGCCCGGCTCGCCGCACTGCTGGAAGCGGCGCGAGCCGAGGCACGGGCGGCGGGCATCGCGGTGCGCTGGGTGCCGGTGAACCCCGACGCCGAGCGCCGCGACGGCAGCTTCCATTTCGTCGGCCTGCCGGGCACCGTCGACCTGCCCGAGCAGTGGCTCACCGGGGGTATAGCGGCCGAGATCCAGACCGACCGCGGCCGCGCGTCGTCGGCCGTGCTGGGCCCCGAGCCGATGATCGGCGCGCAGCGCATCGTGCTGCGGCTGGAGGCGCGACAGCTCGCGCTCGTGACCGACGGGCTCGGGCCCTTCGTGGTGTCGGACGGCAGCACCGAGACGGACGATGCGCCGCGCTGACCGCCGCCCGCGCGGCATGACGCTGATCGAGGTGCTGGTCGCGCTGGCGGTCGTCGCCATCACGCTGGCGACCGGCATCAAGGCGGCCGGCGCGCTGACCGGCAACGCGCAGCGGCTGATCGACGTGACGGCCGCGCAATGGTGCGCCGACAACCAGCTCGCCGCGCTCAAGCTGTCGCGCCAGTTCCCCGGCGTGGGCGAGATCGACTTTGCCTGCCAGCAGCTCGGCGTCGAGTACTTCGGCATCCTGACCGTGAGGCCGACGCCGAACCCGAACTTCCGGCGCGTCGACGCCGTGATCGAGGACACCGAGGGCCGGCGCATCCTCGTGCTGTCGACGATCCAGTCCAGATACTGATGCTGCGCTGCCCGCGGCAACCCCGGCGACCGGCGCGCGGCTTCACGCTCGTCGAGCTGCTCGTCGCGCTGCTGATCCTGGCGGTGATCGCCGGCATGGCGTGGCAGGGCGTCGACGCGATGCTGCGTTCACGCGACATCGCCAACGGCAAGCTCGAGCGCCAGCTGCGGCTGCAATCGACCCTCGCGCAATGGGAGACGGACCTGGAGGCCGTGCAGGACAGCGGCGTCGTGCCGGCGCTGCAGTTCGACGGCGCGAGCCTGCGGCTGACGCGGCGCACCGACGCCGGGCTGCAGCTCGTCGTCTGGTCGCTGCGCGGCGGCAGCTGGATGCGCTGGAGCGCCCCCCCGGCCACCCGGGCGCAGGCGCTGCAGGAGGCCTGGCTGCGCTCGCAGCAGCTGATCGGCAACGAGGCCGGCCAGCTGCGCGCGCTGCAGGGCCTGGAGGGCTGGCAGCTCTACTTCTGGCGCGGCAACTCGTGGAGCAACGCCCAGTCCACCGGCGACCAGGCCGAGCCCGGCGAGGCGCCCGGTGCCTCGCAGCGCCAGCAGCTGCCCGGCGGCGTGCGCGTCGTGCTCGGCTTCGCGCCGGGCAGCGGCCACGCGGGCACGCTGACGCGCGACGTGCTGCTCGCGCCCCAGGGGTCGCCATGAGGCCGCTGGCCCGCTCCCAGGCCGGCGCGGCGCTGCTGACGGCGATGGTGATCGTCACGCTGATCGCCAGCCTGGCAGCGGCGATGGTCTGGCAGCAATGGCGCGCGGTGCAGATCGAGGCCGCCGAGCGTGCGCGCAGCCAGAGCCACTGGATCCTCGGTGGCGCGGTCGACTGGGCGCGGCTGATCCTGCGCGAGGACGCCGGCACCGGCGGCGCCGACCACCTCGGCGAGCCCTGGGCGGTGCCGCTGGCCGAGGCGCGGCTGTCGACCTTCCTCGCCGCCGACCGCGACAATACCGACGACGCGCCCGAGGCCTTCCTGTCCGGCTCGATCGTCGACGCCCAGGGCCGCTACAACCTGCGCAACCTCGCCGACACCGGCCCCCAGGGCCAGGCCGAGGAGCGCATCCTGCTGCGGCTGCTCGAGGCCGTCGGCGCCAACGCCGGGCTCGGCCCGGCGCTCGCCCAGGCCATCCGCGACGCCGCGCCGCAGGCGCCCGCCGCCCCGTCCCCGCCGGCCTCCGGCAGCACGCCGCCGGACCCGGTCGCCGCGGTGCGCTCGGCCGACCCGCCGCTGCTGCCCGAGCGCGTCTCGCAGCTCGGCTGGCTGGGCATCGACGCGGCCACGCTGACCAAGCTCGCGCCCTACGTGACGCTGCTGCCGGTGCGCACGCCGGTCAACATCAACACCGCGCCGCGCGAGGTGCTGGCGGCGGTGCTGGGCATCGACCTGGCCAGCGCCGAGCGGCTGGTGCAGGCGCGCCAGCGCGGCGCCTTCGCGAGCCTGGAGGAAGCGCGCGCGCTGCTGCCGACCGGCGCGCTGCTCCAGGACCGCCACGCCTCCGTGGCGTCGAGCTTCTTCGAGGTGCGCGGGCGGCTGCGGCTGGAGGACCGGGTGGTCGAGGAAAGCGCGCTGGTCGAGCGGCGCGGCCGTCAGATCGTGACGCTGCGGCGCGAGCGTCTGGCCGGCGTGGAGCCCGCCGGCGGCTGAGGGCGCGCCCGGGGAGGATGCGTCATGACCGGCCCCTACAATGAATCGAGACCCCCCAGCGCATGTCCACGCTCGTCGTCCTCCTTCCTCCGCACCAGCGCCTCCAGGCCGGACAGGCCAGCCCGGCCGGCCCGGCGTCCGCCGGCGGCGAGTTCGATTTCGTCCTCACCGTCGATGGGCTGAGCGCGCTGCAGAGCGGGCGGGCCGCACCGGCGCTGCTGCCGCGCGCCGACCAGCTCGTCGCGGTGCTGCCGGCCGCCGACGTCAGCTGGCACCGCGTCACCTGCCCGCGCACCAGCGGCCGCAAGCTGCGCGCCGCCTTGTCGGGCCTGCTCGAAGAGGCCCTGCTCGACGACCCGCAGCGCCTGCACATCGCGCTCGCGCCGGGCGCGCAGGGCGGCGGCACCACCTGGGCCGTGGTGACCGACCGCGACGCGCTGGCGGCGCACATCGCCGCACTGGAAAGCGCCGGTCCGCGCGTGGACCGCGTCGTGCCGGCGATCTGGCCCGACGAGCCGCCGAGCGCGCATGTCGACACCACCGGCGACGACATCGACGCGACCTCGATCCGGATGACCTGGTCCGATGCCGACGGCGTGCGCATGCTGCCGCTGCGCGGCAGCCTGCTGCGCTCGCTGCTGCCCGCCGAGCTGCGCGTCAGCGCCACGCCGGCGGCTGCCACCGCCGCCGAGCGCTGGCTCGGGCGGCCGGTGCTGGTGCTGACCGATGCCGAGTTCGCGCTGCAGGCGGCGCGCTCGCTGTGGAACCTGCGCCAGTTCGACTTCGCCCCGCGCCATCGCGGCCTGTCGGCGCTGCGTGAGGCGCGGCGCCACTTCTTCGGGCCCGACTGGCGGCCGGTGCGCTGGGGGCTCGCCGCGCTGGTCGCCGTGCAGCTCGTCGGGCTGAACGTCGCGGCCTGGCAGCTGCAGGCCAGCCTGGCGGCCAAGCGCAGCCAGATGAGCGAGACGCTGGTGGCCGCGCATCCCCAGGTCCGCGCCGTGTACGACCCGGCGGCGCAGATGCAGCGCGAGACCGACCTGCTGCGCAGCGCCGCCGGGCGCAGCGGCGACGCCGACCTCGAGGCGGCGCTGCGCGCCGCCTCCACCGGCTGGCCGGCCGGCACGCCGGTGCAGACCCTCAGCTACGAAGGCGGCAAGCTGACGCTGGCCATCCCCGGCTGGGGCGACGAGCAGATCGAGGACTTCCGTGCGGCCCTGGCATCGGCCGGCTGGAGCGTCGACGCCGCCGATGGCCGGGTCACGCTCAGCCGCGCGGCCGCCGGAGGGTCGCGCACATGAGCGCGCCGGGCCGCGTCCGGGCGTCCGGGCCGAGGGTCGTCCGGTGAACCGCATCACGCTGCCGCCCGCCATTGCGCAGGCGCGCGCCCAGCTCGCCGCGCGCTGGGCGGCACTCGCGCCCCGCGAGCGGCTGATGGTCCGCACGGCGGCGACGGTCGTCGTGCTCGGGCTGGGCTGGCTGCTGCTCGTGCAGCCGGCGCTGCGCACCTTGCGCGAACTGCCGCCGCGCATCGACGCGGTCGACGCCGAGCTGCAGCAGATGCAGCGCCTCGCCGTCGAGGCAAAGGAGCTGCGCAGCCTGCCCACGGTGCAGCCCGCGCAAGCTCGCGCCGCGCTCCAGGCGGCAACCGACCGGCTCGGCGACAACGCCAAGCTCGTCCTGCAAGGTGACCGCGCGGTGCTCAACGTCAACGGCGTGCCGGGCGCCGCGCTGGTGGCCTGGCTGGGCGAGGCGCGCAGCGCCGCACGCGCCCGGCCCGACGAAGCGCGCCTGTCCAACGGCCCGAGCGGCTACAGCGGCACCGTCGCGGTGTCGCTGCCCCATACCCCCTGAACGGGCCGACCATGGCGCGCCGCCCTGTCCGCCCCTCCCGCTTCGGCCTGTCGCGCTGGGGGCCGTCGCGGCTGAGCGCGCTGTCGCGCCACCACGACGGGGCCGAGTCCACGCTCGAGACGCTGCGCTGGGAACGCTCGCTGAGCGCCGGCCGGCGCTGGGCGGCCTGGGGCGCCGTCTGCGGTGCGCTGGTCGCCCTGCCCTTGTTCGCGCCGGCGGCCTGGCTGGCGGCCTGGGTCGACCGGGCCACCGCCGGGCACCTGCTGCTCGCCGAAGCGCGCGGCAGCCTGTGGAACGGCAGCGCCGTCGCCGTGCTGGGGGGCGGCACGGGCAGCCGCGAGGCGCGGGCGCTGCCAGGGCGCCTGCGCTGGACGCTGCGCCCGACGCTGGCCGGCGCCATGCCGGCCCTGACGCTGGCCCTGGAGCACGGCTGCTGCCTGAACGGCCGGCCCACGATGACGCTGCAGCCGGGGCTCGGGACACTCACCGTGCGCGTGGCGCCGCAGCCGTCCGGGCTCGGGCAGTGGCCGGCCGGCTGGCTCTCCGGCATCGGCACGCCGTGGAACACGCTGCAGCTCGGGGGCGTGCTGCGCGCGGCCACGCCCGGGCTGACGCTGCAATCGGCCCAGGGCCGATGGCGCATCGACGGCTCGATCGCCCTCGACGTGCTGGACACCGCCTCACGCGTCTCGACGCTCGAGCGGCTCGGCAGCTACCGCCTCGAACTCGGCGCGGACGAAGGCGCCGACGGCACGGCCGCGCTGCGCCTGACGACGCTCGACGGCGCGCTGCAGCTCTCGGGCAGCGGTACGCTCGGCCCCGGTGGCCTGCGCTTCCGCGGCGAAGCCAGCGCCGCGGGCCCGGACGCCGCGGCGCTGGCCAACCTGCTGAACATCATCGGACGGCGCGACGGCGCGCGGTCCGTCATTGCGATCGGATGAGCATGAACGCGACCCCCCCGAAGCACCGCGCGCGTGCGGCCTTGCGCGCCGGCGCGCTGTGCGCGGCCCTCGGCCTCGCAGCGCCCTGGTCGGCGGCCCAGAACGCCGACGTGCCGGTCGGCAAGAGCCGCGAGCCGGTGACGCTGAACTTCGTCAACGCCGAGATCGACGGCGTGGCCCGCGCCATGGCGGCGATCGTCGACCGCCAGATCATCGTCGACCCGCGCGTGCGCGGCCAGATCACCCTGTACAGCGAGCAGCCGCTGGCGCCGCAGGACGCCTACCGCAGCTTCCTGGCCTCGCTGCGCGGGCTCGGCTTCACCGTGGTCGACGTGGCCGGCCTGCTGAAGGTGGTGCCCGAGGCCGAGGGCAAGCTGCAGACCGGCACCGTCTCGGTCGGCGAGGTCAACCGCCGCGGCGATCAGATCGTCACGCAGATCTTCCGCCTGCAGCACGAGAACGCGAACAACCTGGTGACCGTGCTGCGGCCGCTGATCAGCCCCAACAACACGATCAACGCCAACCCGGGCAGCAACTCGCTGGTCATCACCGACTACGCGGACAACCTGCAGCGCATCGCCCGGATGATCGCCGCGCTGGATTCGCCGTCGACCAGCGACGTCGAGGTGCTGCCGCTGCAGCACGCGGTGGCGGCCGACCTGGCGCCGGTGATCCAGCGGCTCTCCGAGGGCACGCCCGGCGTGCCCGGGGCGGCCGGCGTCGGCGCGCTGACCGTGCTGGCCGACTCGCGCACGAACTCGCTGATGCTGCGTGCCGCGAGCCCGGCGCGGCTGGCGCAGGCGCGCTCGCTGGTCGAGAAGCTCGACCGCCCCGGCGCCGGCGGCGCCGGCGGCAGCGGCATCTACGTCGTCTACCTGAAGAACGCCGACGCGACGCGGCTCGCGCAGGTGCTGCGCGCGTCCTTCGCCGGCGAGGCGCGCGGCGGCAGCGGCTCGGGACTGAGCGGCGCCAGCTCGCTGGCCAGCCCGGTGTCGACGACGCCGACGCCGCAGCCCGGCTCGTCCGCTTCGACCAGCAGCAGCACCGGCGCCTCGCAGCAGGCCACCAGCCCGGTCAACGCGGCCGCAGCCCCGCAGACCGGCGGCTTCGTGCAGGCCGACCCGGCCACCAACTCGCTGATCATCACGGCGCCCGAGCCGCTGTACCGCCAGCTGCGCGCGGTGATCGACCAGCTCGACGCGCGCCGCGCGCAGGTCTACATCGAGACCATGCTGGTCGAGGTCAACGCGACCAAGGCGGCCGACGCCGGCTTCCAGTGGCAGACGCTGATCGGCAAGGACGGCGACAAGTACGGCGTCATCGGCGGGACCAACTTCGGAACCGGCGGCAACAACCTGCTGAACCTCAGCATCGCCGCGGCCCAGGGCACGACGACGACGCTGCCGAGCTCGGGGCTGAACATCGGCATCGTGCGCCGGTACGGCAGCGTCTACGGCCTGAGCGCGCTCGCGCGCTTCCTCGAGACCAACGCCGACGGCAACATCCTGTCCACGCCCAACCTGGTGACGCTGGACAACGAGGAGGCCAAGATCGTCGTCGGCCAGAACGTGCCCTTCGTCACCGGCTCCTTCACCAGCACCGGCACCGGCAGCGGCGCGACCAACCCCTTCCAGACCATCGAGCGCAAGGACGTCGGCATCACGCTGCGCGTCAAGCCGCAGATCGGCGAGAACGGCTCGGTGCGGATGACGATCTACCAGGAGGCCTCCAGCGTCGTGAACCAGAACGTCTCGCAGGGCGTGGCCGACGCGACGGCCGGGCTGGTGACGAACAAGCGCTCGATCGAGTCGACCGTGGTGGTCGACGACGGCGACATCCTGGTGCTCGGCGGGCTGATGCAGGACGAGTTCCAGAACAACCAGGACCGCGTGCCCGGGCTGGCCGCCATCCCGGGCCTCGGCGCGCTGTTCCGCAACGAGAATCGCACGCGGCGCAAGAGCAACCTGATGGTCTTCCTGCGCCCGCAGGTGATGCGCTCGGCCGAGCAGACCCAGTCGCTGTCACTCGACCGCTACGACCTGATCCGCGCGCAGCAGAAGGACACCCAGCCCGAGCCGCGCGCGCTGCTGCCGATCAACGAGGCGCCGGTGCTGCCGCCGTTGCGCGCGCCCGAGTCCGGCAGCAGCGAACCGGCGGCGACGCCGCAGCCGGTGCGGCCCTGAAGGCGGAACGCATGGCGACGCGCCACCCGCTGCCCTACGCCTTCGCGAAGGCGCACACGCTGCTGCTCGAGGACACCGGCGAACAGCTCGTGCTGTGGACCGGCGACGCGCCGTCGCCGGCGGCGCTCAGCGAGGTGACGCGGCTCTATGCGCTCGACGCTGTCGAGCGCGAGGCGCCGGCCACGCTGAACCAGCGCATCGCGCGCGTCTACGCCGGCGGCGAGAGCAGTGCCGCCGCGGTGATCGGCGAGGTGGAGAGCGGCGTCGACCTGTCGCGCCTGATGCAGGACCTGCCGGCGGTCGAGGACCTGCTCGAAGCCGCCAACGACGCGCCGATCATCCGCATGCTCAACGCGCTGCTGACGCAGGCCGCGAAGGACGGCGCCTCCGACATCCACATCGAGCCCTACGAGCGCAGCAGCGCGGTGCGCTTCCGCGTCGACGGCACGCTGCGCGAGGTGGTGCAGCCGAACAAGGCGCTGCACGC
>CAYLKR010000111.1:0-8227 GCA_964384225.1 uncultured Methylibium sp.
TGACGAACATCTTGCCGTTGTGGATCAGCGGCTGCGACTCCTGGCCGCGCTGCTTCTCGCCACCGAAGGACATCGACCACACCGGCACGAGGCGGTTGGCGTTGGCGGTGTTGATCTTGTTCAGCGGTGAGTAGCGCTGGCCCTCCGAGCCGAGGCCCCAGGACAGGATGTCGCCGGTGGTGGCTGCGTCGTTGGCGATCATCGCGTCGGTGACGCCCTGGGCCTGGGCGCCGAAGCTGGCGCAGGCCGCCGTGATCAGCAGGGATAGAAGCCGGGTTCGCATGGGGGGTGTCTCCTCGAGTTCGACGCGAGCTGCGCCACATGGCCGCTTACCGCGTTCGCGCGGTCTGAGCGCAATCCTCGTGCCACCGGCTCGGCGCCGGCCCGGGGCAGTCCGAGCGCGGGTTTCACCGCAACGGGCGCCCCCGGCGCTGCTTCCGGGTGGAGCAGCCCTGCTTCAGCGAGGCTGGAGCGAGCGGGCTTCGTGCGCCGGGTACAGGTGCAGCACGTTGCGCACGTACTCGGTGTCGAAGGCCGCCCAGGCGCGGAACTCCCCGGGCACCGGCTGCGCCAGCAGCTCCGCCACCTCCAGCCCGCGCTGCGCCCCGCGCGCCAGGCTGCCGTCCAGCCAGCGCAGGTAGCGCCGCGTCTGGTCGATCCCGGCCCGGCCGCGCGCCACCGGGCCGTGGCTCGGCACCAGGGTTCTCACCGACATGCCGGCGAGCCCGTCGAGGCTCGTCAGCCACTCGTCCACGCGCGCATGCGGCGTGGTCGGCACGCGGTCGGCGAACACCAGGCCACCGGCGAAGACGGTGCCGCTGGCTTCGTCGGTGAGCACGAGGTCGGAGGCGGTGTGGCCCTTCAGCTCACGCAGCGCGAGGCGCCGGCCGGCCAGATCGACCGTGGCGCCGGGCGACAGGACGCGGTCCGGGAGCAGCGCAGCGGTGCCCTTCATCCAGTCGCCGCACATCCGGTAGAGGTTGTCCTCGTAGGCCGCGGCCTCCGCGCGCATGCCCTCGAGCGTGGCGGCGGTCGCGTAGCGCGGCACGTCGGCGAAGGCCTGGTTGCCGAGGAAGTAGTCCGGGTGCAGGTTCAGGTGGAGCACCGCCTTCACCGGCTTGGGCGTGGTCCGACCGATCAGCGCGCGCAGCTGCTCGCCGTAGAGCCGGCTCGGGCCGGTGTTGACGACCAGGACACCGTCGCGGCCGACCAGGAAGCCGGTGTTGATGATGTTGCAGCCGTTGGCGCGGTCGAAGTCGGCGTTCGCTCCCTCGACGACGTAGACGCCGTCGGCCAGCGCGCGCGCCTGCAGGCGGTAGTCGAGCGTCGCCGGGTCCGGCGCGGCCTGGCCGCTGCCCAGCCACAGCCCTAGCAGCAGCGCGGCGGCGAGCCGCCTCGCGCACCTCACAACCGCCCCTCGACCTTGTTGCCGTTGTTGTCGCTGCCCGTCACGAGCAGCGGCCCGGCCGGCTTGCGCGCGAAGTCGAAGGAGAACACCGGGTTCTCGCTGACCGGCTCGTAGGTCGCAAGGCGCAGCAGCTCGGCCCCCGCGGCGTCGGCCAGCGCGAGCCGCTTCAGATAGAAGGCCGGGATGCCCGGCGCCAGGCCGGTGTCCATCGGGTGCATCACGCGCACGCGCACGCGGGCGCCGCCGGCCCCTTCGAGGGCGTCGAACACGCGGCCGCTGACCTGCCCGAGCGTGCGCGACCAGGAGCCGTCGGCGCGCGTCGCGCCCGGCACGGTGCAGCCGCCACCGGCCGAGTCGACCAGCGTGCCGCCGACATGCCAGACCCCGTCCTTCGTGCGCGCCGCCGCGCGCACCGGGCTCGCCTGCTCCAGTTTGAAGCGGAAGGACACCGCCGCCTTCGCGCCGCCGCCGAGCGGTTCGAACTCCAGCACCTTGCGGATCGGGTTGCGGTCGACGATGACGAGGATCTGCTCCACATCGGCCAGGCCGTCGGCCGAGACCGTGATCGGCACCGTCATCGGGTCGACCGCGAAGCCGGGGCCCTTGACCTGGACGCGCTCGTCGAAGCGCACGGGCGCACTGCCGAAGAACTCGCGCTGCAGGCCGGGCCATTGCAGCGAGCCGAAGGGGTCGCCGCCGGTGGCGTCTTGCGCGGCGAGCAGCGGCGCGGCCGCCAGGCTGCCGCCGGTCGCGAGGAAGCGCCGGCGACTAAGGGTTGCTACCAGTGGGAACATCAAAAAGGCCTCCGCGCCCCCGGCAGGCAATTCCCGCGCCGGCGGCGCGCGGATTCTGGTTCATCTGACGCGACCCGGCGTCAGGCCGGCCATTGCTCGGCCACGGTCAGCAGGCCCAGGCCGATGCTCGCCAGCGCGACACCGGCGGTCAGCGCGCGGTGGCCGGCCGTCAACTGGCCGCCGGTGAAGCGCAGCGGCAAGGACACGGCCCAGGACAGCGCCCCCATGCCGGCCACCGAGCCGAGCCCGAAGACCAGCACGTACAGCAGCCCGATCCACGGGTCGCCGACCTGCTGCAGCGTCAGCAGCACCAGCGCCGCCGAGCCCGCGAGGCCGTGGACCATGCCGACCAGCAGCGCGCGCAGCGGCAGCGGCCGGTGCTCGTGGCGATGCGCGTCGCGGTCGTGCGGGCCGCTCTCGCCGTGGTGGGAGTGGGCGTGGAAGTGCGGCGCGTCCTGCGGGGCATGGCGGTGGGCGTGGAAATGCACACGGTCCTTCCAGAGCCGGCGCAGCAGGTCCAGGCCGAGCGCCACGAGCATCACGCCGACGGCAGCCTCGAGGCCATGCACCGTCGTCTCCGACAGCGCCAGGCCGACGACCATCACCGCGCCGCCGAAGGCCAGCAGCGTCAGCGTGTGTCCGAGGCCCCAGAACACGCCCTGGCGGACCACGCGCTTCTTGTCGGGCTCGCGCGCGACCAGCGTCGCGACCGCGGCCAGGTGGTCGGCCTCCAGCGCATGCTGCATGCCGACCAGCAGGCCGAAGACCAGCACGGTTCCGGTGATCACGGGGCCGGCCTCACACCATCAGCGCCAGGCGCTCCAGGATCAGCACGGCGAAGAAGCCCAGCGCCGCCAGCACCGTCCACTTGACGATGATCAGGCCGCGGTCGCGCCAGCGGCGGTCGGCGGTGCCGATGTACATCGCGAAGCACAGGATGCCCGCGACCAGCAGCAGCAGCAGGATCCAGCGGAAGACCAGCATCGCGCGGGCCGCCGTCCGCTCACCAGGCCGGCGCCGGCGCCGCGAAGCCTCGCGGCGCGTCCGAGGCGCGCTCGAAGGTCGCGATCTCGTAGGCCGAGGGGTCGTCGAGCAGCTTGCGCAGCAGCACGTTGTTCAGCGCGTGGCCGGACTTGTAGGCCGTGTAGGCGGCCAGCATCGGGTGGCCGGCGATGTAGAGGTCGCCGATCGCATCGAGCACCTTGTGCTTGGTGAACTCGTCGTCGTAGCGCAGGCCCTCGGCATTGAGCACGCGCTGATCGTCGACGACGATCGCGTTGTCCATGCTGCCGCCCAGGCTCAGGCCGCGCGAGCGCATCATCTCCACGTCCTTCGTGAAGCCGAAGGTGCGCGCGCGCGCGATGTCGCGCGGGTACTGGCCCTCGGAGAAGTCGAACACGACGCGCTGGCCGGTCTGGTCCACCGCCGGGTGGCCGAAGTCGATCTCGAAGCTGAACTTCCAGCCGTGGAAGGGCTCGAGCCGCGCCCACTTGGCGCGCGCGCCCTCGCCTTCGCGCACCTCCACCGTCTTGAGCACGCGGATGAAGCGCTTCGGCGCCGGCTGCTCCGCGAACCCCGCGCTCTGCAGCAGGTAGACGAAGCTCGCCGCCGAGCCATCGAGGATGGGCACCTCCTCGGCGGTGATGTCCACCAGCAGGTTATCGATGCCCAGCCCGGCGCAGGCCGACATCAGGTGCTCGACGGTGTTGACCTTCGGCGCGCCCGGCTCGCCGCCGGGCGACAGCGTGGACGCGAGTCCCTTGGTGTCGCACACCGAATCGGCCCGCACCGGGATCTCCACCGGCACCGGCAGGTCGACGCGGCGGAACACGATGCCGCTGTCGGGCGGCGCCGGGCGCAGCGTCAACTCGACCCGCTGGCCGGTGTGCAGGCCGACGCCGACGGCGCGGGTGATGGATTTCAGCGTGCGCTGGGGGAGCATGGGTGGGATTGTAGGAAGCGCTGCGCGCCTCGCTCGGGCGGTGGGGGCTATCGTGGCGGTAGTGCCACTGCGTGAGGCCGCGCGGGGATTTCGCCCCCGCACGGCGACCTACTTTCTTTCGCTTCCCCGAAAGAAAGTAGGCAAAGAAAGGGGGACCCTGCTCCTTGCGTCTCGCTTCGCGAGCCGTACCCTGCGCTGCTCGCGCCGGGCGGGAAGTCCGCAAACTCGGCCCGGGTACGGGCCTCAGACATGCGGACTTCCTGATCCGCCCGCCGCTGCGCTGCTCGGCTGCGTCACAAGGGGCCCAACACAGACGTGATCAGAAGAACGAAGGGCCGCGAAGCGGCCCGAGGAGCGTCAACGCCAGCCCTCGGCTTCGGATGAGGGTGCCAACGCAACCGATCCAAGCCCCCTCCCAGGCCCCTCGAGCGGGTCAGGTGTACGACGCTGCAAGCTTGCGCCAAGCGGGACTGTCAGTCACCCTAGACTGCGCAACTTCAAGAACCTCGCAGCCCGGGATTGAGTTGATAACTTGGCGGATGGTTTCGACGAGCGGCTCGGGAAGCCATGGGTTGACCATGACTCGTTCAAGCGCTCCGCTAGGAAACTCGAAGGCCTTCGTTTCAACCTTCTCTGTCTTGCTCGTGTAAACGATGCGGAACTCGTCCTCGTCCTGATAAGCGAGACGCTTAGAGAACGGGAGTTCGTCAAGCGTTGGCGGATGAGTTCTTAGCCTGCCGATTGGGACGTACGAAATCGGCTTGGCTTGAATGTAGGGGCTCGCGATTGCGTCAAGCAATCGCCGCTTCTCGAATTCCACGAAGACACCATCGGACCCAGATGCGAAGACCTTCCAGTGGTGGTACGTTTCAGCTGCTTGGGAGAAGCAAAGGGCGAGCACAGACTTGAACTTCTTCTTTCCCTTGTACGCAGTCATTAGCGCCCGGTCATTTCGGTCATCCCAGGAATCCGGGGGCAGGAGAGTGATCGTTCGTGTTCGGAGAATGTGGAGCGCCGATGCCAAGTTTGTGTAGCGTCGAATGATGCGAGGATCTGCAGTCATGGTTGTTTCGGACGCCTAACATCAAATGGGCCGAGCAGGGACATCGGCGAAAGTCGGCCTGATCGGCTGCATCCTGTGATGATCGCCGGCCCAACTTTCCTCTGCAACCCCCGAAGCTGCATGCTGGCGCCAGCGCAACTGGCCGCCTAAACCTCGGCGTACCGCGTCGACTTCCCTGTCGTCCTTCTGATCACGATCGCGTTGGGCCCCTTGTGACGCAGCCGAGCAGCGCAGCGGCGGGCGGAGAAAGAAGTCCGCATGTCTGAGGCCCGTACCCGGGCCGAGTTTGCGGACTTCCCGCCCGGCGCGAGCAGCGCAGGGGACGGCTCGCGAAGCGAGACGCAAGGAGCAGGGTGGCCTTTTCTTTGCCTACTTTCTTTTGGCCATGCAAAAGAAAGTAGGTGCGCCGCCGGGCGCACATCCCGGCGCGGCCTCCCGCAGGCAGCAGGCCGGGCAACGAGCAAACGAGGCGCCCGGGGACCGGCTCCCCAGGCGACCTCTCAGCAACACACGAAGGAACGAAGATCGATAGACCTCAATCCGCCTGCTTCCGCAGGAACGCCGGAATCTCGATCTCGTCCATGCCGTTGCTCGCCAGCGCATCGACCTTCGCTGCCGCCTGCGTGCGGCCGCTGCGCCACACGCTCGGCACGTTCAGGCTGCCGTAGTCCGGGCCGGCGACCGGCGCCGCGGGATGCTGGACCGACTGGTTCAGCACCGGCACGTTGTCGGTGCCGGTGCGCAGCTGCTGGCCGCCATGCACCACGGTCATCGGCGCCTGGGCGCGCTTGTTCTGCGCCAGGCCGGTCGCGATGACGGTGACGCGCAGCTTGTCACCCAGGCTCTCGTCGTAGGCGGCGCCGAAGATCACGTGCGCATCGTCCGCGGCGTAGCGGCGGATGGTGTTCATCGCGTTCTTGCTCTCGCTGAGCTTCAGGCTGCCGCGGCTCGCGGCGATCAGCACCAGCACGCCCTTCGCGCCCGACAGGTCGATGCCCTCCAGCAGCGGGCAGGCCACCGCCGATTCGGCCGCCTTGGTGGCGCGGTCCGGGCCGCTGGCCATCGCGGTGCCCATCATGGCCTTGCCGGGCTCGCTCATCACCGTCTTGACGTCCTCGAAGTCGACGTTGATCGACGCGTCGATGTGGATGATGTCGGCGATGCCGCCCACGGCGTTCTTCAGCACGTCGTTGGCCTGCTTGAAGGCCTCGTCCTGCGAGATGTCGTCGCCCAGCACCTCGATCAGCTTCTCGTTCAGGATGACGATCAGGCTGTCGACGTTGGCCTCGAGCTCCTGCACGCCGGCCTCGGCCTGCTTCATGCGTCGCCCGCCCTCGAAGTCGAAGGGCTTGGTGACCACGCCCACGGTCAGGATGCCCATCTCCTTGGCGATGCGGGCGATCACCGGCGCCGCGCCGGTGCCGGTGCCGCCGCCCATGCCCGCGGTCAGGAACACCATGTTGGCGCCTTCGATGGCCGAGCGGATGCGCTCCTCGGCCTCCTCGGCGGCCTGGCGGCCGACCACGGGCTTGGAGCCGGCGCCGAGGCCGTTGCTGCCGAGCTGCAGCAGCTGGTCGGCCTTGGAGCGGTGCAGCGCCTGCGCGTCGGTGTTGGCGCAGATGAACTCCACGCCCTGCACGCCCTCCGCGATCATGTGGTCGACCGCGTTGCCGCCGCCGCCACCGACGCCGATCACCTTGATGCGGGTGCCGAGTTCGAACTCTTCGATCATTTCGATGGGCATGTGAGCTCCTTCGTGTGTGTTGCAGTTGCCGGTTGAGTGATATCGCGAAACGTCGGCGTCAAAAATTGCCGATGAACCAGTCCTTGACGCGGCCGAACAGGGTCTGGACCGACCCCGCCTGCTGCGCTGCCTTCATGCCGCGCGTGCGCGCGAGCCTCGCTTCTTCGAGCAAGCCCATGACGGTGGCCGAGCGCGGGCTCGCCACCATGTCGTTCAATGCGCCGGCGTACAGGGGCAGGCCCTTGCGCACCGGCTTCAGGAAGATGTCCTCGCCGAGCTCGACCATGCCCGGCATCACCGCCGAGCCGCCGGTCAGCACGATGCCGCTGGACAGCAGCTCCTCGTAGCCGCTCTCGCGCAGCACCTGGTGCACGAGCGAGAAGATCTCCTCGACGCGCGGCTCGATCACGCCGGCCAGCGCCTGGCGGCTCAGCATCCGCGGCGGGCGGTCGCCGAGGCCCGGCACCTCGACCTGCTGGCCCGGGTCGGCGAGCAGCTGCTTGGCCACGCCATGCTCGACCTTGATCTCCTCGGCGTCCTTGGTCGGCGTGCGCAGCGCCATCGCGATGTCGCTGGTGATCAGGTCGCCGGCGATCGGGATCACCGCGGTGTGGCGCACGCTGCCGCCGGTGAAGATGCTCACGTCGGTGGTGCCGGCGCCGATGTCCACCAGCGCGACGCCGAGGTCCTTCTCGTCCTCGGTCAGCACCGCATGGCTGCTGGCGCTGGGGTTGAGCACGAGCTGGTCCACCTCCAGCCCGCAGCGGCGCACGCACTTGACGATGTTCTCGGCGGCGCTCTGCGCGCCGGTGACGATGTGGACCTTGACCTCGAGGCGGCCGCCGCTCATGCCGATCGGCTCCTTGACCTCGTGGCCGTCGATCACGAATTCCTGCGGCTCCACCAGCAGCAGCCGCTGGTCGTTCGGGATGTTGATGGCCTTGGCGGTCTCCACCACGCGCGCCACGTCGACCGGCGTGACCTCCTTGTCGCGCACGATCACCATGCCGGTGGAGTTCTGGCCGCGGATGTGGCTGCCGGTGATGCCGGTGTAGACGCGGGTGATCTTGCAGTCGGCCATCATCTCGGCCTCCTTCAGCGCCTGCTGGATCGACTGCACCGTCGCGTCGATGTTGACGACCACGCCGCGCTTCAGGCCGTGCGAGCTGGCGGTGCCGATGCCGGCCACCCGCAGCTCGCCGCCCGGCAGCACCTCGGCCACCACCGCCATCACCTTGGCGGTGCCGATGTCCAGGCCGACGACGAGATCCTTGTA
>CAYLKR010000112.1:0-8170 GCA_964384225.1 uncultured Methylibium sp.
GCTGTCGGCCAGGCGGCCGGCGGCGCGCGCGAGGTCGGCACGCGCGCGCTGGCCCCATGCGCGCTCGCGCGGCGGCCAGTCGGGCTGCTCGAGCTGCAGCGCGGCGTCGAGCGCGGCCTGCGCGCGCGCGTCGGGCACGGCCCACAGGCCGGCCTCGCCGGTGAGCTGCGCGTAGAGGCCATGCGCATCGCCGAGCTCGCGGTACAGGCGATGGGCCTGCTGCGCGGCGGCCCGCGAGCGCGCCGGCTCGGTCTCGGCCCAGGCCCATTGCGCGCCGCGCCACCAGGCCGCGGCCAGCGCCGCCGGCAGGCCGGGCCGTTCGACCAGCGCCGCGCTCGCCTCGACGGCATGGCGCGCCTCGCCGTCGAGCCCGAGGTGGTGCCACAGCGGTGCGGCGGCGCCGACCAGCGCGACGGCGGTCTCGGCGTCGTTCGCCAGCGCCCAGGCGAGCGCCGCGCGCAGGTTGTCGAGCTCGGGCTCGTAGCGCGCGAGCCAGTCGTCGTCGGGCAGCTGCAGCCAGTCGGCCTGTGCCCTGGCGAAGCGCGCGCGCAGCGCTGCCGCGTGGCGCGCACGCAGCGTGTCGGCTTCGCCGGCCTCGTCCAGCCGCTCCAGCGCATAGGCGCGCGCGGTCTCCGACAGCGCGTAGCGCGGCAGCTCGGCGCCGTCGGCCGCGACCAGCGAGCGCTCGACCAGCGTCGCCAGCCGGTCGATCAGCTCCCAGCGCTCGAAGCCCGGCGTGCCCGGCGCCGCCACCGCCACCGCCAGATCGAGCGTGAAGCCGCCGGCGAACACGCCGAGCCGCCGCAGCAGCACCTGCTCCGGCGGTGCAAGCAGGCCGTGGCTCCAGTCCAGCGCCGCCTGCAGCGTGCCGTGGCGCGCCGGCGCCCCGCGCGAGCCGGCACTGAGCAGCGCGAAGCGCCGGTCCAGCCCCTCGGCCAGCGCCTGCACGCCGAGCGCCGGCAGCCGCGCGGCGGCGAGCTGCAGCGCCAACGGCAGGCCGTCGAGGCGGCGGCAGACCGCCAGCACCGCGGCGAGGTTGTGCGCATCGAGGGTGAAGCGGCGGTCCGCCGCGCGCGCCCGTTCGACCAGCAGCGCGACCGCGCCGTGGCCGAGCGCCTGCTCGGGCGTCAGCGGCTCGCCCGGTGCGGCGGGTGGCAGTGCCAGCGCGTCGAGCCGCAGCACGCGCTCCTCCTCCAGCCGCAGCGGCGCCTGGCTGGTGACCAGCAGGCGCACGCCGCGCGTGCCGCGCAACAGCGCCTGCGCGAGCCGCGCGACGCCGTCGAGCAGGTGCTCTGCGTTGTCGAGCACCAGCAGCAGCTCGAGCGGACGCAGCGCCGCGGTGAGCGCAGTGAACGGGTCGCCGCCGGTGTGCGGCGCCAGCCCGACCGCCGAGGCCACCGCGCCGGGCAGCAGCGCCGGCACTGCCAGCGGCGCCAGGTCGACCCAGGCCAGCGCCTCGGGGGCCGCGGCCGCGTGTTCCTGCGCCAGCGCCTGCGCGAGCCGCGTCTTGCCGATGCCGCCGGGGCCGAGCAGCGTGACCAGCGGCGCCTCCTCGCACAGCCCGCGCAGCGCGGCCAGCTCGGCGTCGCGGCCGATCAGCGCCGGCAGCCGCTGCAGCAGCGCCGCTCCGCGCGGCACCGCGGCGGCCGGCGGCATGGCGGCCGCGGCGTTCGCGTCGTCGGCCTGCACCGGCAGCGCGAAGCGGTAGCCGCGGCCGGGGATGGTGGCGATCGCGTCGGCGCCGAGCAGCTTGCGCAGCGTCGAGGCCTGCACCTGGAGGTTGTTCTCCTCGACCACCAGGCCGGCCCAGACGGTGTCGAGCAGCTCGTCCTTGCTGACCAGCCGGCCGGCGCGCGTGGCCAGCAGGCAGAGCATGTCGAAGGCGCGCGCGCCGATCGCCAGCGGTTCGCCGTCGGCGAGCAGACGGCGCTCCACGGGCTGCAGCTCGAAGCGGCCGAAGCGCAGGCGGGCAGGGGCGGCGTCCTCGGGGCGCATGGCGCGCGAGCTTGCCACGTTTCAGGACGCTTCAGCGGCGTTCAAGGACGCGCCGGCGGCGCGCCGGAACACTGGCATCAGGCCGCGACGGTGCGGCCGGCCGACCGGAGAACGCCATGTCCATCCCGCGCCCGACCCTCCCGTTCGACACCGCCTGCTTCGCCCTGCTGCTGGCCGCGCTGCTCGTGCTGCTCGCCAGCGGCGTCACCGCGACCGTGGCCCACCGCACGCCGGCGCCCGTGGCCGAACTGCCGCGCGTCGTCGTCGCGGTGAACGGTGCCGCCGAGCTCGCCCGGCTCGAGCGCCGCGACGCCGGCCTCGAGTGGGTCAGACGTTGAAGAGGAAGTGCAACACGTCGCCGTCCTTGACGACGTACTCCTTGCCTTCGGCGCGCATCTTCCCGGCCTCCTTGGCGCCCTGTTCGCCCTGGTAGGCGATGAAGTCGTCGTAGGCGATGGTCTGGGCGCGGATGAAGCCGCGCTCGAAGTCGCCGTGGATCACGCCGGCCGCCTGCGGCGCGGTGTCGCCGATGTGGATGGTCCAGGCGCGCACCTCCTTGACCCCGGCGGTGAAGTAGGTCTGCAGCCCGAGCAGCTTGAACGCGGCGCGGATCAGGCGGTTCAGCCCCGGCTCGTCCTGCCCCATCTCCTGCAGGAACATCAGCTTGTCCTCGTCGGCCATGTCGGCGAGTTCGGACTCGGTCTTGGCGCAGATCGCCACCACCGGCGCCTTCTGCGTCTCGGCGTAGGCGCGCAGGCGGTCGAGGTGGGGGTTGTTCTCGAAGCCGCCCTCGTCGACGTTGCCGACGAACATCGCCGGCTTGGCGGTGATCAGGCACAGCGGCTTCAGCACCACCAGCTCCTCGCGGCTGAAGTCGATGCCGCGCACCGGCTTCGCCTCGTTCAGCGCCGCCTGGCACTTCTCGAGCACCGCGCACAGGCGCTGCGCGTCCTTGTCGCCGGCCTTCGCGGGCTTGACCCAGCGCGCCAGCGACTTCTCCACCGTCGCCAGGTCGGCCAGGCAGAGCTCGGTCTGGATCACCTCGATGTCGGCGATCGGGTCCACCTTGCCGGCGACGTGGATCACGTTCTCGTCGTCGAAGCAGCGCACCACGTTGACGATCGCGTCGGTCTCGCGGATGTGCGCGAGGAACTGGTTGCCCAGGCCCTCGCCCTTGGAGGCGCCCGCCACCAGTCCGGCGATGTCGACGAACTCGACGATCGCCGGGACGATCTTCTCGGGCTTCACGATCGCCGCCAGCGCCTGCAGCCGCGGATCGGGCAGCTCGACGATGCCGACGTTGGGCTCGATCGTGCAGAAGGGGTAGTTCTCGGCCGCGATACCGGCCTTCGTCAGCGCGTTGAAGAGGGTGGACTTGCCGATGTTGGGCAGGCCCACGATGCCGCATTTGAGGCTCATGGCAGGGGTCTTTCGCGGGGAGGGCAGGCCCGTGGCGGGGCGCCGCGGGGCAGGGCGCCGGGCCTGGAATGCCGCGAATTTTACCGGGCCAGCGCGAGCGTCAGCTCCGCCGCCGGCAGCGCGCGGCAGCCGCTCGCGTTCTGCCCGGACCACAGCGGCGAGAAGTCGCCGCTGCCCTGCGCCTCGGCCGCCGCGCGCAGCGGCGCGATCGCCGCGGTGGCCAGCGGAAAGGCCGGCGGCGCCTCGCTCATCGGGCCCAGCTCGCGCATCAGCCGGTTGACGATGCCGCGCGCCGGCCGGCCGGTGAACAGCCGCGTCAGCGCCGTGTGGCGCGCCGCCTCGCCCTGCAGCGCCGCGCGGTGCACCGCCGAGGTGGTGGCCTCGGGGCACAGCAGGTAGGCGGTGCCGACCTGCACGCCGTCCGCACCGAGCGCCAGCGCGGCGCGCACGCCGGCGGCGTCGGCGATGCCGCCGGCGGCGATCACCGGCACCCGCACCGCGCGCCGCACTTGCGGCAGCAGCGCGAACAGGCCCATCTGCGCCGTCAGGTCGTCGCTCAGGAAATGGCCGCGGTGGCCGCCGGCCTCCAGGCCCTGGGCGATCACCGCGTCGACGCCCTGCGCCTCGAGCCAGCGCGCCTCCTCGACGGTCGTTGCGGATGAGAGCACCTTGGCGCCCCAGGTCCGCACGCGCGCCAGAAGCTCGGGCGCCGGCAGGCCGAAGTGGAAGCTCACGACCGGCGGGCGGAAGGCCTCCAGCACCTCGGCCGCCGCGGCGCTGAAGGGCAGCCGGCCGGCACCGGCCGGGATCGCCGCGCCGTCGATGCCGAACTCGGCGTGGTAGGGCGCCAGCGCGGCGCGCCAGGCCGCCTCGCGGCCCGCGTCGGGGGGCGGCGGCTGGTGGCAGAAGAAGTTGACGTTGTACGGCCGCCCCGCCGCCTGGGCCTGCAGCGCGGCGAGCTCGCCGCGCATCGCCTCGGGGGCCAGCATCGCGCAGGGCAGCGAGCCCAGCGCGCCGGCGCTGCACGCGGCGGCCGCGAGCCGGTGGTCCTGCACGCCGGCCATCGGCGCCTGGACGATCGGCAGCGTGCTGCCGAGCAGCGTGGCCAGCGCCGTCATGCGCGCCGGCCCCGCCCGCGCCCCGCGCCGCCCGCTTCGATCATCGCCGCTCCTCCTGCGCCCGCCACTCGCTGGCCAGCGCCCCATAAAGGTCCGTATCGTAGGGCCGGCCGTCCTTCCCCACCCAGCGCTGCCGCAGCCGCCCCTCGTGCACGAAGCCCAGCGCGCGCAGCAGCCGGCACGACGCCGTGTTCTCCGGGTTCACCTCGGCCTCGATGCGACGGATGCCGAGCCCGGCGAAGGCCGTCCGGCAGACCGCGCCGAGCGCCTCGCGCGCGTAGCCGCAGCGCCAGTGGGCGCGGCCGAGCACGTAGCCGAGCTCGACGCGCGCGCTCGCCGCGTCGTGCCGGAACAGCAGCACGCCGCCGAGCACGCGGCCGTCGGCACTGCGCTCGATCACCAGCTGCCGGCCGCTGCCCTCGGCCTGCAGCGCCTCCATGCGCGCCAGCCAGGCGTGGCCGTCGTCGAGGCCGCGCCAGCTCGCATACGGCAGGAAGCGCGTCACCTCGTCGTCGCCGTTGACCGCCAGCAGGTCGGGCAGGTCCGCCGTGGCGACCGGCCGCAGACGCAGGCGCTCGCTGCGGATCGTGGAGAACTCGGGCAGCGGCATCGGCGAGGTCCGGAGGCGGCGGGCCTCAGGCCGTGCTGCACTTCTTCGGCAGGCCGTCCGCGACCTCGAGCCAGGGCACATGCGTCTCGTAGAACACATGCGCCGCGGGGAGCTGCTGCAGCGCGTCGTCGAGCAGCGTGCGGGCGACGTGCATCTCGCCGGGCCAGCGCTCGGCGGTGAACAGCATCGGCGTGCCGCAGCGCGCGCACGAGCCGCGCCGCGCGCCGGGGCTGGATTCGTACCAGTGCAGCCGGCCCTCGGGGTCGTCGATGCGCACCTGCGCTTCGGGGAACCCGGCCCAGGTGACGAAGGCCGCGCCATGCGCGCGGCGGCAGAAGCTGCAATGGCAGTGCGCGACCCACTTCGCCGGCAGCGCCGCGGCGAGGCGTACCGCGCCGCACAGGCAGGAACCGAGGGTGGTGTCGGCGGTCATGGCGAGTCCTCCGTGCGGCGGCGTGGCGCCGATGATGCCGCGTCCTTCGGGCGGTGGAAGCCTCTGCGCAGGCCGGACGGCTCGGCGGCGCCGACCCCGCCGGGTCAGCGGTCGGCCCGGTGATGGACGTACACCACCTCGGTGCAGGCCTCGCCCTTGAAGACCGCGTCCTGGGTGTGCGAGCGCGAGAACGCCGCCCGCTCGAGGACGCGCATCGACGCGCGGTTCCTCGCGTCGGTGACGCCCCGGACCGTGCGCGCCGCGCAGGCCGCATGGACGAGGCCGGTGGCGGCCCGGACGGCGCGTGTGGCGTGCCCACGACCCTGGGCCTCGCGGCAGAGCGTGAAGCCGAGTTCGGCGGCGGCGCCGTCGGCGTCGAGGAACAGCCCCAGGTCGCCGATCAGCCGGTCGGTGCCCGGCTCGGCGATCGCGAGCTGGATCCACTCGCCGGTGCGCAGCGTGGCCACGCCGGCCATCTCGTCGATGAAGGCCTGCGCCTGCGGCAGCGTCATCGGCGACCAGCCCTGGTAGCGCGCGAGCCCGGCATCGCTGCGGTAGGCGTGGAAGCGCTGCACGTCGCCCGGCGCGAGCCGCCGCAGCACCGTGCCGTCGGCCGCCAGCGGCAGCAGTGAGTCGAGCGGCGTCATGCGGTCACGTGGGCCGTGGCCTCAGCAGCCCCGGGCATGGAACCACACAGGGAGCCGGCCGGCGGCGCCGTGCAGGGGCAGCCAGAAGGTCTCGCCGGCCTGCGGCGGCGCGCCGTCGCAGGGCCCGCCGGGCGCGGCGGTCACCTGGAGCCAGACCGCGCCGCCGACGCGCTCGGTGCTGAGCAAGTTCACCGACAGGTCGGTCGCCTCGCGCAGCGCGCGGGAGGCGCGCTGCGGGGCGCCGCCGGGCGTGCGACGCGCGAGGTCCAGCGCCCCGGGGCGCAGGGTGAGCAGCTGCTCGCGCAGCAGGTCCTGCACCGGCAGGAACCCGGCCTCGCATCCGTCACGGATCCAGGCCGAGCCCGACCGCAGCTGCAGCCGGCACCACGGCCCCGACCGCGCCAGCACGATGCCGGCCGGCCGCTCGTAGCCCAGCTCCAGCGTCGGCAGTGGCTCGGCCGGCCGCGTGCCCACGAAGGCCTGCACCTCGAGGCCGCTGCAGCCGCCGTCCGCGGCGAAGGCCCACGGCCGCGTCACGCGGACCTCGCCGATCGGCTTGCGGTCCCCCGGAGCGCGGTACAGCGCCACGGCGCCGGGCGGGAAGCGGTCGCAGGCGCCGTCGCCGAACAGCATCGGCAGCCGGACCAGCCCGACCGTGCCGTCCGGCGGCTCGTGCGCGCCCTCGTGCGCCGCGGCGCCCGGCGACCACGACGCGGCGAGGAGGGCGAGTGCGGCCAGGACGGGCTTCAAGATCGCCACGGCCCGCTACCGGTCCGGGAAACCGCTTCGAACGGCGGCCGAAAGTTCGTCGAGCTCGTCGAAGTAGCGTCTTTCCGCGGGCGTCAGGGTGGCGCCGCCCCGGTCGATGGCGGACCGGAGTCGGGCCCCATGCCCGGCGATCGCCTCGAGGATCTTGTCCCGGGTGAACGGCGCGTTCTGCAGCCCGGCGGTCGCTGCCCTCAGCGTCGTTCGCAGGTGAGGCGGGATCAGCGTGATCCGCGGGTCGAGGTAGTCGTCGATGAGCCGCTCGCGAGCGACGGTCTGCTCCCACGTCACGGAGGCAACGGCCCGGGGCGCACGGCGCCGTGCGCCCAGGTGCTGAAGCCAGTGCCGGACGCGCAGCAGCATTCGCTCGGGCAGGCGCTTTGTGCGCTTGGGTGCGGCCGGGCCGGGGCCGGTCAGTGCAGCAGGCCCACAGCCAGTTCGGCCCACACCGCGCCGGCCAGCACCATGAGCGCCGCGAGCCCCGCCATGCGGGCGGCCCGGCCGGCAACCCACCGGCGCACGAGCACGGCCGCGATGCCGGTGGCCGAGAGCAATGCCGCGGCGGCGGCGTAGTCGCCGGCGCCCCAGTTCACTTCCGCGGTGAACCTGCCCGCCACGAGCGGCACCGACAGCAGCAGCGCCGTGCCGGCGAGCACCGCGGACAACTCATCGCGCATCGGGCGGGCGGGCATGGCGAGAGGCTCCTGGAGACGCAAAAGGGCGTGCGGTCAGGATATCGCAGCAGCGTGCGCGGCCGCCATGCCCCGAGCCGTGCGCCCGGGTCGGGGAACGCCGGGTGGCGCGACGCAGCGGCCCGGGCGTGTCGTTCGGTCGGACGTTCAGGCGGCACCCGCGCCGCGGCGCGCGGGCAATCGATAGCGAAGCTCGGCGAAGCCCGGGCCGACCTGCCGGACCGACAGCAGCGTCCAGGGGGGATCCGTGGCGAGGCGAGGGAAGAGCGGCTTGCCCTTGCCCAGGGTGACCGAAGCCACCTGGATGATCGCTTCGTCCAGCAGCCCGGCATCGTGGAACTGCGCCGCGAGTTCACCGCCGCCGACCACCTAGACGTTGCGGCCGCCTGCGGCAGCGACCATCTCGGCATGGACGGGCCGCACGCTGCCCCGGACGAAGCTGTTGACGATCGCCCAGAACTGACCCGCCGCGATCATTCAATACTGACCCA
>CAYLKR010000113.1:0-8021 GCA_964384225.1 uncultured Methylibium sp.
CCATCGCGCGCGTGAGCTGGTTGATGCCGCCCTTGCTGGCGTTGTAGCTGGCGATGCTCGGGATCGCCATCAGCCCGTTGACCGAACTCATGTTGACGATCGCGCCCCTGCCCTGCGCCGCCATTACGCGCGCGCAGGCCTGGCCGACGAGGAACTGGCCCTTCAGGTTGACCGCGATCACCGCGTCCCAGTCGGCTTCGGTCACGTCGAGGAAATCGGCGGCCTTGAAGATGCCGGCGTTGTTGACCAGCACGTCGACACGGCCGAAGGCGGCCAGCGTCGCGTCGAGCGCGGCGCGCACCTCGGCGGATCGGGACACGTCGCAGTGCGCGTAGAGCGCCTGCCGTCCGGCGGCGCGCAGCTCGGCGGCGAGCGCCTCGCCGCGGACGTCGTCCACGTCCCACAGCGCCACCGGCGCGCCCTCGCGCGCGAAGCGCCGCACGCAGGCCGCGCCGATGCCCTGCGCCGCGCCGGTGACCACCGCCACCTTGCCCGCGAGGGCGAAGTTCACTGCATTCATCGCGCTCTCCTGAACGGAAGAGCCCGCTCGTGGCGGGCTCTTCGATGCGAAGTGTAGCGCGGCGCTCAGCGGTCGCAGCTCGCCTGCAGCCGTTGCGACCACGGGTCCTCGGCCGCATGGACGCGCGGGCGGCGCTCGTGCAGTTCGCGCAGCGCGAGCAGGTCGGCCAGCACCGGGGCCGGGAAGCCCTGGCGGCCGCCGCGGCGGTCGATCAGCAGGTCGTCGAGCACCAGGTCGGTCAGCACCGGGTCGGCCCAGCACACGGCCAGCCGGTTGGCGATGCGCGGGTAGCGGCCGCACAGCGCCAGCGGCTGGGTGTGTGCCGGCAGCAGGTCGAGCCACGTCAGCGCCATGCGGGACAGCGCCTCGTCCTGGGGCCTGAGCGGTGCGCGGTGGTGCAGCCACTGCGCCTCGGTCTGCGGGCCGCGGGCGGCGGGCGGGGGCGAAGCCCGGCGCACCGGCGCCGACGGGAGGCGGAAGTAGCCGAGCATCGTCGCGTCCCGTTCAGGCGGCCTGCAGGCGCTGCTGCTGCTTCATCGCCTTGCGCAGCGCCACCGCGTCGGTGGCGCCCGAGCCGCCGCCTTCGATGCGGAACACCTTGACGGTCTCCGCGAGCGTCTGCGCCTGGCCCTCCAGCGACACCGCCGACGCCGCCATCTGCTCGACCAGCGCGGCGTTCTGCTGCGTGATCGTGTCGAGCTGGGTGACCGCCTCGTTGATCTGCGAGATGCCCGAGAGCTGCTCGCGCGCGCCGTGGCTGATCTCGCCGATCAGCGTGCCCACCTGCTGCACGGTGCGCAGCGCGTCGTCCATCGTCGTGCGCGCGGCCGCGGTCAGCCGGCTGCCGGCGTCGACCTTGCTGGTGGAGTCCTCGATCAGGGTCTTGATCTCGCGCGCCGCGGTGCTGGTGCGCTGGGCCAGCGCCCGCACCTCGGAGGCCACGACCGCGAAGCCGCGGCCCTGCTCGCCGGCACGCGCGGCTTCGACCGCGGCATTGAGGGCGAGGATGTTGGTCTGGAAGGCGATGCCGTCGATCACTTGGATGATCTCGGAGATGCGGTGCGAGGCCTGCGAGATCTCGCCCATCGTGCGCGTCACGTCCTGCACCGCGTCGCTGCTGCGCTGGGTGACCGACGTGGCGTCGGCTGCGAGCTTGGTGGCCTGCTCGGCCGAATCGGCGCTCTGCTTGACGGTGCCGGTGATCTGCTCCATCGACGCCGCGGTCTGCTGCAGGCTGGAGGCCTGCGACTCGGTGCGGCCCGACAGGTCCTGGTTGCCCGAGGCGATCTCGCCGGTGACGACGCGCATGCTGTCGACCTCGTTGCGCGCATCGCGCACGATCGACTGCAGGTTCACGTTGAGCTGGCTCAGCGCCTTGGTGAGCTGGCCGATGGTGTCGTGGCGGTCGGCGGTGATCTTCTGCGTCAGGTCGCCGGCGGCCATGCGGTTGGCGAAGCGCAGCAGCGCCGCCAGCGGCTTGACGGTCGCGCGGTGCAGCACCGTCCCGCCGACGAGGCCGGCGACCAGCAGCACGGCCCCGAGCGGCAGCGCGATCGACGCGCTGCCCTCGTAGGCCCCGACGCCGTAGCCGGCGCCGGCCAGCGCCGCGCAGATCAGTCCCAGCCGCGCCTGCGGCAGGTGGTCGGCGAGGCGCGCCACGCGCCCGGCCCAGCCGGCCTTGATGACGCGGCCGGCCTTGAGCGTGTGGACCAGCTTGCCGGCCGACTTCTCGCTGCGCATCGTCGCGTACAGCGACTCGCAGGTCTGCACCGCGTCGCGCGCCGGCTCGGTGCGCACCGACATGTAGCCGCTCGGCCGGTCGCCCTCCATCAGCGGCGTCACGTTGGCCAGCACCCAGTAGAAGCTGCCGTCCTTGCGGCGGTTCTTCACGTAGCCCGACCACGGCAGGCCCGAGGCGATCGTCTCCCACATGTCGCGGAAGGCCTCTTCCGGCATGTCGGGGTGGCGGATCATGTTGTGCGGCTGGCCGAGCAGTTCCTCGCGCTGGTAGCCGCTGACGGTGATGAAGGCGGGGTTGCAATACGTGATCCGGCCCTTCAGGTCGGTCACCGACACCAGGGTTTCGCCGCGCGGGAACGGGTACTCGACGGCAGTCACGGGCGTGTTGAGGCGCATCGGTCGATCTTTCTGCGCCTCGCGGGGCGCTGTGGCGGTTTACGGCCGCAGCGCGAGAACCCGCCGCGGACGCAGCCACTATCGGCTGCGGCTCCGGCAGGGTCTGTAGGGAAATCTGATCGCGCCGTGTCGGCGCAGCGCCAAACCGTGCGTGAACCGGCCTCGACCGGCGCAACTGGCCGGCGAGCGCGGCGCTTATCCGCGCTTCGCAGCGCCTGCGTCGGCGCTACGCGCCGCCCGGTCCAGCCAGACGCCGAGGCCCTGGGCGTTGAGTTCGACGTCGAGCGCCAGCAAGCCGTCGACGTGCGCGGCCGGCAGCGGGCTGCCGAGCGCCGCGAGCCGCTCGCGGTACAGGCGGCCGAGCGCCGACTTGAGCCGCTCGTGGCGCTGCGGCGCGTCGGCCAGGCCGCGGGCGATGTCGACCATCGCATCGACCTGCGCGGCGAGCAGGGCGGCCAGACGCGACACGCCGGTCACGCGGCCGTAGTGGGTCAGGTACATGCAGTCCGGCTCGCGCTCGAGCATGCGTGCGATCGAATGCTTCAGCGCCTCGGGCTCGAACTGCACCGGCGTCGTGGTCGGCAGCAGCCAGCGTCCCTGGGGGGTCTCGAGCTCCGGATAGGACAGGCCGAAGGTGTCGCCGGTGAACCAGCCGCGGCTGGCCTCGTCCCAGATGCAGTGATGGTGTTTGGCGTGGCCCGGGCTGTCGATGAACAGCAGCGGTCGGCCGGCGAGCTGCAGCGTCATGCCGTCGGCCGTCTCGAGCACGCGCGCGGCCGGCACCGGGAGCAGCTCGCCATAGGTGCGCGCCACCTCCTCGGCGCCGTAGACGGCGCGCGCGCCCTCCATCAGCGCGCTCGGGTCGATCATGTGGCGCGCGCCGCGCGGGTGCACGACGAGCCTCGCGTTCGGCAGCTCGCGCATCAGCAGGCCGGTGGCGCCGGCATGGTCGAGGTGGACGTGGGTGACGATGACCCAGTCCACCGCGTCGCGCGCGACCCCCAGCACGTCGAGTGCCCCCAGCAGCCGCGGCAGCGCGTCCTTCGTGCCGTTGTCGATGAAGGCGGCGCGGCCGTCCTGCACGATCAGGTAGGCCGCGTCGAAGCGCGGGCGCAGGAAGCCTGTGTCGATCGCGTGGATGCCGTGGCCGAGCGGCTCCAGCCAGGCCGGAAGGGGCGTCGTGTTCATGCCGCATTCTAGGAATCGCGCGTCCGCGGCCCGGCTGTGCGACAATCGCGCTGCGCCGCAACATGAGTGGCGTGCTTCGGGCGACCGAAGCTCCTGCATGTCGTCACCAGTCCCGGCCTCGCGCTCAGGCGCACCCTGAAGGCCCCGCACCCCGTGCGTTCCGTCTGTTGGTCGATGTGTCGAACCAACCTGCCGCATTTGCGGCGCTGACGGACCCGCCGGACGAACCCGGCGGCTGCACTGTGACCGACGTTTCGAATTTCGAGGCCCTGGGCCTCGCCGCTCCCCTTTTGCATGCCGTGGCCCAGCTCGGGTTCACGCAGCCCACCAAGGTCCAGGCGCAGGCCATCCCTGCGGCGCTGCAGGGCGGCGACTGGATGGTCAGCAGCCAGACCGGCAGCGGCAAGACCGCCGCCTTCCTGCTGCCGCTGCTGCACCGGCTGCTGAACGCCGGCGCGCCGGCCCAGGCCAAGGTCGCCACGCCGCGCGCCGTCGTGCTCTGCCCGACACGCGAGCTCGCCCAGCAGGTCGCCGCCGACGCGATCGACCTGATGCGCGGCGTCTCCGACGCGATGCGCGCCGACAGCAAGCACCACCCGCTGCGCGACGCGGTGCGCGGCCTGCGCGTGGCCACCGTGGTCGGCGGCATGCCCTTCGGCAAGCAGCTCTTCGACCTGCGCGGCGCGCAGCTCGTGATCGCGACCCCGGGCCGGCTGCTGGACCTGCACACGCGCGGCCAGATCCGGCTCGACGCGACCCAGGTGCTCGTCGTCGACGAGGCCGACCGCATGCTCGACCTCGGCTTCGCCGAGGACCTGGCGGCGATCCAGGACGCCACCGCGTCGCGCGAACAGACGCTGATGTTCTCGGCCACCTTCGCGCCGCGCATCATGGCGCTCGCCGCCAAGGTGATGCGCAGCCCCGGCCGGCTCGAGCTGGCCACCGCGCAGGACGTGCACGCCGACATCACGCAGACGCTGCACTGGGCCGACAACATGGGCCACAAGCAGAAGCTGCTGGAGCACTGGCTCGCCGACGCCGAGCTCGACCAGGCGGTCGTCTTCGCCAGCACCCAGGGCGACACCGAGGCGATCGCCGAGGCGCTGCAGCAGATGGGCCACAGCGCGATCGCGCTGCACGGCGCGATGCCGCAGAGCGTGCGCAACCGCCGCCTGCAGAACGTGCGCGACGGCCGCGTGCGCGTGCTCGTGGCCACCGACGTCGCCGCGCGCGGCCTCGACGTGCCGAGCATCAGCCATGTCATCAACTTCGGCCTGCCGATGAAGGCCGAGGACTACGTGCACCGCATCGGCCGCACCGGCCGCGCCGGTCGCAGCGGCATGGCGATCACGATCGCCGAGCACCGCGAGCGCGGCAAGATCCGCGCGATCGAGGCCTACACCCGCCAGCCGATCGAGGCCCGTGAGATCGCCGGGCTGGAGCCGACGCCGCCCAAGCCGCGTCCCCAGAAGCCGCTGCCGGGCCAGCGCCACGGCCAGGGCCGCGGCCGGCCGGGTGGCTTTGGCGGCGGCCGGCGCGACGGCGCGCCGCGCTTCGGCTCGCGCGACGGCCGCTGACGCCCGCGAGCAGCGACCTCAGGGGCTGCCGTCGGCAGCCCCTTCTTCATGGGGCAATCCAAGGCCCTGTGCACCCGGCGCCCGGGCCGGCGGCGGACAATCGCGGCCTGTCCTCTGCTGCGCCGCCCGCGATGAAATACCTCCACACCATGGTCCGCGTCACCGACCTCGACGCTTCGCTGCGCTTCTACCGCGACGCGCTGGGGCTGGAGGAACTGTCGCGCCGCGAGGTGCCGCAAGGCCGCTTCACGCTGGTCTTCCTGGCAGCGCCGGGCAACCGCGAGGCCCAGGTCGAGCTGACCTTCAACTGGGACCCGGAGGTCTACACTGGCGGGCGCAACTTCGGCCACCTGGCCTACGCGGTCGACGACATCTACGCCGCCTGCAAGCGCCTGCAGGACCACGGCGTGGTGATCGCCCGCCCGCCGCGCGACGGCCGCATGGCCTTCGTGCGCTCGCCCGACCAGATCTCGATCGAACTGCTGCAGCGCGGCGATCCGCTGCCACCGGCCGAGCCCTGGGTGTCGATGCCCAACGTCGGCACCTGGTAGGACGCGTCAGCGTTCGGGCGTCCCGGTATCGGTGCGCCCGCGCGTCAGTTCATCCCGCGCCGTGGACTTGGCCGGGGCGGAGTCGGCGGACGCTTCGCGCATCGGGAACCTCCGGTCGTTCACGGTCATGTCGCGGCACCGCGGGCGCGGGCCGCAGCCTGGGTCAGCAGGGCGTCGAAAGCTTTGGACGGCGCCATCGTCTCGGCCAGGTCGATGATCGGCCGCCCCGCGGTGTCGACGAGGCGCCAGGCGTGGGCGCTGCGAGGCGCCGCGAGGCGGTGCAGGCGGTAGCGGTTGCGGGTGACGCGCGCATGGGCCTCGCGCGCCGCCCGGTTCAGGTCGACATGCTCGACACCGCCGATCGCCGACCAGGGAATGCGGCGCGTCTGCAGCCAGGTGGTCACGGCGATGCCGCCGGCGTCATGCCACAGGCGACGCGTGTCTTCCTCGATGGTCGCTGCGATCACCCCCATCAGCAGGATCAGGCAGACGATCGCCACCACGCCGGCCATGATCGGCGCCGCGCCCCACCACAGCGGCGTGGCGGCGGCGGCCGCAGCGAAGACGCCACCGAACGCCGTCGACCAGCGCCGCGCCTTGCGCCGCGCCGCCTCGGTTTCGGCGAGGGCCGGCGCCGCGGCCCGCGCGCCGGGCAGCACGGCGTGCGGCGGGCTCGCGGCCCAGCGGCCATCGGTCCAGAGCAGGTCGGCACCCCAGCGGCTGCGGTGCAGGCCGAGCGCGCCCCAGCCGATCAGGGCAAGCCACAGCAGCGCCCCGGCCGGCGGCGCGAAGCGGGCGACCGGGTCCAGGACGAGCACCGGCGCGGCGGCGTCGGGCGGCACCGCCAGGTCGACGGCATCGCCGACGCCGAGCCCGTGCAGCGGTGGCGCCGGCAGCAGGATGCGCGTGTGCTCCGGCGCATGGGTGTGGAGAACCTCCGGTTGGCGCACCGGCCCGAGCGCCGCCAGCGCCGCCTCGGCGACCTCGAACTCGATCACGTCGGCCTCGGCGAGGCTGGTGACCTGTGCCGGTACGCGCGGCCATGCGCCGTAGGCCACCTGGCTGCGGCGCAGGTCCGCGGCGAGGCCCCAGGCGATCCACAGGGCGACGCCCGCCATCGCGGCCAGCAGCCCCTGCGCCAGCACTGCGGCAGCCGAGCGGGACCCGACGGCCTGCACCGTGCGCGCCATCAAGGCCCTGGCGGCCACGGCCCGAGCCGCAGCCAGACCTGGGCATCGACCGGGCGCCGCCCGCCGCCGGCGGCGGGTGCCAGCCGCACCTTCTCCACGCCGACGCCGGTGACCGCGAGCGGCCCGCCGGCAAACGGTGCGTCGAGCCGGTCGAGCAGCGGCGCAGCCGACAGCAGCCGTGCGACCGCGCGGTTTTGTTCGGCCGCCGAGGCATCGGCACCGAGGCTCAGCCAGTGCGCGTCGCCCGCGGCGGCGCTTGCCAGCGCGTCCACCAGCCAGGGCAGGGCGTCGATGCGGCCGAGCGCCAGTCCGCTGGGCAGGGGCTCGTCGGCCAGCCGCGTGCCGAGCCAGCCTTGCACCGCATGGCGGTAGCCCGCCTCGTCGAGCCGGCAGTCGGTCGCGCCGGCGAGTCGCAGCGATGGCGTCCGCCCGTCGGCGTTGCGCTGGATGTCCGGCACGCAGGCCGGGCTGGCCAGGACACCACCGCCGAGCAGCAGCGCGGCAAGGCTGGCGGCGGCGCAGCGCAGGCTCATGACCGGGGGCTCACCAGCGCGTGCGCGCCAGCTCGTCCATCAGTTCGCCGTAGATGCGCCAGCGGCTCGCGCTGACCTCGCCGCGCTCGACCGCCGCGATGACCGCGCAGCCGGGCTCGTGCCGGTGGGTGCAGTTGTAGAACCTGCAGCCGCCGGCGTGCGCGCGCAGGTCGGGCATGCAGGCGACGAGCTGGCTCGCTTCGAGCTGCTGCAGGCCGAACTCCTGGAAGCCCGGCGAATCGATCAGCGCGCTGCCGGCCTCGCGGTCGACCCAGTACCACTGCGTCGTCGTCGTCGTGTGCCTGCCGGAGTTGAGCGCCTGCGAG
>CAYLKR010000114.1:0-7940 GCA_964384225.1 uncultured Methylibium sp.
TGGCGCTGTTCTTCATCTTCCTGGTGCTGGCGGCGCAGTTCGAGAGCTTCGTCGATCCCTTCGTGATCCTGCTGTCGGTGCCGCTGTCGATGGTCGGCGCGCTGCTCGCGCTCAAGCTGGCCGGCGGGACGCTCAACGTGTACTCGCAGATCGGCCTGATCACGCTGGTGGGCCTGATCACCAAGCACGGCATCCTGATCGTCGAGTTCGCCAACCAGCTGCGCCACCAGGGTGTCGCGACGCTGGAGGCGGTGGTCGAGGCCGCCAGCCTGCGGCTGCGCCCGATCCTGATGACCACCGGCGCGATGGTGCTGGGTGCGGTGCCGCTCGCGCTGGCCAGCGGCGCCGGGGCCGAGAGCCGCCAGCAGATCGGCTGGGTCATCGTCGGTGGCATGTCGCTGGGCACGCTGCTGACGATCTTTGTCGTGCCGACGGTCTACACGCTGTTCGCCCGCAAGTCGACGCCGGGGCCGATCGAGACGCCGGCGCTCGACGAGGCGCCGAGCGCGGCGCACTGAACCGCGGCCGGGCTCACTCGCCCGGCCGGCAGCCTTCGCAGTCCTCGTGCGCGTCGAGCGCGCGCTTGAGCTCGCGCAGCGCGGTGCGCAGGCCTTCCTCGATCACCGGGTGGTAGTAGGGCTGGGCCAGCGTGTCGTCGACCGTCGCGCCATGGCCGATGCTCCAGGCCAGCAGGTGGCCGAGGTGCTCGGCCGCCGGGCCGATCATCTCGGCGCCGAGCAGGCGGCGCGTCATGCAGTCGCCGTAGACGTGCAGCGCGCCGGCGTTGCGCCCGATCACGCGGCTGCGGCCCTGGTTGGCGAAGCTGACCGTGCCGGTCGCGAAGCGCACCCCCGACGCGCACAGCTCGCGGTGCCGCCGGCCGGCCAGCATGATCTGCGGTTCGCTGAACACCACCGCCAGCGGCGTGCGGCGCGGATGGGCGACGACGTCGGGCCAGCGCCCGGCGTTGTCGCCGGCGATGTGGCCTTCGTCGGCGGCCTCGTGCAGCAGCGGCCGCTCGTTCGCCGCGTCGCCGGCGATGAAGAGGGCGGTGTCGGCGATGCGGCCGGTCGTCGGGTCGTGGCGCGGCACGCCGTGCGCATCGAGCGGCAGGCCGAGGGCCTCGAGGCCCAGGCCGTCGACGTTGGGCCGGCGGCCGGTGGCGGCGAGCAGGAAGTCGAAGCGCTCGCGGTGCTCGCCGCCGGCGTCGATCCAGTGCAGCTCGACCGCGTCGCCATCGCGCTCGACGCCGCGCAGCGTGGCGTTCAGCGCAAGCGGCAGTGCCTCGCCGAAGGTCCGCGCGGCCAGCGCGACCAGCGTCGGGTCGGTCAGCGGCCCGACATGGTCGCCGCGCGCGAGCAGCCGCACCCGGACGCCCAGCCGGTGCAGCGCGAGTGCGAGCTCGAGGCCGATCACGCCGGCGCCGACCACGGCCACGCTGCCTGGCAGGTCGGTCCAGTCGAACACGTCGTCGTTGACGATCAGACGGTCGCCGAGCGCCGCGCGCCAGGCCTGGGGCACCGCGGGTCGCGAGCCGGTGGCGATGACGATGCGGCCGGCCTCGACGCGCAGCGCGCCGTCGGCGGTGTCGACGTGCAGCGTGTGCGCGTCGACGAAGCGCGCGCGACCGCGCAGCAGCTGCTCCGGGCCGAGGGTGTGCATGTCGTCGAGCACGAAGCCGACGAAGCGGTCGCGCTCGCGGCGCACGCGCTCCATCACGCGCACGCCGTCGACGCGCACCTCGGGGACTTCGATGCCGAAGCGCCCCGCGTGGCGCGCCTCGTGGGCCGCCTCGGCGGCGGCGATCAGCAGCTTGCTCGGCATGCAGCCGACACGCGCACAGGTCGTGCCCCAGGGGCCGGCGTCGATCTGCAGCACGCTCGCGCCGTGGGCGCGCGCCGCGCGGCCGGCGCTCAGGCCGGCGCTGCCGGCACCGAGGATGGCGACGTCGACCCGGCGGCTGTCCATGGCACGCTCGTCGCGGGACGCGGGCCGGGCCTTACACCAGCCCGTCGAAGGGCAGCACGTCCACGTGGTCACCCACGGCGACCGAAGCCTGCTCGTGGTGGAGCACGACCAGCCCGTTCGCGACGCTCATGCTGCGCAGGATGCCCGAGCCCTGGGCGCCGGTGAGCTGCACGTCCCAGTCGCTGCCGCCGTCGGGCAGGGTGGCGCGCTCGACGATGCCGCGCTGGTATTCGGTGCGGCCGGGCTTCTTGCGGATGGCCTCGGTGGCGCGTGCGCGCAGCAGCGGCAGCGGCACGGGCGTGGCCCCGGCCATCGCCAGCAGCGCGTCGCGCACGAAGGCGTAGAAGGTCACCATCACCGCGACCGGGTTGCCCGGCAGGCCGAACAGCACCGCGCTGCGGCCGCCGGACGTGATGCGGCCGAAGGCCATCGGACGCCCGGGCCGCATCGCGATGCGCCAGAACGCGACCTCGCCGAGCCGCGCCATCACCTGCTTCGTGTGGTCGGCCTCGCCGACGCTGACGCCGCCGGAGGTGATCACCGCGTCGGCGTTCTCGCAGGCGCTGCGGAACGCCGCCTCGAGCGCCGCCGGATCGTCGCGCACCACGCCGAGGTCGATCACCTCGCAGCCCAGGCGCGTCAGCATGCCGTGGATCGTGTAGCGGTTGCTGTCGTAGACGCAGCCTTCGTCGAGCGGCTCGCCGATCGAGCGCAGCTCGTCGCCGGTCGAGAAGAAGGCCACGCGCAGCCGCCGCCATACCGGCAGCTCGGCCTGGCCGAGCGAGGCGGCCAGGCCGATGTCGGCCGGCTTCAGGACGCGGCCGGCGGCGAGCGCGGCCTCGCCACGGGCGAGGTCCTCCCCCTTCAGGCGGCGGTTGTCGCCGGGGCGCACGACGCCGGCCGGCACCGTGACGACGCCGTCGGCGGTGGTCGTGAACTCCTGCGGCACCACGGTGTCGAGCCCGGCCGGCATCACGGCGCCGGTCATGATGCGCAGGCATTCGCCCGCGCCCACCGGCCCGTCGTAGGCGGCGCCCGCGAAGCCGGTGCCGGCGATCCGCAGCCGCGTCGGGCCGTCGGCGGCGAGGTCGGCACCGCGCAGCGCGTAGCCGTCCATGGCCGAGTTGTCGTGCGAGGGCACGTCGATGCCCGAGACGACGTCGGCCGCCAGCACGCGGCCGAGCGCGCTGCGGATCGGCAGCTTCTCGACGGCGCCGACGCGCGGCACGAAGCGGCGGATGAACTCCTGCGCGCCCGCTACCGACAGCGCGTTCGGGTCGTAGCCGGCGACGCAGGAGGCGATCTGTTCGAGCGAGGGCAGCGGGGCGTTCATCGAGGCAGGGGCTCGGCGCGCAGCGACAGCAGCATCTGCGCCTTGTCATGGTATTGCGGCGTGCCGCCGTCGGCGATGCGCACCGCGCGCGGCAGCAGGCCGTAGCGGCGGAAGCCGGCGTGCTCGTAGAGCCGGACGACGCGCGTGTTCGATGCGGTGACGCTGAGCAGCAGCATCTCCAGGCCGGCGGCGGCGCGCGCCTCGGCGATGCAGCGTTCCACCAGCGCGCTGCCGAGGCCGCGGCCGGTGTGCGACGGCAGCACCATCAGCCCGATCAGCCAGGCGAGGTGGCGCGTCTTGCGGCGCGTCTCCCGCTCCAGCCCGACCGACCCGACCAGTTGCTCCCGCCCCGCCGTGCGCACGAAGGCACCGAGCAGGAAGCTGCCGCCCAGCGGCTCGTTCAGGCCGAGGCGCGGCAGGTAGCTCTCGGCCGGGCGGTTGCGCTCGGTCGCGTGGTCGGAGGTGAAGGCCTCGGGGTGCAGGCGCAGCGCCTCGTCGCGCAGCGCCTTGTAGGCCATCAGGTCGGCCGGGCCGAGGCGGCGCACCACGGCGGCCGGTGCGCGCGCGGCCGTGGGGCGCAGGGACATGCCGGCCTCAGCCACCGCGGGCCTCCAGCGCGCGCAGTTCGGCGAGGGTGTTGGCGTTGAAGAAGGCCGAGGCGTCGTCGAAGTCGACCAGCGCGACGCGGTGCTGCGCCGTCCAGCGGTCGATCTTGCGGCCGCCGCCGTGCAGGAAGGCGACCAGACTCTCCATCAGGGTGGCGCGCAGCAGGCAGAACACCGGCTGGGGGCGCGGGCCGGCCTCGGGCGCCTCGGCGTCGGCGCAGCGCACCATGGCGAGGTCGGCGCCGTCGGCCTCGAGCGCGGCGGCCAGACGCGCGACCAGGTCCTCGGGGAAGGCCGGCGTGTCGCAGGGCACGGTGGCCAGGTAGGGCGTCTCGCAGCGCTCCAGCCCGGCCAGGAAGCCGGCCAGCGGCCCGGCGAACTCGTCGGTCGCGTCGGGCCAGACCGCCGCACCGAAGCTCTCGTAGGCGGCGAGGTTGCGGTTGGCGTTGATCATCACCTCGCCGACCTGCGGCGCGAGCCGCATCAGCGCGTGCAGCGCGAGCGGCATGCCGCGGTAGGGCTGCAGCCCCTTGTCGACGCCGCCCATGCGGCTGCCGCGGCCGCCGGCGAGGACCAGGCCGGTGATCTGGGAAGGCTCGATGCTCAAGGGGCTATCCGCCGATGTAGCTCATCTCGATCTTGGCGGCTGCGGCAGCGGCGCCGGCAGCGCTGCCGCGCAGCTCCGAGTAACGGTCGTCACGCGCGCGCCAGACGTTGCCGATGGCCGCGGCGATCTGCCGGTCGTCGTAGCCCGCCGCGTCGCGCAGCAGCGCGCGCAGGTCGTGGCCGCGGTGGGCGAACAGGCACAGGTAGAGCTTGCCTTCGGTGGATAGCCGCGCGCGGTTGCAGTCGCCGCAGAAGGCCTGGGTCACGCTGGAGATCACGCCGATCTCGCCGCGGCCGTCGGCATAGCCCCAGCGCTCGGCCGTCTCGCCGGGCGCGCTGGGCTCGAGCGCGCGCAGCGGGAACTCGGCGTGGATGCGCTCGACCACCTGCGCCGACGGCAGCACCTCGTCCATGCGCCAGCCGTTGGTCACTCCGACGTCCATGTACTCGATGAAGCGCAGCACCACGGCGCCGCCGAACTGCTCGCGGAAGAAGCGCGCCATCGGCACGATCTCGTGGTCGTTCGTGCCGCGCTTGACGACCATGTTGACCTTGACCGGCGCCAGCCCCACGGCGACCGCCGCCTCGATGCCCTGCAGCACCTCGGCCACCGGGAAGTCGACGTCGTTCATGCGGCGGAACACCGCGTCGTCGAGCCCGTCGAGGCTGACCGTCACCCGCCGGAGCCCGGCATCCTTCAGCGCGCGCGCCTTGCGCGCCAGCAGCGAGCCGTTGGTCGTCAGCGTGATGTCCAGCGGCTCGCCCTCGGGCGTGCGCAGCGCGGCGAGCTGGCCGATCAGCAGCTCCAGGTTCTTGCGCAGCAGCGGCTCGCCGCCGGTCAGGCGCAGCTTCCTCACGCCGTGCAGCGTGAAGATGCGCGCCAGCCGCGTGATCTCCTCGAAGCTCAGCAGCTCGGCATGAGGCAGGAAGCGGTGGTCCTTGTCATAGACCTCCTTGGGCATGCAGTAGCTGCAGCGGAAGTTGCAGCGGTCGGTGACCGAGATGCGCAGGTCGCGCAGCGGCCGGCCGCGGGTGTCGGCCAGCAGGCCGTCGGGCGCCGGCGCATCGCGCGGCACGGCGGGCCGCGCCGCATGCGCGCGGTGATCGACCAGGGGAATGCTGCGTTCGGCCATGCCGCGATTGTGCCGCGTGGCCTTGCCGCACCCGCGCGGCCGGTGGGGTTTCAGTGCTCGGCGGAGGGGCTCGCGGCCGGCGGCAGCGCGCTGCCCTGCACCGGGGCCTGCGGCGCGGGGCTGGCCTGGGCGGGCGGCGCCGCGCGGCGCGCGCCGTCGTAGCGGCGGGCCCAGTAGGCGAGTCGCATGTCCTCGACGCGCACCTCGGCACCGCTGCGCGGCGAGTGGATGAACTTGCCGTCGCCGATGTAGATGCCGACATGCGAGAACGCGGCGCGCAGCGTGTTGAAGAACACCAGGTCGCCGGGACGCAGCTCGTGGCGGTCGACCGTCTTCAGGCCGCTGGCCTGCGCCTGCTCCTGCGAGCGGCGCGGCAGCACCAGGCCGATGCTGTGCTCGAACACATGGCGCGTGAAGCCGCTGCAGTCGAAGCCCTCGGCCACCGATGCGCCGCCGCGGCGGTAGCGCACGCCGAGGAAGTTCATCGCCGAGATGACCAGGTCGGACGCCCAGTCCGACGCCGCGTCGGCCTGCTCGCGCAGGCGGGTCGCGAAGCCGCGCTCCTCGCCGGCCGGGGTGGGCGCGGGGGTCTCGATCAGCCCGCGCTCGAGCAGGAAGCCGCCGATGCGGTCGCCGGGCTCGGGCGCCGCGTGGACCGGAAGTACCAGCAGCAGGCCGGCCGCCAAGCCGGCCGCGCTCAGGGCGCGGCTCGGGCGACGGCGGGCTCGATCCAGCATGGCTGCGACCTTAACGGCCGGCCGAGCCCGGGTCAAGCAGAAAAAGCCTTGCCTTTCAAGCACTTAGCTTGCCGGTGCGGCGGTCATGCGGACAGGGATTGAAATTTGGAGACGATCGGTCTAATCTTCGCGCCATGCCCCGAACCCCTGCCACCGCCACTGCACCGCGCCGCAGCCATGCCGAACGCGGCGCGGCCCGCGACGGCACGCGCGAACGGCTGGTGCGCGCCGGCATCGTGGCCGCGCTGGAGCGCGGCTGGGCGGCCAGCGGCGTCGACGCGGTGCTGCGCTCGGCCGGCGTGCCCAAAGGCTCGTTCTATCACTACTTCGACAGCAAGGACGCCTTCGGCGAGGCGGTGATCGACGGCTACCAGGCCTACTTCCTGCGCCGGCTGGAGCGCTGCTTCGGCGCGGGTGCGCAGGGCCGGCCGTTCGCGGCGCAGCTCGACGACTTCCTGGCCGTGTCGGCCGAGGGCATGGCGCGCCACGGCTGGCGGCGCGGCTGCCTGGTCGGCGCGCTCGGCCAGGAGCTGGCCGGGCTGCACGAAGGCTTCCGCGAGCGGCTGCTCGCCTCGCTGACGCAGTGGGAGCAGGTGCTCGAGGCGGCGTTGCTCGCCGCCCGCGCGCGCGGCGAACTGCCGCCCGCCACCGACTGCCGCCGCGCCGCGCGCAGCTTCTGGGCCGCGTGGGAGGGCGCCGTGCTGCGCGCCCGGCTGGCGCACGACGGCGCGCCGCTGCGCGAGGTGATCGAGGATTTCCGGCGACTCGTCGCCATCGACTGAGGAGACACAGACATGTTCAAGGCCCTGGTGCTCGACAACCGCGACGGCTTCCGTGCCGAGGTGCGCGAGGTCGACGACGACTTCCTGCCCGAGGGCGACGTCACCGTCGCGATCGACTATTCGACGCTGAACTACAAGGACGGGCTGGCCATCACCAACCAGCGGCCCATCGTGCGCAGCTGGCCGATGGTGGCCGGGATCGACGGCGCCGGCACCGTGATCGACAGCCGCCACCCGGCCTGGCGGCCCGGCGACCGCGTCGTGCTCAACGGCTACGGCGTGGCCGAGGTCCACAAGGGCTGCCTGGCGGGCAAGGCGCGGCTGAAGGGCGACTGGCTGGTGCGTCTGCCCGAGGCCTTCACTACCCGGCAGGCCATGGCCATCGGCACCGCCGGCTACACCGCGATGCTGTGCGTGATGGCGCTGGAGCGCTACGGCATCCGGCCCGGCGACGGCGACGTGCTCGTGACCGGCGCGACCGGCGGCGTGGGCTCGGTGGCGGTGGCGCTGCTCGCCAAGCTCGGCCACCGCGTGGTGGCGGCCACCGGCAAGGCCAGCGAGGCCGACTACCTGAGGAAGCTCGGCGCCGCTGACATCATCGACCGCGCCACGCTCTCCGCCCCCGGCAAGCCGCTGCAGACCGAGCGCTGGGCGGCGGCGGTGGACGCGGTCGGCAGCCACACGCTGGTGAACGCCTGTGCGCAGACCCGCTACGGCGGCGCGGTGGCCGCCTGCGGCCTGGCCCAGGGCGCCGACCTGCCGGGCACCGTGATGCC
>CAYLKR010000115.1:0-7887 GCA_964384225.1 uncultured Methylibium sp.
ACAACCGGCCAGAGGGGTTCCTGGGCGAGGTAGGCGGCTGCGGCCTGGGGGTCATTGCTGGAATGTTCAACTACCACCGCCACAACCTCATCCGTGAGCACGGGGAGGTTTTGGTACCCAGAGACGTACCAAAGAGCAGCATAGCCGGCGACCATCCCGGCTGCAAATGACAAAATTTCAATTATTTCCGTGTACTCGGTCATAAAAAAGTAGGGCTAGCTTCCAAAGCAGGCAGAAGGCGCAGGACACCGAGGGGCAAAAAATCCACCACTGGAGTGGGTGGAATTCAAACATAGCCGGATCCGCCGAAAGGAGAGACTGGGCTGCAGCGGCAGTGTCTGAAGTAGCCGAAGAAAGCAGCTGGGTCACAGAGTTGGAATCCGGGGGAAGGGAGCCGGTGAAAGGAGCAAACGCGTCTCGTTTTGATCCCCGCGCTTCAACCACAGGTCCCATAAGAAGCAGGAGGGTAACCCCCACATCACGGCCAGCGACTCCGACACCAAATGGAACAACCCAGATTAGTAAAGCGTAAAGCTTTAAAAACTTTTCAAAGGGCAAAAGACACATCAGCGCAACCGGCCAGAGGGGTTCCTGGGCGAGGTAGGCGGCTGCGGCCTGGGGGTCATGGCTGGACTGTTCAATTACCACCGCCACAACCTCATCCGTGAGCACGGGGAGGTTTTGGTACCCAGATAAGTACCAAACGAGACCACAGGCGGCAATCATGCCGGCTTCAAACGCTAGAATTGCTAGTAGTTCAGTGTAGCTGTCCACGAAGAAGTCTGACTAGTTTCCAAAGCAGGCAGAAGGCGCAGTACACCGAGGGGCAAAAAATCCACCACTGGAGTGGGTGGAATTCAAACATAGCCGGATCCGCCGAAAGGAGAGACTGGGCTAAGACGGAGGCCGCCTCCGGAAAAGCCGAGGAAAAAGCCTGAGCCACTTCGGCGGCCTCCGGAAAGGCCGAGGAAAGAAATTGAATCGCGGCGTCGGCCTCCGGAAAAGCCCCGGCAGCATCCGGGGGAACGGAGCTGCCAACGGAAGCAGAAGAGGGAGGTCGTTTCGGGTAGTACACATGGCCCCCAGATGCCTTGAGCCAAGGCAGTGTAACAAGTATAACGGGAACAATAAAGTCCCGGGCCAGGGGAGAGTGGCAAAAAACCGGGAAGGCATAGAAGCAGTTTATATAAATTCCAAGGAATGTTTGGAAGGGTATGGCACACATGAGCAAAACCGGCCAGAGGGGTTCCTGGGCGAGGTAGGCGGCTGCGGGCTCCGGCTGGTTATTAAAATGGTGGAGCACTTGCTCCACCACGTCGTCCTGCAACACAGGCATGTTTTTGTAGCCGTTGAAATACCACATAATGGCAGCGGCCGCAATTATCCCGACCTGAACTGCCAGAATTTCCAGTAATTCGTCTACTCCGTTGCTCATGCAGTTAGTGGAAAGATGACCCGGGCCGATGAAAGCCGGGGAAAACCAGCCCCCAATCCAAAAGGGACCGGAGATAGTGGCGGGTGAGCCCAAACCGGACATGGATGCGGCGAGAGGTGCTCGTGGCAGAGCAGCGAAAGTGGAACTTCGAAGCCTTGGCGGAGAAAACAAGCCTGGTCAGGTGAAAATTGACCAGGCGAAGGGAAAATGGAGAAAATTTTAAATACCGAGAGGCAATTCGAGCTGGCAGACGTTGGAATCTGGCCTTCGGAAGCTCAAGCGCAAGCCGGCGCTGGGAAGCCCAGGCATCCCAGCGGGCAAAGCGGATAAACCGAATTAGCTGGCTAGGGAGCAGCGAGGTCCTCATTCGGCGATTTGGAACTGGCGAGGCTGGATTGATTTCAGCATCGCTTTGGAAAACAAAAGAGAAAACGAGGAAGACCGGGGCGAAATGGAAAAATAAAAGAGAATATACCGTTCGAATTCGGCAAAGGAGGAGAAAACAAGGGAGAGGTTTTTCGAAACGAAACCCGGTTCGGTGAACGAAAACATCGTCTGGTTACCGAGCGAAGAAAAATCCTTGCCAATTAGGCTGGAGGCAAGGAATGGGTAGACGAAGTGGGCCACGACGTCAAACAGGAAAAGGAGTCGAAAACCCCGGAGGGTCAGTTTAAGCGTGTAGTAGGATTTTTTAATTTTCCTGCGGTAGAAGAAAGAAGAAAATTTTGGATAGCTGCCGGAAATCGAATGGAGGAGATCATAGGACTTCAGGAGAAAGCGATTTGGGACCGCCGGGAGGTGGTTGGGGTGGAAAATCAGCCGCACGGAGGTGGAGCCGAGGGAACGCACAAACCGACCCCGGCGAAAGGAGTCTAGCTGGCCAATCGAATAGCCAACCCGCAGAATAAGCCCAAAGTTTTGGAGCTCAACCATGGAAAACTAGTAGACTCGCCGGCAGATGAGGAAAATTCGAAAATAGCCTTTGAACCGGAGGTCGAATAAAACCGGCGCCGGAATCCTATTGGCAATCGGAATGCGGGTGCCCCGGGCAAGCAGAACGCCACCTGTGAAGGCGGAGCGGACGAAAGCACCGCGGAATCCAGCCAGATAGGCACCTAGCTGGGTGATTAGAGCTCTTTGCACAGTTCCAACCCGGACCTTTCTGTACCGCCGGACAATCATTCGCCGAACCGAGCCAACCACAACTAACCCGGGGCGGGCAGGGGATCGCGGGGAAACTTTGAGGGCCCGGATGCAGTTTAGGGATTTCACTCCCGAATTGTCCACAATGGGTAGAAGGCTGCCTAGGGAAACCACGGCGGCTTAGATGTGGCCGTACAGGGGGCGCGGAGAAACCCGGAAAGGGAATTTTTGCCCAATGCGGCGGAGGTAGTTGGCAACCAAGCGTCCAAAGATTGGGGTCTGGGAAATGGAATTGGCCCGGGGACGGTAGAAAACCGTGAACAGGGGTTTGCCCGGATACAGAGGAGAAAAAAGTCCTCGGGATTTTCCCCCTTTCCCTTTTCCCATCCGGGTGGCAAGGGGTTTTTTGCTAAGCGGTAGGAATGGGAAAGCATTTATGTATAGTTTGGTGCGGCGCTTTTTTAGCTTGCGGCGCAAGGCTTTTCGAAAGGCTTCAATTGAATTTCCGCTAACTATCGAAGGGGTCTTCGCAACGATGCTCGCAGTGAAAGGAAAGGGAGAGCGAAGGACAACGGAGGAGGCCCGAAAACCAGCCATGACCCTGGGTTGGTGCAGGTGAGGCCGTTTCCAGCGGAGCTTCTGGCTAATCTGGAAGGGGGAAGCCACGTGCGGCTAGTTTGGATACAGTAGAGCTGGCGGCCGCGGGGAATTCAGAGCTAGCCGAAGGCCCCCCCGGCCATGCTTTGTAACGATAGGGCGAAAGCAAACATCGAGGTTGTAGAGTTGGGTATTGGGGGAAAAAATTCCTATGAAGTACCGGCGGTACATGGCCCGCTGGCGACGTTCAAACCGGCCCTTTGCCAAAAAATAAACCCCGTAGAAGTAGGAATTCAGCCTATAGAGAAATCGACGGCTCACGATCTGGGAAAACCTATAGCGAAGCCGAAGCCGGACGTAGACATATTCGAGGAGAAGTCTAGCGTTTAGGCTTTCCATGCCGTATTCGTACTGGTGGGAAAATTCCATGGACCGGAGCGAAGGGAAAATAGCTGAAAAACGAAGGTTGAACCGGCGGAGCCCTTTTCGGACCGCATTGCGGCCACGGAGGGCAAGAAGTTTAAAGACCAGCGGTTCTCGGCGAAAAAGCCGGGCATAAAAAATGCCAAACAAAAGGAAAAAGCAATTTGGATCGGCAAGGCGGGTGTTAAGACGTTTTTTTCCAGGACGAACGTTTTTGGAAAAAAAAAGAGAAACAACGGGCACCGGGTCGTGGTAGAAGAACGACCGGGTTGGTTTAAGTCGCCTAGAGCGGCGATGGAGCAGCCTCTGGAACCGAAATGGCAGGAGGAATTCGAGGAGCCGGGGAAACGCCATCCGACCCAGAAGGGAAACCGGACGGGGCTTCGGCTTCCGCCCCGGATAAACCAGGAAGGGAAGAATCAGTGGAATAGGGAAAAGTCTAGCAAATTTCAAAACAGAGCGGTGAACAGGCCTATCGAGGCCGGCAAAGGGGAGAATAAAAATAAATCGACGGAGGCGGGCATTCGGTAATGACTTGAGCGGTTTTTTTCGCCTATGCTGGTAGTTTTTTAGGGAAAACTGGCGGCGTTTAAATCTCGCCCGGGGGGAAAAAAACCAATTTCGGAGGGTTTTGAGAACTCGTCTGGTCGAAAACCGACGATAGGGGAGAGCTCGGTTTAGGAGCTTAAGAATCCGGCGGCGGCGGATGGTCAATATGAATCGGCGCTGGGCATTTGAAATTTTGCCCCACCGGATGCGGCGGCGAGCAAGAATGGGAGCATTGGTATTTATGCGGGTGCTGTAAAAAACGAGCTGGAGAAACACTGACTCGTCGGATCGGAAAATAAACCTGAACCGGGATAGGAGAAAATCAAGCCTATAGAAAAACCTGACCCGGCGTAGGACGCGGGTCAGATAGCTGCCGAGCCTATCCCGAGCTAATTCCAGCCGGGAAAGTTGGTTTGTCCGAGGCCCAAAGCAGGAGGAATAGAACCACCCGAAGGTGCTTGGGGAGGGAGTGGGCCGAGGTCTAAGTACATTTAGGGCAATGCTCATTTTCTAACGTATTTAGTTATTTCTTACCAGTCTTTTTCCTACCGCTTTTGTTAAGCTTCGGACGAGAGAGGGGTTTGGCAATTGGACGCCGGGTGGGAGCAAAGTCACCAAACTTGTATCCCACTAGATTTGAGTCAATTCGGCGAGAAAGGGTTTTCTTTCCCGTGGGGATGGATAGACGGCGATTGGAATAGGGAACCAGAACGATTTGGTCCCGGGAAGGACTCCTTGGACAAAAAAACCTATCCCTACAAACCCCGTAGACCACGGATTTTTTTTCGGTAGCCGGCTTTGGTCAAATACCCCCAGGGGCTCACCGATGGGCGACCGGGAGCCCCCTTTCCTTCTCCGCCGCCGTGGGGATGGTCCACGGGGTTCATGGCCACACCACGGACATGAGGACGGCGCCCAAGGCGGCGAATGGAACCGGCCTTTGGAAATGGCAGCCGGCTCGGAAAGGGGGTGCAAAATCCAAACAGGGCCCGGGAATTCGCAGGAACCATAAGGAAAAAGCCAGATTTGAGCCTCACGAGTGCTTTTCTGGATCGGTCCATGAGGCGGAGGAGCTGGGCAGACATGCCCCTAGAACGAGCATATTGAAAACCGAGATTGAACTGGGGAGAAAGCTGAAGGCAATACAAGTGAGAACCGGCTGGGAGGTGGGAAAGTAGAAACGAACTGCCATGCAAACTTAGCGTTGAACGCCGGACGGGGTGGGAGGAGAAGTTCATAACGATTGAGCCCGGATGGGAGGAGGAGGCGGGAACACTTAGGCCAAGGTAGCCATTGCGGTAAGCCAAAAGAGCAATCGGAGTATTCCGATGCGGATCGTGGTAGAAGTGGCGAACGATGGCCGGCACATCCAGGGGAAAGGAGCGAAAAAGATCCAGAAAACGATACCGGCGGCGGCTTTGGAAACCACCTCGGAATCGCATAAGAATCGAACCATCGGAGCCGGATCGTCCGGAATTCAATTTTCTACCCCTAGAGAGAAAGAGGAGGGTTTTTAACGGCCGAAGAGAAACCATTATCGTTTTTTCAATTGCTAGCTGGAAAAAAAGAACGAACCAGCCCGGTTCGAATTCCGCTTTTGATAGAAAAGCATCGAAGAGCGGCGATAGGAAAATCGCAAACGGGGTAGAAAACGTCGAAACTCATAGGCTAGAAAACCACGGTTGTACCTCGAAAGGGGAAACCGGCGAGAAGCATACTTACGGGCTCTAAACCTGGATATCAAATGATAATTGCGGGTTATAATCTGTCCAACCTTGGCCGCTTCGGAAAAAGAAATAGATCGGTTTCGAAAAGTATCAAAAACCTCCCTGAAAAATCGATTCACCACCCCTTTTTCAAATCTTTTAGCCGCAGATCGAAACAAAATCCGAACGGCAGCCTTAAATGAAACCAGAGATTTAACGGGGGCCGGGAGGCTTAGGATTATCCGACCCATGCGCTGGGGAGAAAAGGCAACCAGGGGTCGGATAATCCTAATGGTCTTTAGAAGGAGTCTGGAGGCCTGACGGCGGCGAAAGGTTTTAGCAAGTTGCAGTAGGGAATCGGAACCGAACCTGTAGGCTTGCTGGTATTTGCCATGTCGCATAAAAATTCTAGCAAGGAGCACACTGGCCTTGGTGGGGGTAACCCGGCGAGGGTGCAGGTAGAATTCAGATAGTCCAGTAGGCCGAAGAGCGTAGACCATTAGCCAGCTAAACCAGGAAGTCGCTCGTAGAGCAAAGACTGGGAAGAACGATGAATCGCCACCAGTATGGACAGGCCAATCGCCGATTCAGCCGCCGAAACCGTTAGCGAAAACAGGGCGAAAAGGGCACCCAGGGCATCGGAATGGTAGGATCCAAAACCAATCAGAAGGAGGTTAACCGAGAAGAAGGAAAGCTCCAAACAAATAAGGGTGTGTAGAATTTGGCTTTTAACCAAAACTACGCCGGCTACGGAGATAAAAAAAAGAGCCAAGGAGGTTTGGATAAGTAAATTCACTAAACCGCGGGGCTGTGGAGGTCGTTTTTAGCTAGGCCTGCAGGGTAGGGGATGGTATCCACGGCGGTTGGGAGATCGGAATCGTTGAGTGGAAGGCCCCGGGAGCGGGGATCATGGGGATACCAGAGCGACTTATAGGCCATCCAGGGCCAGCCATACCAATAGGGAATTCGCTTGGCCAGCTCGTAGAGTCTAAAAGCAAGGTACCACTGGAGCCGGGAAGCCGGGTGGGGATTAAATTGAAAGGGAAGTTGATTTATCAGTCCTCTAGCTCGGCGTCTTAGGAATTCAAGGGAATGACCACGGGCTGAGGCTGGGTAGGAAACAGACCAGCCATCCTTTCCCTGGAGAATGTGGTAGGTTTGGCGGTACCGTTTTAGGGTCTTTGCAAACGCCATTTTGAGGGCAAAGGGGGGTTTAGACACATAGCCGCCCTTGGAGGGCGGAAGAAGGTGCTGGAATGTGCCCATTCGGTTTGGTTTTACGGATAGGCTAGTGTAGGTCCCGGGAAAGATGGTGGGCTGGTGGCCTAGTCCACCAGGTCGCCACTGGAGAAATTGCCACCACCACATTGGAGGATGGCGGCGGTGGACAGCCCGGGCTTCCATGGGAGAGGCCCGGGCTCCTCGGAGAAGGGTATTTGGCCCAAACGGGCCGAGGCGTTTAAAATCCAGCCTGTCAGCCGAATAGGGAAGAAGGGGAAAAAGCTTTGAGGAACCATAGACTTGAAAAAGAATTGAACGCCTAAACAGCTCCACGGGGGTGGTGGGGGGGGTGTGGCCAGGGGGACGCTGGAGCCGAACAAAATGGGACTTCCGGCCGAAGGTTTCCGGAAATAAAAGCAAAGGAAGGGGATACTCGTAGCCCAGCATGCGGTCCAGCTCCCGCTGCGGGCTGGAGAAATGGGGTGCTTGGGAAAGCTCGTACATGGTATCGCTAAATTCCCTAAGGAACGCATAGTCAAGGCCCTCAGCAGGGGAAATGTCATAGTTTTCCTGGAGTTGCTCGAGGAAATTTGGTTCTTTGTTTAGGGGATTGGTGTAAATGATTTTATAGGGGAGTAGAATGTTGCTACGAAGGCGGCCAGCAAATCTTCTCAACAGGCCAGATTCGTAGCGTTCGGGGGTAAGAACAGGGCTAACAAGCAAATCGGGCCTGGCACGGCGCATAATCCGGTAAAAACTATCTTCATAAATCTCCGCAGGGGCTGCCGGTGGCGGAGTCGGTTCCAAATCCGA
>CAYLKR010000116.1:0-7691 GCA_964384225.1 uncultured Methylibium sp.
GTGAAGCGCCACTTCAAGCGCGTGCGCAGCATGCAGCTGCCGAAGAAGCTCTACTGAGCCCGGCGCGAACCGCTACACGACAGCCCGCCCGGGGACGCCCGCGCGGGCTGTGTCGCTTCTGGAGACCCACGCCATGACGCTGAAAGACCGCATCACCGAAGACATGAAGGCCGCGATGCGCGCCAAGGAGGCCGACCGCCTGCTGACGATCCGCGGGCTGCTGGCCGCACTGAAGCAGAAGGAGGTGGACGAGCGCGTGACGCTCGACGATGCGATGGTCGTCGCCATCGTCGACAAGCTGATCAAGCAGCGCAAGGACTCGATCGGACAGTTCGCGACCGCCGGCCGCCAAGACCTGGTCGACAAGGAGACGGCCGAGCTGAAGGTGCTCGAGGCCTACCTGCCCGCGCGCCTGAGCGCCGAGGAGATCGCCGCGGAGGTGGCCAGACTGGTTGCCGAACTCGGCGCTGCCGGCCCGGCCGACATGGGCAAGGTGATGGGCGCGGCCAAGCAGCGCTTCGCCGGCAACGCCGACATGGGCCTGGTGTCGGCCGCGGTGAAGCAGGCGCTGGCGAAGTAAGCTTCGGCTGCAGCACCGAAGGAGACACGATGGACCTGCCCGCATCGCGCCTGAACGCCGACATCGCGGTCGCGCCGCAGCTCACGCCCGAGGCGATGGCCGCCGCGGCCGCGGCGGGCTTCCGCAGCGTGATCAACAACCGCCCGGACTTCGAGGGCGGCCCCGAACAGCCGACCAGCGCGGCGATGGAGGCCGCCGCCCGCGCGGCCGGCCTGGAGTACGTCTTCCTGCCGGTCGCCAGCGCCTTCCAGACGCCGGAGCAGGCGCAGGCGATGGCCGATGCGCTGGAGCGACTGCCCAAGCCGGTGCTCGCCTTCTGCCGCAGCGGCGCGCGCAGCGGCCGGCTCTACCAGATGGCCTGCGCGCTGCGCGGCTGAGCGCTCGCGGCGCATGGCCGCTCCCCGCTTCATCGCGCACCTCGACATGGACGCGTTCTACGCGTCGGTCGAGCTGCTGCGCTACCCGGAGCTCAGCGGCCGGCCGGTGGTGATCGGCGGCGGCAGGCGCCACCAGCCCGAGACCCTGCCCGACGGCACGCGCCGCTTCGCGACGCTGCGCCATTACGCGGGCCGCGGCGTCATCACCACCGCCACCTATGCCGCGCGCGCCTTCGGCCTGCACTCCGGCATGGGCCTGATGAAGGCCGCCGCCTTGGCGCCCGACGCGGTGCTGCTGCCGGTGGACTTCGACGAGTACCGCCGCCACTCGCGCGCCTTCAAGGCCGCCGTCGCGGAGGTGGTCGGGCACGAGCCGCCGGTGATCGAGGACCGCGGCATCGACGAGATCTACATCGACCTGAGCGCCCTGCCCGGCGTCGAGCACGACCACGGCGCCGCGCTGGCCCGCTCGATCAAGGCGCGCGTGGCCGAGCGCACCGGGCTGTCGTGCTCGATCGGCGTGACGCCGAACAAGCTGCTCGCCAAGCTGGCGTCCGATCTCGACAAGCCCGACGGCCTGACGATCCTGCGCGAGGCCGACATCGCCACGCGCATCTGGCCGCTGCCGGCGCGGCGCATCAACGGCATCGGCCCGAAGGCGGCCGCGAAGCTGGAGCGCCTGGGCATCCGCACGATCGGCGAACTCGCCGCCGCCGACGCGGACTGGCTCGTCGCGCAGTTCGGCCGCAGCCACGGGGCGTGGATGCACGAGGCCGCGCATGGCCGCGACGAGCGACCGGTCGTCACTCACAGCGACCCGAAGAGCATCAGCCGCGAGACCACCTTCGAGCGCGACCTGCATGCCCGGCGCGACCGCGCCGAGCTGTCGGCGATCTTCACGCGCCTGTGCGAGCAGCTCGCGGCCGACCTGCAGCGCAAGGGCTGGGTCGGCCGCACGATCGGGCTGAAGCTGCGCTACGAGGACTTCCGCACCGTCACGCGCGACCTGACGCTGCCCGAGCCGGTGGCCGACGCCGCGGCGATCCGCCGCGCGGCGGGCCAGTGCCTCAAGCGCGTCCCGCTCGACCGCCGGCTGCGGCTGCTGGGCGTGCGCGCCGGCTCGCTGCGGCGTCCCGACGAGGCGGCGCCGACGGCGGTGCCCCCACGCCGGCAGCCGCCGGCCGAGGCGGCTACGCTCGACCTCTTCTGAACCGGCTCGCAGACCCTTCCGCATGGAGAACCTCGACATCCAGGTGCTCGACCAGGCCCGCGCCTGGTGCGCCGAAGGCCGGCGCGTCTGGCTCGTCACCGTGATCGAGACCTGGGGGTCGGCCCCCCGCCCTCCAGGGGCGCTGCTCGCGCTGCGCGACGACGCGCTGGTGGTCGGCTCGGTGTCCGGCGGCTGCGTCGAGGACGATCTGATCGCCCGGGTGCGCCACGGCGAGCGCGTCACCACGCCCTCGCTCATCACCTACGGCGTGACGAAGGAGGAGGCGGCGCGCTTCGGCCTGCCCTGCGGCGGCAACCTGCGCCTCGTGCAGGAGCCGCTGACGGACACCGGCTGGATCGACGAGGTCCTGGCACGCACGGCCCGGCGCGAACTGGTGTCGCGCACGCTGGACATCGCCACCGGCCGGGTGCAGGTGGATGCGGCGCGCCGCGGCGAGGCCTTCAGCTTCGACGGGACGACGCTGCGCGCGGTCTTCGGCCCCCGCTGGCGGCTGCTGCTGATCGGCGCCGGCCAGCTCTCCCGCGTGCTCGCGCCGATGGCGCTGGCGCTCGACTTCGACGTGACCTGCTGCGACCCGCGCGAGGAGTACCACCGCACCTGGGACGTGCCGGGCACGCACTTCAGTCCGGCGATGCCCGACGACCAGGTGCTCGCCATGGAGCCCGATCCGCACACCGCCGTGGTCGCGCTGACGCACGACCCCAAGCTCGACGACATGGCGCTGCTCGAGGCGCTGAAGTCGCCGGCCTACTACGTGGGCGCGCTCGGCTCGCGCGGCAACACCGCGGCGCGCAAGGAGCGGCTGGCGCTGTTCGACCTGTCGGCCGGAGAGATCGACCGCCTGCACGGGCCGGTCGGGCTGGACCTCGGCGGCAAGACGCCGGCGGAGATCGCCGTGTCCATCCTCGCGGAGCTGATCGCCGTGCGCAACGGCATCGCGCTGGTGCAGAAGAAGGCCGGCTCGGCGGTGGCTGCCGGCACCCTGTGCCCGGCGCTGCAGCGCTGAGGCTTCAGCGGAAGGTGTCGCAGTCGGCCATGCGGCCGCTCTCGTAGCCGCGCCGGAACCACTGCATGCGCTGAGCGCTGGTGCCGTGGGTGAAGCTCTCGGGCACCACGGTGCCGCGGGACTTGCGCTGCAGCGTGTCGTCGCCGATCTGCGCGGCCGCGTTCAGCGCCTCCTCCAGGTCGCCCTGCTCCAGCCAGCCCTTGGCCTGCTGCGAGTGGTGCGCCCACAGGCCGGCGAAGCAGTCGGCCTGCAGTTCGAGCTTGACGCTCAGCGCGTTGCCCTCGGCCTCGCCGAGCCGCTGCCGCGCCTGCTGCACCTTGGCGCTCAGCCCCAGCAGGTTCTGCACATGGTGGCCGACCTCGTGCGCCACCACATAGGCCTGGGCGAAGTCGCCCGGCGCGCCGAGCTGGGCCTTCAGCGTGTCGAAGAACTCGAGGTCGATGTAGACCTTGCTGTCGCCCGGGCAGTAGAACGGGCCCATCGCGCTGTCGCCGCTGCCGCAGGCGGTGGGCGTCATGCCGCGGAAGAGCACGAGGCGCGGCGCCTCGTAGCGCGCCTGGCCGGCGCGGAAGATCCCGTCCCACGCGTCCTCGGTGCTGCGCAGCACGACGGAGACGAACTGGGCCTGCGCGTCGTCGGCCGGCGGCGCCTCGGCCGGGCCCTGGGCGACCTCGGCCGACGGCACCGGACCGCCGCCGAGCAGGCCCAGCACCGTCAACGGGTTGATGCCGAAGATCCAGCCGGCGACCAGCGCGATGACGATGGTCCCCAGCCCGACGCCGCGCCCACCGACCGGCAGGCGGCCGCCGCCACCACGGCGCCGGTCCTCGACGTTGTCGCTGCGTTCATGGCCTTGCCACTTCATGCCCGCCTCCCGCATCGCTGCCGATGCGGGCAATGCTACGCGGGTTCGGCGGCGGCTCAGTGGGCCGCCAGCCCGTCGGCCGCATGCAGGCGGCGGAACAGTTCGAGCGCGATGCGCTGCAGGGCCTCGTTGGCGCTGGTGTGGGCGAAGGCGAGGCGCTCGTGGGCATAGACGCGGTCGAAGATCATCCGCGCCACCTGCACCGGCCAGCCCTCGCGCGCCATGTGGCGCTTGAAGTCGGCCAGCATCCGCAGGTCCACGACCAGCGGCATGGCCCGGGCGAGCTCGACCCGGTGGCCCGGCCCCTGGTCCTCGATCGGCGCGAAGTTGGTGTCGAAGAAGTCCGACAGCGCCTCGGCCGGCACCGTGGGCTGTTCTTCGCGCGTGTGAGGGGTCGCCATGCTCCGTCTCCCGGCTGCCGGGGCAGCGTCGTCGATGGAGTCAGTGTGTAACGGTAACGGCGCGGCGAAGCCCGCGATAACGGCGGCGAAGCCCGGTCAGTTGGCGATTTGCCGGGGCGCAGGCGACAGCGCGTGTCGGCGCGCTTCCTACACCGCGCCGATCGCTCGCCGCGGCGCGGGCGCCGGCGCATCGGCGCACTCGGTGGTCGGCGCCTGAACCCGCCTATGCGGCCATCCACGACCGCGTAGCGTGGACTACGGAGGCAGCCGACGCCCGAGCGGCCGTCAGGCCTTCTTCGCGTACGCGCTGCACCAGCCCTTGGCGGCCACCTGCTTGCCCGCGAACAGCGGGCACCCGCCCGCGGCATCGCCGGCCTTGCCCTGGAACAGGGCGCAGTTGCCGCAGACCTGCCCGGCGGCGTACTGCTTGTACTTCGCCTTGTCGGCCTTGCCCGCATCCGCCACGTAGCCCAGCGCCGTGGCCTGCGGGCTCTTCTCGTCGACGAGCGTGGCCTGCGCGCGGACGGCGGCGCTGGTGCCGAGGCCGCAGATCGTGACCGGAATCCATTGAACGAAGGCTCGGCGGGTGCTCATGTGCATCTCCTGGGTGGATCGTCGAAAGATCGGAAGCCGGGGCTGGCCAACCGCCGGGTCCCCGCACGCGGCCGCACCGGCGGTCGCCGCTGCCGCGATTGGGACAAGCCCAGATGAAGCGAACCTGAACCCGCGACGCCGGCAGCTTCCGGGCCGCAGCGGCACCGCCGGCAGGCGCGTGGTGGTAGCGTCGATGCCTGCCGCCGATGCTGCCGATGCGCCTTCTCCTTCTCGAAGACGATCCCCTGCTCGGCGAGGGCCTGCGCGACTGGCTGGCCGCCGACGGCCATGTCGTCGATTGGTGCCGCAGCCTGGCCGATGCGCTGGCGACGGCCGGCGAACCCTTCGACGCGCTGCTGGTGGATTGGCAGCTGCCCGACGGATCCGGCCTGGACTGGCTGCGCAGCCGCCGCAGCCGCGGCGACCGCACCCCGGCGCTGATGCTGACCGCCCGCGACCGCTTGACCCAGCGCGTCGAGGGGCTGGACGCCGGTGCCGACGACTACCTCGTCAAGCCCTTCGCACCCGAGGAGCTGGCGGCGCGGCTGCGCGCCGTGTCGCGGCGCAGCGGCGGCGTGGCCGAGGGCCTGTGGCGCTGGCGCGACCTGACGCTCGATCTGCCGTCCCGATCCGCCACGCTGGCCGGCACGCGCGTCGAGCTGACCGCACGCGAATGGGCCGTGCTGGAGGCCCTGGTGCTGCGCGCCGGCCGCTTCGTGACGAAGGCCGAACTCGAGAAGCTCGTGCTGGGCTTCGAGTCCGAGCTGGCGAGCAACGCGCTGGAGGTCCATGTGTCGTCGCTGCGCCGCAAGCTCGGGCGCGAGCTGATCGAGACCATGCGCGGGCTCGGCTACCGCGTCGACCGCCCTTGATGCCCGGATGACGCCACCGGTCCTGCCGCCATCGATCGCCGGCCGCCTGGCGCGGGCCGTGCTCGGCTGGGCCCTGGTCTGGGGCCTGGCGGTGGGCCTCGCGGTCTGGCTGGCGGCCACGCGCGAGGTCGACGAGCTGCTCGACGACGCCCTGCGTTCGTCGGCCGAGCTGATGGCGTCCCTGATGGCCGATCACGACGAGTCGGTGGTCGGCGCCATCGGCACCGCCGCGGTCGAGCACTTCGCGTGGCAGCTGGTGGCCGTCGACGGCCGCGTGCTGCGCCGCTCGGTTCGGGCGCCCGTCACGGCCTGGCACACCGCGCCGCGGACGGGCTACACCGACCTGCCGGGCTGGCGGGTCTATGGCGTCGCCGCCGGGCGCGACGGCCATGTCCTGTATGCCGCGCAGACCCGCGCCGAGCGCAACGAGGCCCGCGGCGAGGTGGCCCTCGGTGCGGTGCTGGCCGCGGTGGCGGTGGGCCTGCTCGGCCATGTCTGGCTGCGCACGCGAGTGCGCCACGAACTGCTGCCGCTGCAGCGGCTGTCGCAGCGGCTGGCCGGCTGGCGCGTCGAGGACGGCCCGCCCGCCGCGGCGCTCGGAGCACCCGCGCGGGCCGAGCTCGCACCGGTCCACGCGGCCGTCGAGCAGCTGGCGGCGCGCCTGGCAAGCCGGCTTGCCAACGAGCAGGCCTTCTCGGCCCATGCCGCACACGCGCTGCGCACGCCGCTGGCCGGGATCGACGCGCAGCTGGCGGTGGCGGCCAGAACTGCGCCGCCCGAGATCGCCGAACGCTTGGTGCGCGTGCGCGCCGCCGCCACCCGACTGCAGCATGTCGTGGCGGCCCTGCTGGGCCTGTTCCGCAGCGCCGACGGCACGGCCGCCCTGCAGCGCGGGCCAGTCAGGCTGGAGGACCTCGTGCAACGGCTGCCGCCGTTCGCCCTGCAGATCGACGTGGCACCGGGACCCGACCTGCATGCCGACGCCGACCTCCTTGCCGCGGCGCTGCTGAACCTGCTCGACAACGCGCAGCGCCACGGTGCCCGGCACGTGCGGCTGGCCACCGCGAACGCCGGCACGGTGCTGCAGGTGCGGGACGACGGGCCAGGGGTGGAGGCCGGGCGCCTGGCGGCGCTGGCCGCCGCCCTGGCGGCCGAACGCTACGCCGACACCGGCGGCCTGGGCCTGATGCTGGCGGACCGTGTCGCGCGGGCCCACGGCGGCCGGCTGCGCCTGCCGGACGTGACTCAGGGCTTCGGGGTCGACCTCGACCTGGGTGTGCGGTGAGGCGCGAGGCCGTCGCCGCAGCCCGGCCTCAGGTCTTCGGCAGCGTGACGCCACGCTGGCCCTGGTATTTGCCGCCGCGGTCCTTGTAGGAAGTCTCGCAGACCTCGTCGCTCTCGAAGAACAGCACCTGCGCGCAGCCCTCGCCGGCGTAGATCTTGGCCGGCAGCGGCGTGGTGTTGCTGAACTCCAGCGTCACGTAGCCTTCCCATTCGGGCTCGAAGGGCGTGACGTTGACGATGATCCCGCAGCGCGCGTAGGTGCTCTTGCCCAGGCAGATCGTCAGCACGTTGCGCGGGATGCGGAAGTACTCCACCGTGCGCGCCAGCGCGAAGCTGTTCGGCGGGATGATGCAGACGTCGGCCTCGATGTCGACGAAGCTCTTCTCGTCGAAGGCCTTCGGATCGACGACCGTCGAATAGATGTTCGTGAAGACCTTGAATTCCGGCGCGCAGCGGATGTCGTAGCCGTAGCTGCTGGTGC
>CAYLKR010000117.1:0-7578 GCA_964384225.1 uncultured Methylibium sp.
TGGGCACCGTTTCACCCTGGGCGAGCAAGGCGACCGACATCGCGCACAACTGCGGCCTGGCGATCCGCCGCGTCGAGCGCGTCACTGAGTTCCGTCTGACGGTGAAGGGCGGGCTGCTCGGCGGCGCCAAGCCCTTGAGCGCCGAGGAGCGCGCGGCGGTGGCCGAGCTGCTGCACGACCGCATGACCGAGAGCGTGGCCTTCGAGCGCGACGCGGCCCGCCACCTGTTCGACGCCCAGCCGGGCAAGCCGATGGAGACGGTCGACATCGTCGGCGCCGGCCCGGTCGAGGGAAAGAAGGCGCTGGAAGCGGCCAACGTCGAGTTCGGCCTCGCGCTGAGCGACGACGAGATCGACTACCTGGTCGCCGCCTTCACCAGGCTCGGCCGCAACCCGACCGACGTCGAGCTGATGATGTTCGCGCAGGCCAACAGCGAGCATTGCCGCCACAAGATCTTCAACGCCCGCTTCACGATCGACGGCGAGGCGCAGGAACACTCGATGTTCCAGATGATCCGCCACACGCATGCAACCTCGCCGCAGCACACCATCGTGGCCTACAGCGACAACGCCGCAGTGATGGAGGGCGGGGCGATCGAGCGCTGGGGGCCGCAGGGCTACACCAATGCGCCGGTCTACGCCAAGCGCCACGAGACCGCGCATGTGCTGATGAAGGTCGAGACGCACAACCACCCGACCGCGATCTCGCCCTTCCCGGGCGCGAGCACCGGCGCCGGCGGCGAGATCCGCGACGAGGGCGCGACCGGCCGCGGCGCCAAGCCCAAGGCGGGGCTGACCGGCTTCAGCGTGTCCAACCTGCACCTGCCGGGCACCGCCGAGCCCTGGGAGCGCGCCCCCTACGGCAAGCCCGAGCACATCGCGAGCAGCCTGCAGATCATGACCGAGGGCCCGCTCGGCGGCGCGGCCTTCAACAACGAGTTCGGAAGGCCGAACCTGGGCGGCTACTTCCGGGTGTACGAGCAGACCGCCGACGGCCAGCGCCGCGGCTACCACAAGCCGATCATGATCGCCGGGGGCATCGGCACCATCAGCGACGGCCAGACGCACAAGATCGAGTTCGCGGCCGGCACGCTGCTGATCCAGCTCGGCGGTCCGGGCATGCGCATCGGCATGGGCGGCGGCGCGGCCAGCTCGATGGCGGCCGGCAGCAACACCGCCGCGCTCGACTTCGACAGCGTGCAGCGCGGCAACCCGGAGATCGAGCGCCGCGCGCAGGAGGTCATCAACCACTGCTGGGCGCTGGGCGAGACCAATCCGATCCTCGCGATCCACGACGTCGGCGCCGGCGGCATCAGCAACGCCTTCCCCGAGCTGGTGAACGACGCCGGCCGCGGCGCCCGCTTCGACCTGCGCAAGGTGCCGCTGGAGGAGAGCGGCCTGGCGCCGAAGGAGATCTGGTGCAACGAGAGCCAGGAGCGCTACGTCCTCGCGATCGCGCCGGACAGCCTGCCGCTGTTCGACGCGATGGCGCAGCGCGAGCGCTGTCCGTATGCGGTGGTCGGCGTCGTCACCGACGAGAAGCAGCTCGTGCTGGAGGACGGCGCGGGCGGTGAGCGGCCGATCGACATGCCGATGGACGTGCTGCTCGGCAAGCCGCCGAAGATGCACCGCGAGGTGAAGCGCGTCGTGCGCCGCTTCGAGCCGGTGGACCTGACCGGCGTCGCGCTGGCCGATGCCGCCTTCGACGTGCTGCGCCACCCGACCGTGGCCAGCAAGCGCTTCCTGATCACGATCGGCGACCGCACCGTCGGCGGCCTGAGCCACCGCGATCAGATGGTCGGTCCCTGGCAGGTGCCGGTCGCCGACGTCGCGGTCACGCTGGCGGACTACGCCGGCCTGCGCGGCGAGGCGATGGCAATGGGCGAGCGCACGCCGCTGGCGGTGATCGACGCGCCGGCCGCCGGCCGCATGGCGGTCGCCGAGAGCATCACCAACCTGCTGGCCGCGCCGATCGAGCTGCCGCGCGTCAAGCTCAGCTGCAACTGGATGGCCGCCTGCGGCGAGCCGGGCGAGGATGCGGCGCTGTACGACACCGTGCGCGCGGTCGGCCTCGAGCTCTGCCCGGCGCTCGGCATCAGCGTGCCGGTCGGCAAGGACAGCCTGTCGATGCGCACCCGCTGGAGCGAGGCGGGCGAGGCCAGGCAGGTCACCGCGCCGGTGTCGCTGATCGTCAGCGCCTTCGCGACGCTGCAGAGCGTGCAGGGCACGCTGACACCGCAGCTGCAGCCCGGCGACACCACGCTGATCCTCATCGACCTCGGCCAGGGGCGCAACCGCCTCGGCGGCTCGATCCTGGCGCAGACGCTCGATCAGGTCGGCGACGCGGTGCCCGACCTCGACGACCCGGAGCTGCTGAAGCGGCTCGTGGCCGCCGTCAACCGCCTGCGCGCCGACGGCAGGCTGCTGGCCTACCACGACCGCTCCGACGGTGGCCTGTGGGCCACGGTCTGCGAGATGGCCTTCGCCGGGCACCGCGGCGTCTCGCTGAACGTGGACCTGCTGTGCGCTGAAGGCGACGGCATCACCGACAGCCGCATGGACTGGGGCGACGCGAAGAACTGGACCGGCCAGACCGCCGAGCGCCGCAACGAGCTGACGCTGAAGGCGCTGTTCGCCGAGGAGCTGGGCGCGGTGATCCAGGTCCGCACGGGCGAGCGCGACGCGGTGCTGCAGACCCTGCGCGAGGCGGGCCTGAGCCGCCACAGCCATGTGATCGGCAAGCCCAATGAGCGCGGGGTCGTCGAGGTCTGGCGCGACACCAAGGCGGTGTTCAGCGCGCCGCTGCGTGATCTGCACCAGACGTGGGACGAGGTCAGCTGGCGCATCGCCCGGCTGCGCGACCACCCGGCCTGCGCCGACGCCGAGCATGCCGCCGCGGGCGACCCGGCCGACACCGGCCTCGTCGTCGCGCCGAGCTTCGATCCGCTGGAGAACGTCGCCGCCCCCTTCGTGAACCTGAAGCGGCCCCGGCTCGCGATCCTGCGCGAGCAGGGCGTCAACTCCCACCTCGAGATGGCCTACGCGATGGACGCGGCCGGCTTCGAGACCTGCGACGTCCACATGAGCGACCTGCAAGCTGGCCGCGCGCGTCTGGACCAGTTCCAGGGCTTCGTCGCCTGCGGCGGGTTCAGCTACGGCGACACGCTGGGCGCCGGCGAGGGCTGGGCGCGCTCGGTGCTGTTCAACCCCGCGCTGGCCGAGGCCTTCGCGGCCTTCTTCGCGCGGCCCGAGGTGTTCGCGCTCGGCGTGTGCAACGGCTGCCAGATGATGGCGGCGCTGTCGCCGATCATCCCTGGCGCCCAGGCCTGGCCGAAGTTCACGCGCAACCGCAGCGAGCAGTTCGAGGCACGGCTGTCGCAGGTCGAGGTGCTCGACTCGCCGTCCATCTTCTTCACCGGCATGGCGGGCAGTCGCCTGCCGATCGCGGTGGCCCACGGTGAGGGTTATGCCGATTTCTCGCAGCGGGGCGACCCGAAGGCCGTGCACCGCGCGATGCGCTTCGTCGATGCGGCCGGACGACCGACCGAGGCCTACCCGGCCAACCCGAACGGCAGTCCCGAGGGCCTGACCGCGGTGACCACGGCCGACGGCCGCTTCACCGTGCTGATGCCGCATCCCGAGCGGGTGTTCCGCAACGCCCAGCTGAGCTGGACGAACGGCGACCTCGCCGCGCCCAGCCCCTGGGCGCGCATGTTCGGCAACGCGCGGCGCTGGGTCGGCTGAGCGCCGGCCGGGGCGTATCCCCCACCGGGCGGGGCAGATGCCCCGCCGGACGTGCGCCCGCCGGCACGGTGGCAGCGCCGGATCTGGAAAATCTCCTTTGACGACAAGGGCTTGCGCATCCGGTCTGGCCGGGCGCGGGCCCCGGCACGCGCGTTGCGCCAGCGGAAGGGACGTCTGCCGGCATCCCGGCAGGTCGACACCCTCACTGCCACAGGAGTCCCCCATGTCCCAGCGTTCCATCCTGCAAGCCACCGCCCTGTTCCTGGCCCTCGCCTTCGCCGGGGCCGCCACGGCAGCCGACGTCCGCGTCAGCTGCGAGAAGCGCAGCAACCGTTCCAAGGCCTCGGTCGACGGCAGCAACCTCGACGCCGGTTCCTACCGCGCCGTGCTGCGCTCCGGCGGCAAGGGCGTGACGACGCCGTATGCGACCGCCGTCGGCGACGAAGCCGAGTTCGACTTCGACAGCCGCCCGGCCGACATCGCCGAGGGCGCCACGGCGATCTCGCCGCAGTTCATCGTCGACGGCCGCGTGCGCGGCTACCTGGTCAACTCGGCCAACCAGCGCGTCACGCCGGTGGTCGAGGCGATCTGCCGCGTGCGCAGCTGAGGCCTCAGTCGGCGGCGGCCGCCGGGCCGTCGCGCAGGCCCAGGCGCTCGAGCCGGTAGCGCAGCGTGTCGCGCGAGATGCCGAGCAGCCGGGCGGCGGCGGTCACGTTGTCCTGGCTGCGCGCCAGGGCCTCGGCGATCAGCCGGCGCTCGGTGCGCTCGAGGTTCAGATCGAGCGCCGCGGCGCCGTCGCCGGCGAGCGTGGCGCCACCGAGCCGCAGGTCGGCGGCGCGCACCGCGGGACCCTCGGCGATCAGCACCGCCTGCTCGATCGAGTTGCGCAGTTCGCGCACGTTGCCGGGCCAGGCGTGCGCGGCCAGCGCCTGCTCGGCGTCGGGCGCCAGCGCGAGCTGCGGCTTGCGGTAGCGCGCGCCGTGGGTCGCGAGGAAGCGGCGCGCCAGCAGCAGGATGTCGTCGCCGCGCTCGCGCAGCGGCGGGATGCGGATCTCGACGATCCGAAGTCGGTAGTACAGGTCGGCGCGGAAGCGCCCCTCGCGCACCCGCTGCTCCAGCGGCTGGTTGGTCGCGCTCAGGATGCGCGTGTCGATCGGCAGCTCGCGCACGCCGCCGAGCCGGCGCACGCGTTTCTCCTCGAGCAGCTTCAGCAGCTTGACCTGGGTGCCGGGCTCGGCCTCGCCGATCTCGTCGAGGAAGACGCTGCCGCCGTCGGCCGTCTCCAGCAGCCCGGCCTTGCGCTCGCGCGCGTCGGTGAAGGCGCCGCGCTCATAGCCGAACAGCTCCGCCTCGATCAGCGAGGCCGGCAGCGCGCCGCAGTTGATCTCGACGAAGGGACGCTCGGCTCGCGGGCCGCCGTAGTGCAGCGCGCGCGCGACCAGCTCCTTGCCCGTGCCCGTCTCGCCGGTGATGAGCACGGCCGGCGGCGAGGCGTCGACGAGGTCGCGCTCGGCGGCCAGCAGCCGGGTGATCGTCTGCTTCAGCGCACGCATCGGCGGCGACTCTCCGACGATGGCGTCGAGCCCGCTGCCTTCCGCGTCGCGGCGGCGGTAGTAGTCGACCGTGCTCGCGAGCTGGCGCTGGCGGCCGACGCGCTCGAGCACCAGCTTCAGCTCGCCGAGGGCGACCGGTTTGTTCAGGAAGTCGGCGGCGCCGGCCTTCATCGCCTCGACGGCGAGCTCGGTGCTGCCGTGGCCGGTGACCATCACGACCTGGGCGTCCGGTGCCGCGCGGCGGATGCGGCCGAGCGCCTCGAGGCCGCTGAGGCCGGGCAGGTTGTGGTCGAGCAGCACGAGGTCGGGCCGCAGCGTGTCGAGCCGGGCCAGGCCGTCCTCGGCACTGGCGGCGGTGTGGGCCTCGTAGCCATGGCGGGACAGGTAGGCGGCGACGTTGCGCGCCAGCGTGTCCTCGTCCTCGATGATCAGGATCGCGCGGTCCATGGATGCTCGATTCATTGCTCGGCGGGCGGGAGCCGCAGCACGGCCCGTGTGCCGTTCGGCGTGCGCGCCTGCAGCGCGAGGCTGCCGCCGAGCCGCTCGGCGACGCGCCGCGCCAGCGCGAGGCCCATGCCCAGGCCGCGCGGCTTGGTCGTGAAGAAGGGGCGGAACACGTCGGCGCGGTGGGCCGGCGCGATGCCGGGGCCGTCGTCGTCGAGCTCGATGCACACCGCCCCGGCGTCGAACCGCGCCCGAAGCGCCACCGTGCCGCCGGCCGGCGCCGCCTCGACGGCGTTCGACAGCAGCGAGCTCAGCAGCTGGCCGAGCAGCACGGCGTCGCCGCGCACCGGCGGCAGGCCGTCGTCGATCTCGACGGTCAGCCGCTGGCCCTGAGCGCGCGCCGTGGCGGTGAAGGCGCCGGCGGCCTCGCGCAGCACCGCGCCAGCGTCGGCGCTGCCGGTCGGCTCGGCCTGGCCGCGGGTGTAGGTCAGCAGCGTGCGCACGAGACGCTCGATGCGCTCGACGTCGCGCACCGTGTCGGCAGCCGCCGCCGGCGACAGCGCACCCAGCTCGCGTTGCAACTCGGCGGTCGAGCGGATCGAGGCCAGCGGATTGCGGATGCTGTGCGCCGTGGTGGCGGCGATCTCGCCGATCACCGCCCAGGCCTCGGTTTCGGCCAGGCGCGCATGCTGCTCGCGCATCAGCGTGTTGGCGCGGCGCACGACGCCCAGCGTCGACAGGTAGAGCAGCACGCCGCCGGCCAGCGTCACGACCCACACCAGCAGCGTGCTCTCGCGCAGGATCGCGTTCAGGCCGCGCGGCACCCGGTAGAGCTCGACGACGCCGACCTGCGCGGCGCCGGCCGCGTCGCGGATCGGCAGGTAGTTCTCGACGAAGCGGCTGCCGCGCAGGCGCACGTGCTCGGCCTTGGCGAGCGGCGCGTCGTCGGCGACCGTGCCGTGCTCGATCACCAGCTCGCCGGCGAGCGCGCGATCGAGCTCCTCGTTGTGTGCGAAGCGCTGGCCGATCAACGCCGGATCGGTGGACCACAGCAGCTCGCGGTTCATGCCGTAGACATTGGTGCGCAGCACATCGGGGATCGCGCCGACATGGGCGAGGAACTCGGCGAACGCGGCGCGGCGCTCCTCGCCGGGGTCGGCGCGGAAGTCGTCGACGACGCCCTGGGTCGTGACGACGCTCTGCACGAAGTCGCGGCTCAGCTCGGCGTCGTGGCGCAGCAGCTGGGCCTCCAGGAATTGCGAGATCAGCAGCGCGGACACCACGCTCGCCGCCCCCAGCGCGGCCAGGCTGACGAGCGAGAACCAGCGCAGCAGCGGATAGCCGGAGTCGGGTGGGGCGGGCATGGCACGCGAGCTTGGGGCCGGACGATTGTGCCGGCCTTGACCCGCGTCAGTCCGACGTGCCGCCGAGCACCACCTGCTGCTGGCGCTGGCTGCCGGCGCGCCACAGCGTGAGCGTCACGCGGTCGCCGGCCTGGTAGCGCTCGAGCTGGGCGAGCATCGCGTCGAAGTCCTCGACGGGCTCGCCGTTGACCGCGGTGATCACGTCGCCGGCACGGAAGCTGCCGTCGGCATTGCGGCTGAAGGGCAGGAGCCCGGCGCGCGCCGCCGGCCCGCCCGGCGCCACCCGCGCCAGGGCCACGCCCGGCGGCAGCTCCAGCACGCGCGAGAGCTGCACCGGCGCCGCCGTCACGCCGAGCGCCGGGCGCAGCAGCTTGCCGTCGCGGATCAGCCGCGGCACGACGCGGTTGACCTCGTCCACCGGGATCGCGAAGCCGATGCCGGCGCTCGCGCCGCTGGTGCTGAAGATCGCGGTGT
>CAYLKR010000118.1:0-7469 GCA_964384225.1 uncultured Methylibium sp.
GAGGCCGAGGTGCCCTACGACCAGGTGTTCGAGATGGAGGACATCAACGGCGAGTTCGGCCAGGCCGACGTGGCGATCATCCTCGGCGCCAACGACGTGGTGAACCCGGCCGCGATGATCAAGGGCAGCCCGATCTACGGCATGCCGATCCTGGAGGCCTACAAGGCCAAGACCATCATCGTCAACAAGCGCTCGATGGCCGCGGGCTACGCCGGCCTCGACAACGAGCTCTTCTACATGGACAAGACGATGATGGTGTTCGGCGACGCGAAGAAGGTGGTCGAGGAGATGGTCAAGGCGGTGGAGTAGGCCCAGCGGCCCCCGAGGCGGGGAGGCTTGCTCCACCTGGGAGCAAACCGTCCGCATCAACCCCCGTGGCCGCCGGGAGGCGGCCCTGCTAAGCTCCAGGCGGTAGTTGTATCAAGAGGTATCTCATGGCTGAACCGTCCAGGACGGCATCGTCTGCCGAATCGGCCGCGGTGCCCTTGGAGCGCGATGTCTTCTTGCGCTCTCTGGTGCGCGAGTTGGCCGGCACGCTGCAGGATGTGGTCGGCCTCGACGAGGCGGCCGGCTACATAAGCGTCGTCGGTCAGAAGATCGGCGAGCAGATCGATCAGGACTACCGGCAGGCCCTCGGCGTCGAGCGGCTCGACCGGGCGCAGGTGGCCGAGGTGCTGGTCGACCTGAAGCGCCGCATCCGGGGTGACTTCTACGTCGTCGAGCAGAGTGACGAGAAGATCGTGTTCGGCAACCGGGCCTGCCCCTTCGCCGAGAAGGTGCACGGGCGGCCCTCGCTCTGCATGATGACCTCCAACGTGTTCGGGGTGATCGCTGCCGAGAACCTCGGCGCCGCCAAGGTAGTGCTGGGCGAGACGATCGCCCAGGGCGCCACCGGCTGCCGTGTCGTGGTGTACCTGAAGGACTCCGACGAGGAGCGCGCCGCCGCAGGCCGCGAGTACTTCAAGGCCTGAGCGCTTCGCAGATGCCTGCCATGCCGGATGCTCGCGCCGAGCCGCTCGCGGCTCTCGTGGACGCGCTTCCGGATGCGCTGCTCCTGCTTGACCGCGCCGGCCTCGTGCTGCATGCCAATCCGGCGGCTGGCACGCTGCTCGGGGCAGCGCCGGCGACGCTGAGCGGCGTGGCACTGGCGGCGCTGGCGCACGCGGGCGGCGAGGGCCTCGACGACGTGCTGCGGCGCGGCGCCCGAAGCCGCCAGCTCGTGCCTGCGGCGCTGTGGCGCGCCACGACCGATGGCGCTGCCGCCGCACGCCTGCGCTGCGATGTGGCAATCGTGCGTGGCGCCGAAGGCGAGCGGCCTGCGCTGCTGGTGATGCGGCTGCGGGCGCACGGCGAGGCGACCGACCGCTTCATCGAGCTCAACCGCCGCATCGACGAGTTGACGCGCGAGGTCGAGCGTCGTCGCGCGGCCGAGCGCCGGCTCGAAGAGCAGCGCGAGTGGATGCGCGTCACGCTGCGCAGCATCGGCGACGCGGTGATCACGACCGATGTCGCCGGCTGCGTGACGTTCATGAACCCGGCGGCCGAGGCGCTGACCGGATGGGCCGAGGCCGAGGCCGCCGGCCGGCCGGTCGAGGCCGTGGTCGCGCTCGTCGATACCGCAACCCGCCAGCCGATCGCGAGCCCGGTGCGGCCCGCGATCGCCGACCGCGCGCCGGTCGATCTCCCGAGCCACGCCCTGCTTCGAGCGCAGGACGGCGGGCACCTGCCGGTCGACGACATGGCCGCGCCGATCGTCGACGACCATGGCGTGCTGCTCGGCGCGGTGCTGGTCCTGCGCGACATGTCCGAGCGCCTCGCCGCCGATGGCCGTCGCCGCGCGCTGGAGGAGCAGCTGCGCGAGATGCAGAAGACGCAGGCGCTGGGTACGCTGGCCGGCGGCATCGCGCACGACTTCAACAACGTGCTCGGTTCCATCATCGGCAATACGGTGCTGGCGTTGCAGGAAGCGGAGGCCGGAATCGACGCCGTCGAGCGCATCGCGCAGATCGACGCCGCGGCGCGCCGCGCGCGGCGTCTCGTGCGCCAGATCCTGGCGTTCACGCGCCGCTCGCCGCAGCGCGTGCAGCGCCAGGCGCTCGACACGCTGGTCACCGAGGTGATGGACCTGCTGCGCAGCACGGTGCCGGCGATCGTCACGATCGAGGCGCGCCTGCCCGAGCTGCCGCTTTACGTCGAGGCCGACGCGACGCAGCTGCATCAGGTGCTGATGAACCTGTGCACCAACGCCTGGCACGCGCTGCGCGGCAGCACCGGTCGCATCGAGCTGGTGCTGGAAGCGCTCGACCTGAGCGCCGGCGTGCCCGACGAGCTGCATCTGCCACCCGGCCACTACGCGCGCATCGCGGTGCGCGACACCGGCTGCGGCATGGACGAGACGACGCGCCGGCGCATGTTCGATCCCTTCTTCACCACCAAGCCTGTCAACGAAGGCACGGGTCTCGGGCTGGCCGTGGTCCAGGGCATCGTCGCCGAGCATCACGGTGCGATCACCGTCGACAGTGCGCCCGGCCACGGCACGACGGTCAGCATCTACCTGCCTCAAGCCACGGAGCCCGGTTCCGGCGAAGCGGAGATCGCCGCGGCCGACGCAGTCACCCGCGGCGCCGGCGAGCATGTGCTGTATGTCGATGACGACGAGATGATGGCCGTCACCGCCGAGGCGTTGCTGCGCGGCGCCGGCTACCGCGTCACGGTGTTCCACGATCCGCCGGCGGCACTGGCCGCCGCACAGGCCGACCCGGACACCTACGACCTGGCGATCACCGACTTCAACATGCCCGGCATGAACGGCCTCGACCTCGCCTGGGCCTTGCGCCGGCTGCGCGCCGACCTGCCGATCGTGATCACCTCCGGCTACGTGCCCGACGACCTGCGCCTGCAGGTGCGGCGCATCGGACAGTGCCGTCTGCTCAACAAGGAGAACCTCGCCGACGAGGTGGGCAGCGTGGTCGTGGCACTGCTGCGGGCCCGTGACGCCGCATCCGAGCCGGTCGGCGGGGCCGGCTGAGCGCGGCGCTCAGCCTGCCTGCAGCGGCGTGCCACGCCGTGCCGCGAACGCCGCCCAGGCGCTGCGCAGCCCATGGGCGAGCAGAGCGGTGAGGGCGGCACAGGCCAACAGGCCCAGCAGCCCGCTGCCCCAGACGATCCACAGCAGCGCTGCGCCCCAGCGCGCGAAGGCCGCGTTCGCGGTGGCGACGGCGAGCTCGAACTCCGGTTCGTAGACGCTCCAGGCGGCGGCCTGTGCCGCGAGGAAGTCGGCGCTGCCGCCGAGCAGCATGCCGGTGCTCCAGACCAAGAGCGACCACAGCAGCGCAGCCGCGAGCGTGGCGAGGGCGAAGAGCTTGTTCATCGTGTTCACTCCTTGACGGTGGATTCGAAGGCGGGGGCGGCCGGCAGGTCCAGCAGCGCGCGCAGGCCGCCCAGCGGGCTGTCGGCGAGCGTGAGGCTGCCGCCGTAGAGACGCGCCAGGTCGTCGACGATCGCCAGCCCCAGTCCGGCGCCGGCCGGCTGCTCGTCGAGGCGCTCGCCGCGCTGTAGCGCCCGCTCGCGCTCGGCGGCGGGGATGCCGGGGCCGTCGTCGTCGATCGTCACGCGCAGGCGGCCGTCGTGCTCGGCGAGCGTGACCTCGACGTGGCCGCGCGCCCACTGCGCGGCGTTGTCGAGCAGGTTGCCGAGCATCTCCTGGAGGTCCTGCAGCTCGCCGCGGAAGGGCGCGGCGGCCGCGCCGCGCACCTCGAAGGCCAGGCCCTTGTCGGCGTGCAGCCGCGCCAGGCTGCGCAGCACCGCGTCGAGCGCCGCGCGCAGCGGCGTGCCGGGCCCGCGCGTGTGCGCGATCGCCGCGGCGCGCGCGCGCACGAGGTGCAGCTCGACCTGGCGGCGCATGCGCTCCGCCTGTTCGCCGATCAGCGCGCCCTCCGCCGGTGGCAGCGCGGCCGCGGCGTTGCCGATCACCGCCAGCGGCGTCTTCAGCGCATGCGCGAGGTTGCCGGTCTGGGTGCGCGCGCGTTCCAGGATCGCGGCATTGGCATCGAGCACCGCGTTCAGGTCGGTCACCAGCGGCTGCACCTCGGCCGGCCAGCGCCCGGGCACGCGCTCGGCGCGGCCGCTTCGCAAGGCACCGAGCGCCTCGCCGAGCCGCGCCAGCGGCGCGAGGCCGAGCCGCACCTGCAGCGCCGCGGCCGCGAGCAGCGCGAGCCCGAGCACCGCGAGCGAGGCGGCGAGCGCGCGCGCGAAGGAGCGCGTCAGCGCATCGATGCGCGTCACGTCGGCGCCGACGGCCACGCGCAGCGGCGCTTCGGCGCCCGGCGGCTGCACCGCGCGGGTCCACCACACGAGCGGCTCGCCGCGCGGGCCGGCGGTCTCGAGCCGGGGCGCGTCGCCGGCCGGCAGCGCGGGCGCGTGATCCCACAGCGAGCGCGAGCGCAGCGGCGTGCCCGGCGTCTCGGCGATCCAGTAGAACCCGCTGAAGGGCTGGCGGAAGGCCGGCTCGCCCGGCTCGCGCGACAGCGCCCAGGCGCCGCCGGGCTGGCGCGTGACCGCGGCGGTCAGCTCGTCGAGGTGGCCGCGCATGCGCGCCGCGAGCTCGTCCTCCACGTGGGCGCGGAACAGCGCCGCCAGCGCCCAGGCGGCGAGCGCCAGTGCCAGCGCGATCCACGCGGCCGCGGCCCACAGCAGCCGGCGTTGCAGCGAATGCGCCATCAGGCCTCGTCCCCGACGCGCCAGCCGAGCCCGCGCACCGTGGCGATGAAACCCTCGGGCAGCTTGCGGCGCAGCCGCGCGACGAAGACGTCGAGCGTGTTGCTGTCGCGGTCGAAGTCCTGCGCGTAGAGGTGCTCGGTCAGCTCGCCGCGCGACACCACGCGGCCGGCGTGCAGCATCAGGTAGGCGAGCAGGCGGTACTCGTGCGGCGTCAGCGCCAGCGCCTCGCCGCCCACGCTGACGCGGCAGGCGCGGGTGTCCAGCGTCACCGCGCCGCAGGCGATCTCGCTCGCCGCATGGCCGGCGGCGCGGCGGATCAGCGCGCGCAGCCGCGCCAGCAGCTCCTCCATCTGGAAGGGCTTGGCGAGGTAGTCGTCGGCGCCGGCGTCGATGCCGTGCACCTTCTCCTGCCAGCTGCCGCGCGCGGTCAGCACCAGCACCGGCAGCTTGCGGCCGGCGGCGCGCCAGGCGCGCAGCACCGCGAGGCCGTCCTTGCCGGGCAGGCCGAGGTCGAGCACGGCGGCGTCGTAGGGCTCGGTGAGGCCCTGGTGCTCGGCATCCAGCCCGTTGGCGGCGGCGTCGACCGCATAACCGGCGCCGGCCAGCGCCGCGGCGAGCTGGCGCTGCAGCATCGCGTCGTCCTCGACCAGCAGCAGCCTCACTTGGGCACGGCCGCGGCGCGGCGCGGGAACAGGGTCTCGAGGCGCGCGCCCTCGATCTTCAGCCAGTGGCCGCTGCGCGCATCGACCTCGAGCTCGATCACGCGGCCGTCGGCGAGCAGCAGCTCGATCTCGTAGACCAGCCTGCCGTCGTCGTCGTCGAGCTCGACCTCGATCATGCGGCCGCCGAGGTCGCGCTCGATCGCCGGCAGCAGCGTGGCCAGCGGCAGCGCGCCGCCGCGCTCGCGCGCCGCGCGGGCGCGCTCCTGGTCGGCCGCCGACAGCGGCGCGGCGGCGAGCGCCAGGGCAAGGAGCAGGACGGCGGTTCTCATCGGGCTGCAGAGCATAGGCGGGGCCGGATGAACGGTCCATGAACGGCGCGTTCACGCCGGGTTCAGTGCGCGGCTTCCAGCATGGGCACCTGTTCAACCCCTGAAGGAGAAACACGATGAACACGATGAAGCTGATGCGCGCCGCCCTGCTCGGCGGCCTGGTCGCCGCGGGTGCCGCGTTCGCGCAGGCGCCGGCCGAACGCACGGCGATGAGCTTCGCGCAGGTCGTCGACCATGTCGCGACGCTCGGCTACCGCGACGTGCGCGAGGTCGAGCGCAAGGGCGACAAGCTCTACGAGGTGAAGGCGCGCGACGCGCAGGGCCGCTGGGTCGAGCTGACGCTCGACGCGCGCAGCGGCGAACTGCTGCGCAGCAAGCCCGACCACTGAGCGCGATGAGGCGCACGCTTGCCGCCGCGCTGCTTGCGGCCGCCGGCGAGGCCGCGGCCTCGCCGACCGACTACGTGCTCGGCGCGCGCGTCGAGCCCGGCGCGCCCGAGCTCGAGGCCAAGTTCGGCATCGAGCGCGACCGCCAGGGCCGCAGCGCCTGGGGCCTGGCCCTCGGCGTCGAATGGGTGCCGCTGCCGCGCTGGGGCGCGGAGCTGACGGTCGAGTTCGGCCGCGAGCCGGACGCGTCGGCGCGCCTGACCGGCATCGAGTGGGAGAACCGCTTCGCGCTGACCGAGGGCGACGGCCGGTCCTGGGACCTCGCGCTGCTGGTCGAGGCCGAGCGCGAGGTCGGCGGCGACGACACCGGCTGGTCGCTGCGCTACGGCCCGCTGTTCGAATGGCGGCGCGGGCCGGTGGCCGGCCACCTGAACCTGCTTTTCGAGCGGCGCCTGCAGCGCGACCGCCCGCCGACCGGGCTGGCTTACCAGTGGGAGCTGAGAGGGCGCGCCGACGAGCCCCTCGCGTGGGGCCTGCAGGGCTTCGGCAACCTCGGGCCCTGGGACCGCTGGGCGGCGCGCGCGGACCAGTCGCACCGGTTCGGGCCGGCGCTGTTCGTGCAGGCCGGCGACGAGGGCATGGAACTCGAGGCCGCGCTGCTGTTCGGCACCGGCGGCGCGGCGCCGCGGCACACGCTGCGGCTGCAGGCCGCGCTGCCTTTCTGAGGCGCCGCCGCGCGGCCCGGGACTAGACCTTCCACCCCAGACCGGGCTAGCGGATTCCCTGAGGGGGCCGCCTGAGAGGGCAGTCAGAATTCCTGACCGTTTTCGGAGTCGCTCATGGAACCCCTCTGGCTCAAGCAGTACCCGGCCGGTGTGCCGGCGCAGGTCGACATCGCTCAGTACGCATCGCTCGTCGAGTTGCTCGAAGAGAGCTTCAAGAAGTACCGCGACCTGCCCGCCTACAAGTTCATGGGCAAGACGCTGACCTTCGGCCAGGTCGACGACCTGTCGCGCGCGCTCGCCGCCTACCTGCAGACGCTCGGCCTGGCCAAGGGCGACCGCATCGCGGTGATGATGCCCAACGTGCCGCAGTACCCGGTGGTGATCGCCGCGATCCTGCGCGCCGGCTACGTGGTGGTGAACGTCAATCCGCTGTACACGCCGCGCGAGCTCGAGCACCAGCTCAAGGACTCCGGCTCGAAGGCCATCTTCATCATCCAGAACTTCGCGAACGTGCTGCAGCAGGTGATCGCGTCGGTGCCGAGCAAGAAGGTCATCCTCACCGAGCTCGGCGACCTGCTCGGCTTCCCGAAGCGGCTGATCGTCAACTACGTCGTCAAGAACGTGAAGAAGATGGTGCCGGCCTTCAGC
>CAYLKR010000119.1:0-7457 GCA_964384225.1 uncultured Methylibium sp.
TCACCGCCTTCCACCCCGGCGCGATGCAGTTCGCCGAGCGCACCGCGGTGCCGGCCGGCCGCAAGGATCTGGCGCTCGCGATCGTCGCCCCCGACGGCCGCGACGCGATGCTGCAGCATGCCGAGCAGCTCGCTGCCGCCGGCATCCCCTTCGTGTTCGACCCCGGCCAGGGCCTGCCGATGTTCGACGGCGCCGAATTGCGACGCTTCGTCGAACAGGCGAGCTGGGTCGCCGTCAACGACTACGAGGCCAAGATGCTCAGCGAGCGCACCGGCCTGTCGATCGAGCAGATGTCGCGCTCGCATCTGCGCGGCATCGTCGTGACGCTCGGCGCGCACGGCTGCGAGGTCTGGGTGAACGGCGAGCGCGGGCATGTGCCGGGCGTCCCCGCCGAGGCGGTGGTCGACCCGACCGGCTGCGGCGACGCCTTCCGCGGCGCCCTGCTCTACGGCCTGGAGCGCGGCTGGGACCTGGCGCGCTGCGCCGCGCTCGGCAACCGCGTCGGCGCGCTGAAGATCGCCTGCGCGGGCCCGCAGAACCACCGCATCGACCGCGCCGCCCTCGGCCTCTGAGGGGTCGCAGGGCCCTCAAGTCGGGGCCCGGCGGGCCGATACCCCCATCGGATGGCCGGCGAGCGCGACGGATTCACGCCCGGGGCGCGGCCCTGCTTGCTATCGTGGATTCAACGCGCAGTGGGCCCGACGGCCCGCACCCGCGCCAAGGAGGTGACCCATGAACTTCGCGACCCTGTTCCTGCTCGTCTGCACCGCATCGGCCCTCGCCGCGCTGTCCTGGTGGGGCTGCGCCTGGTGGTACGGCCGCAAGCTCGCCGACCTGCAGCACCGTCTGGAGAAGACGCGCGCGGCCGCGGCCCAGACGGCGAGCGCCAACCGCAACCAGATCTCCCAGTTGCAGAAGGAGCTGGCCGAGCGGCCGCCCTTGTCCAAGGCCCAGCGCAGCGCCCGCGACGAAGCCGCCGCGGCGGCAGCGGCCGCCAAAGCCTCGGCCGACGCCGCGGCGCGCAAGCAAGCGCTGTTCGACGACGACAGCTTCGACAAGACCATCCGCCTGCCGGCGCACGGCTTCGCCGACACGCAGCCGATGATGTGAGCCGGGCCGCCGCCCTGGCGGCCCTCAGTAGAGCTTCGGCTCGCCCGGCGGGCGGGTCTTGAAGCGCTTGTGCACCCACAGGTAATGCGCCGGGTTCTCGCGGATGCGGTCCTCGATCCAGCGGTTCATGCGCAGCGCGTCGGCCTCGGCGTCGGCGCTCGGGAAGTCCGCCCAGGGCTCGAAGAAGCGCACGCGGTAGCCGCGCCCGCCGGGCAGCATCTCGGCGATCACCGGCTGCACCGTCATGCCGAGCAGCCGCGCCATCCGCGAGGGCGCGAGCAGCGTCGCCGCCGGCACGCCGAAGAAGGGCACGAAGGCGGCGTCCTTGGCGCCGAAGTCCATGTCGGGCAGGTTGAAGAAGCCGCGCCCTTCCTTGATCGCGCGCATCAGCGGCTTGGCGGTCTCGTTGCGGGCGAAGATCTTCGCGTTGCCGAAGCGCAGCCGCGCCCGCTTGAGCGCGGCGTCGAACACCGGGTCGCTCTGCGCCTGGTAGATCGAGCAGCCGGGCCGCGCGACGAAGAGCTGGATCGCCACGCCGGCCACGTCCAGCGCCATGAAGTGCGGCGCCAGCCACATCAGCGGGCCGGGGTGGGTGTCGGCGAAGCTCGCCGGGCCCTCGATCACGATCAGCCGCCGCAGCCGCGCCGGCGAGGCGTGCCACAGCAGCCCGCGCTCGAGCAGGCTGCGGCCCAGCCAGCCGAAGTGCTCTCGGGCGAGCGCCTCACGCTGCGCGTCGGTCCAGGCCGGGAAGCACAGCGCCAGGTTGCGCAGCGCGATGCGGCGGCGCGAGCCGGCCAGCACCCACAGCAGCCGGCCCAGCCCCTGCCCCAGCGCGGCCAGCAGCGGCAGCGGCAGCCAGTGCAGCAGCCACAGCAGCGCGAGCAGCGAGTAAGAGCCGAGCCGCTTCATGCCGCCGCCTCCTTGCGCGGCGCCTTGTAGCGGGCGTAGCCCCACAGGTACTGCTCGGGGCATTGCAGGATCAGCCGCTCCATCGCGCGGTTGATCGCCGCGGCGGCCGCGGCGGGGTCCTCGGGCAGCGGCTCGCCGAGCCCGGACACGCGCACCCGGTAGCCCGCGCCCTGCGGCAGCCGTTCGCCCCAGACCAGCAGCAGCGCGCAGCCGGTCTGCTGCACCAGGCGGCCGGCCAGCGTCATCGTGTAGGCCGGCTTGCCGAAGAACGGCGCCCAGACGCCCAGGCCCTCGGGCGGCACCTGGTCGGGCAGCAGGCCGACGACCTCACCGCGCTTGAGCGCGCGGATCATCTGGCGCACGCCGCCCAGCGTGGCCGGCGCGGCGTCCAGCCCCGGCCGGCGGCGCGCCGACTCGACGATCTCGCGCAGCCAGGGCTTGCGCGCCGGGCGGTAGAGCACCGTCATCGCGCCGCGGCCGGCGCCGTAGCGCGCCGCGTAGGACTGGCCGATCGCCTCGAAGCAGCCCAGGTGCGGCGTCAGCATCACCAGCCCGCGGCCGGCCGCCTGGGCCTGCTCGATCAACTCGCCGCCCTCCCAGTGCACGGGCATCGGCAGTGGCGCGTCGGCCGGGCGGGCCCACAGCGGCGGCAGCTCCATCAGCATCCGCCCGCCGGCGGCGATGGCGCCGCGCGCCCGGGCCCAGGGCAGGCCGGCCTGGGCCGCGTTGGCGCGGAAGCGCCGCCGGTAGGACGGCGAACTCAGGTAGACCGCCCAGCCCAGCAGCGTGCCGAGCGCGTGCAGCCGCGGCAGCGGCCACGACGCCAGCGTGCGCATCAGGGTCGTCAGCAGGCGGCTCATCGGTGGTCGTTAGAATTCGGGTGTCGCCGAGTTACAGGACTACTTGCGGGGCGATCGCAGTTCACTGCCGGGCCACGACGCTGCGTCGGGGCTCAACAAACCGCTAAAGCGTTCGCCGCTCCTCCCGATCCGGCAACGCGTGTTGCAACCGACCGTGGAGTTTAAGAGTGGCGAACGACTTCCTTTTCACCTCCGAATCCGTCTCCGAAGGCCACCCCGACAAGGTGGCCGACCAGATCTCGGACGCGATCCTCGACGCGATCTTCACCCAGGACCCGCGCAGCCGCGTGGCCGCCGAGACGCTGACCAACACCGGCCTCGTGGTGCTGGCCGGCGAGATCACGACCAACGCGCATGTGGACTACATCCAGGTGGCGCGCGACACGATCAAGCGCATCGGCTACGACAACACCGAGTACGGCATCGACTACAAGGGCTGCGCGGTGATGGTCTGCTACGACAAGCAGTCCAACGACATCGCCCAGGGCGTGGACCACGCGAGCGACGACCACCTGAACACCGGCGCCGGCGACCAGGGCCTGATGTTCGGCTACGCCTGCGACGAAACGCCCGAGCTGATGCCCGCGCCGATCTACTACGCGCACCGGCTGGTGGAGCGCCAGGCCCAGCTGCGCAAGGACGGCCGCCTGCCCTTCCTGCGCCCCGACGCCAAGAGCCAGGTGACGATGCGCTACGTGGACGGCAAGCCGCATTCGATCGACACCGTGGTGCTGTCCAGCCAGCACAGCCCCGACCAGAGCGAGACCGCGACCAAGATGAAGGCCAGCTTCATCGAGGCGGTGATCGAGGAGATCATCAAGCCGGTGCTGCCCAAGGAGTGGCTGAAGGAGACGCGCTACCTCGTCAACCCGACCGGCCGCTTCGTCATCGGTGGCCCGCAGGGCGACTGCGGGCTGACCGGCCGCAAGATCATCGTCGACACCTACGGCGGCGCCTGCCCGCACGGCGGCGGCGCCTTCTCGGGCAAGGACCCGACCAAGGTCGACCGCTCGGCGGCCTACGCGGCGCGCTATGTGGCGAAGAACATCGTCGCGGCCGGTCTGGCGCGGCAGTGCCAGATCCAGGTGGCCTACGCGATCGGCGTGGCCAAGCCGATGAACATCACGGTCTACACCGAAGGTACCGGCGTGCTGCCCGACGACAAGCTCTCGGCGCTGGTGGCCGAACACTTCGACCTGCGGCCTAAGGGCATCATCCAGATGCTGGACCTGCTGCGGCCGATCTACGAGAAGACGGCGGCGTATGGGCACTTCGGGCGCGAAGAACCCGAGTTCAGCTGGGAGCGGACGGACAAAGCGGCGGCGCTGCGCGCTGCGGCTGGGCTGTAGAGCACAGTCTCGCGCTGAGCTGATCCGCGAAGCGGCTCCGGTTGCCTGGCGAGGCGGCCGGGGCCGTTTGCATTGGGGCTTGGCTGGCGGTGCCCGACAGGCCGCGCGGGGAATTCGCCCCCGCACGGCGACCTACTTTCTTTGCTTCGCCAAAGAAAGTAGGCAAGGAAAGGCGACCCTGCGCCTTGCGTCTCGCTTCGCGAGCCGTCCCCTGCGCTGCTCGCACCGGGCGGGAAGTCCGCAAACTCGGCCCGGATACGGGCCTCAGACATGCGTCCTTCTTGATCCGCCCGCCGCTGCGCTGCTCGGCTGCGTCACAAGGGGCCCCAACACGCTCGTGATCAGAAGGACGACGGGCCGCAATGCGGCCCGCGGGGAGCAGCACAGGCCTGCGCCGTAAGGTATGGGTGTCAACGAAACCGATACCAACTCTAGTCTGACCGATGGATTGGCCTATAGCGCGGCATAGGTTTCCTCCTCTGAAATAGACCCGTCCGGATTCACCCATTTCAGTAGCGCGTTAAACGCGCTCGGACTGCCTTGGTGGAGCGCGGCGATGAGAGAGATAGTGCTTCCCGGTGAGAGGCGCTTTGCCGGAAACTTCTGCTTGTACTCGGACTCGATGATTGGGTCGTCCTGCGGACGCTCGACCAGCAGTTTCAGTTCGACGTTCGTAGCGTCGACGTCGCTGACGTTCTTGACTTGGAAGCGATATGACTTACCGTCTCGAACCAGTGCTAGCGCAAGTCGAGCCGTGTTCTTACCCTTCTCTTCACGCACGAGCAGTTCGAGTTGCTTCTTTGCGAGCTCGGATGTTGCCCGCTGCAGATCGTTGGCCTCTCGTTGCAGCTTCCGCTGGCCGGCCCAAACGACCAAACTGGTGACTGCCGCGACGCACGAGATCAGGATAGTGAGGATTTCGAATTTGCTCATAGCTTTGAAGTGAGGGTGGGCCTAAACGGAGTCGTACAACGATGATCGCTGGCCCTAACTCTCTGTGTAAACCCAACCCTAGATTCTGTTGGGATCGGCGCGATAGGCCGCCCGACCATCGGCACATCGCACCGAAAGCTTTGTTGTTCTTCTGATCACGAGCGTGTTGGGGCCCCTTGTGACGCAGCCGAGCAGCGCAGCGGCGGGCGGATCAAGAAGTCCGCATGTTTGAGGCACGTACCCGGGCCGAGTTTGCGGACTTCCCGCCCGGCGCGAGCAGCGCAGGGGACGGCTCGCGAAGCGAGACGCTAGGAGCAGGGTGGCCTTTTCTTTGCCTACTTCCTTTTGGCCACGCAAAAAAAAAAGTAGGTCGCCGTGCGGGGGCGAAATCCCCGCGCGGCCTCACGGAGTCAGCCTACGCCGGAGCAAGGCGCCAGGCTTCGACAGGCTCAGCCCGAACGGAGCGCGGCGGCAACCCTCACTGCCGCCCCGCAGGCCCCGCCTCCGCCACCACATGCCGCGCCATCGCCAGCGCCAGCTCGCGATCGCCGACGAACACCCGTGCCCCGTCGTCGCGCTCCAGCCGCCGCGCCTCGTCCTCCGACGCGCCGCGCACGACGACGAGGATCTCCGGGTTCAGCGTGCGCGCGGTCTCGATCATCGCGTGCGCGCCCATCGAATCCGGTGTCGCGATCACCAGCATGCGCGCCTGCGCGATGTGGGCCTGGATCAGCACCGCCGGCTCGGCGGCGTCGCCCAGCACCGCGGCATGGCCGTCGGCGCGCAGCGCCTCGACGCGCTCGCGGTTGCGGTCGGCCACGACGAAGGGCAGACCGGCCGCCGACAGCGCCGCCGCCACCTCGCGGCCGACGCGGCCGTAGCCGACGATCACCACCTGCCGCGCCAGGTACTTCTGCGCCGTGTCCACCGGCAGCTCGGCCAGCGGATCGTCGCGCGCCTCCAGCCGCCGCGCCAGCGCAGAGCGCGCCAGCACCCAGCGCCGCAGCGGCTCGATCGCGGAGAACACCAGCGGGTTCAGCGCGATCGAGATCAGCGCGCCCGCTAGGATCAGGCTCTGCCCTTCCACTGGCAGCAGCCCGAGCGACACGCCGAGTGCCGCCAGGATGAAGGAGAACTCACCGATCTGCGCCAGCCCGGCGGAGACGGTGAGCGCGGTGTTCAGCGGGTAGCGGAACAGCAGCACCACCGCGCTGGCCGCGAGCGATTTGCCGAGCACGATGATGGCCACCACCGCCACCACCTGGCCGGGCCGCTCGACCAGCACGCGCGGGTCGAACAGCATGCCGACCGAGACGAAGAACAGCACCGCGAAGGCGTCGCGCAGCGGCAGCGACTCGTCGGCCGCGCGGTGGCTGAACTCGGACTCGCGCAGCACCATGCCGGCGAAGAACGCGCCGAGCGCGAAGGACACGCCGAACAGCGCCGCCGAGCCGTAGGCGATGGTGATCGCCGCGGCGATCACGCACAGCGTGAACAGCTCGCGCGAGCCGGTCTTGGTGACCTGCCACAGCAGCCATGGGAAGACACGCCGCCCGACCACCAGCATCAGCGCGACGAAGGCCGCCACCTCCAGCAGCGTGCGGCCGAGCGTGAGCCAGAGGCTGGCGCCCGCCCCGCCGCCGGCGGCCGCGCCGTCGGCCCCGGACCCCAGCGCGCCGGCCAGCGCCGGCAGCAGCACCAGCGCCAGCACCATCGCCAGGTCCTCGACGATCAGCCAGCCGACCGCGATGCGGCCGTTGATCGAGTCGATCGCGCCCAGGCCTTCGAGCGCCTTCAGCAGCACCACCGTGCTGGCCACCGACAGCGCCAGTCCGAACACCAGCCCCTCGCCGAGGCTCCAGCCCCACCAGTGCGCGAGGCCGAGGCCGAGCAGCGTCGCCACCCCCATCTGCGCCACCGCGCCGGGCAGCGCGATCTTGCGCACCGCCATCAGGTCGGCGAGCGAGAAGTGCAGGCCGACGCCGAACATCAGCAGCATCACGCCGATCTCGGCCAGCTGGGCGGCGATCGCCTGGTCGGCCACGAAGCCGGGCGTGCCCGGCCCGATCAGGATGCCGGCGAGCAGGTAGCCGACCAGCGCCGGCAGCCCGAGCCGCGCCGCGACGAAGCCGAGCACCAGCGCCAGCCCGAAGGCCACCGCGATGGTCGTGATCAGCGTGACGTCATGCGGCATCGCGCTCAGCCGGCCGGCAGACGGCCGAGCCCTTGCAGGCGCGCCGCCTCGACGATCTCGATCCAGTAGCCGTCCGGGTCCTTGATGAAGGCGACGTCGCGC
>CAYLKR010000120.1:0-7434 GCA_964384225.1 uncultured Methylibium sp.
TCAATCTGCCGCCTGACGATCGGCTATGCACTCCGGTTTCGAGGGGCAACCTCACTTTCGGGAGCTCGGGGTGGAGCCGGCGGATCGCCTCGGGGACGGCCCAGCGGTAGTACCAGATGCCGTGGCGGCTCTTGCTCAGGTAGTCGGCGTGGATGCGCATGCGGATGCTCGATTTGGACCACTTGGTTGGACCACTTCGATGCAAACGCGACCGACAAAAGAAAAAGGCCTTGCGTAGCAAGGCCTTAGAAGCAGGTTGGTGGAGAGGAGGAGGATCGAACTCCCGACCTTCGCATTGCGAACGCGACGCTCTCCCAGCTGAGCTACCCCCCCAACGCAGAGCGAGAGTATAGCCGACGCATCTCGCCCGATCAGGCCATGCCGTTGCGCCGGGCCAGTTCGAGCCACAGGCCCGAGTGGTCCGCATCGGCCCAGCCGTGCTCGGCGGCGTCGGCATAGAGGCGCTCGAAGAGCGCGGTGATCGGCCCGTCGAAGCCGAACTCGCTGCCGGTGGCGAGCGCGTTGCGCAGGTCCTTGAGCTGCACGGTGATCGCGGCGCGCTTGGCGAAGTCGCGCTCGACCATGCGCTGGCCATGCACCTCGAGGATGCGGCTGTCGGCGAAGCCGCCCCTGAGCGCCTCGCGCACCTTGGCCGGGTCGGCGCCGCCGCGCTCGGCCAGCAGCAGCGCCTCGGCGACCGCACCGATCGTGATGCCGACGATCATCTGGTTGGCCAGCTTGGCGAGCTGCCCGGCGCCATGCGGCCCGACATGCGTGGCGCGCCCGAGCGGCGCGAAGGCGGGCTGGGCACGTGCGAAGTCGGCCGCGTCGCCGCCCGCCATGATCGCCAGCGTGCCGGCCTCGGCGCCGACGGTGCCGCCGGACACCGGCGCGTCGAGGTGGGCCACGCCGCGTTCGGCGAGCGCCGCGGCGTGGGCGCGGGCCTCGGCGGGGCGGATCGAGCTCATGTCGACCAGCAGGGCGCCGCGCGGGAGCGCGTCGGCCACGCCCTGCGCGAACAGCAGGTCGTGCACCGCGCCGCCGTGCTCGAGCATCGTGATCACGAGGTCGGCGTCGCGCACCGCGTCGGCAGCGGTGCCGGCGACGCGCGCCCCGTCGGCGATCAGCGCCTCGGCCTTGGCGCGCGTGCGGTTCCAAACGGTCACCGGCAGCCCGGCGGCGCAAAGGCGGCGCGCCATCGGCGCGCCCATCAGTCCGGTGCCGAGGAGCGTGATCTTCAGGGGCATGGCAAGGTGGAATTGGCGGGTTGCAGGGGCGCAGTTCCCGGCTTTGAGGGGCTGGCCGCGGATTTCAAATCGCGAGAGTTTCCCCTGTCGCGCCTGCCCCTGCCCGTGTTCCGGACATGACCGTTGCCGCCCCGACCTCTGCGACCGCCGCCGCGGCGACCCGCCGCCTCGGCCGCTTCGAGCTGCGCCGGCTGCTCGGCAAGAGCACGGCGAGCATGCTCTGGCTGGCTCACGACCCGCAGCGAGGCGCCGAGCTGCACCTGCTGATGCCCCGCCAGCAGCCTGCCGACCTGGAGGCCTGGCTGCGCCACGCCCGCCATGCCGCGAGACTGCAGCATCCGCAGGTGGCTGCGGTCGTCGAGGTCGGCGCCGAGGACCGTTGGCCCTACGTGGCCAGCGCCCGATCGCAGGGTGTGACGCTCGACGAACATCTGGCCGCCGCCGAAGCGCCGACGCCGCCTCAGGCCGCGCAGTGGCTCGCCGACCTGCTCCAGGGCCTGGCCTTCCTGCACGAGGGCGGCGCGCTGCATGGCGACATCGGGCTGCACACGGTGCTGATCGATCCGCAGGGCCGCGCGCTGCTGCTGCCGCTGGGCGGCGAGGGCGTCGGCGGCGAGGCCACGGCCGCCAGCGGCGCGCTGGCGGTCGATGCCGCCGTGCTGCGCTCGCAGCGTGCCGCCGGCGAGCGCGACCTGCTGGCGGCCGGCCTGCTGCTGCACCGCCTGCTCGCCGGTGCGCCGGCGCTCGACGAGAAGGACTTTCCGACCGCGCTGCAGCGCATCGACCGCGAGATCGTGCGCCTCGGCTGGAGCGTGCCGCAGCCGGTGCCCGATGCACTGCGCGCGATCGCCAACCGCGCCGTCGAGCACGAGCCGCAACGCCGCTACCTCAGCGCGCGCAGCCTGCAGAGGGCGCTGCAGGGCTGGATCGACGCGCAGGCCGAGGGCGGCGACGGTGTGCTCGCGCTGCTGCTCGACCGCCTGCACCGAATCGGCCACCTGCCGGCGCTGCCGGGCCTGCTGTCGCGGCTGGCCGCGGTGGTGGCGATGGAGCAGCAGAAGCTCGACGAAGTCACCGACGTGATCCTTCAGGACCCGGCGCTCGCCTTCGAGCTGCTGCGCCAGGTCAACACCGCGCAGTTCGGCAGCGCCGGTGAGGCGGCGGTCGTCACGGTGCGCCGCGCGGTGCAGTTGATCGGCCTGCTGAACCTGCGCCGCAGCGCATCGGCGCTCAAGCCCTGGCCGGGCCCGATGGCGCCGGCCGCGGCCGAGGCGCTGGCCGCGGAACTGCGCCGCGCCTGCATCGCCGCGCAGGTGGCGCGCATCCTCTGCCCGGCCGACATGGACGGCGAGGTCGCCTATCTCGTCGGGCTGCTGCAGCACCTCGGGCCGCTCCTGGTGCGCTACCACTTCCCCGACGAGGCCGAGCAGATCCGGCGACTCGTCGATCCCGAGCCCGGCGTGCGCGCGATGGACGAGGTGGCCGCGGCGCATGCGGTGATCGGCGTCGAGGTCGAGACGCTGGCGATCGCCGTGGCGCGCCACTGGGGCCTCGACGAGGCGATGCTGCACGCGATGCGCCGCGTGCCGCCGGCCGCGCCGGTGCGCCACCCCGACACACGCCACGACACGATGCGCCTGCTCGCCAGCGCGGCCGCGGAGGCCGTGGCTGCCGCCCAGGCGCGCGGCAACGGCGCGGCGGCGGCGCTGGCCAAGGTCACGCAGCGCTATGCGCGCGCGCTCGTCCTGGGCCAGAACGAACTTGCCGATGCGGTTCAGAGGGCCCGCGTGGCCGTCGACCGGGCGTCCCGGCCGCAGCCCGCCACCCCCTGAAATCGGACGCCCCGATGAGCACCGCCACCGCCCAAAGGATCGGCCGCTTCGACCTCAAGCGCGTGCTCGGCCGCGGCGCGCAGAGCACCGTCTGGCTCGCGCACGACGCGCGGCTGGCGCGTGACGTCGCGCTGAAGCTGATGGCGCCCGGCGCCGCCGCCGCGTCCGACGGCCTGGGCGACTGGCTCGCCGAGGCGCGCCATGTCGCGGCGCTGAACCATCCGCACATCGTTCCGGTGTTCGAGGCCGACCTGCACGGCGAGGGCGCGTCCGCCCAGCCCTACCTCGTGTTCGAGTACGTGCCCGGCGCGACGCTGGACCAGCACCTGAAGCAGCGCGGCGCCTTCGCGCCACGCGAGGCGGTCGAGTGGCTGCTCGGCGTGCTCGACGCGCTGGCGCAGGCTCATGCCGCCGGGCTGGTGCACCGCGACCTGAAGCCCTCCAACCTGATGATCGACGGTGCCGGCCGTGCCCGCGTCACCGACTTCGGCATCGCCGCCCGCAGCGGCGATGCCGCACTGGCCGCCGGCACGCCGCGCTACCTGGCGCCCGAGACGCTGCGCGGCGAGGCGCCGACGCCGGCGGTCGACGTGTTCGCGCTCGGCCTGCTGCTCGCCGAGCTGATGCTGGGCCGCGCCCTCGTGACCGAGACCGACGTCAAGGCGGTGATGAAGCGCATCGCCGGCACAGACCTCGCGCTGCCCGACGACATGCCACAGCCGCTGGACGACGCGCTGCGCGCGATCGTGCAGCGCGCGCTGTCGCGCGACACGAGCCGGCGCTATGCGGACGCCGGCGCGCTGCGCGACGCGCTGCGCGCCTGGCTGCAGCCGGCCGCCGCGCCCGCCGACGAGAACGGCGCCGACGGCAAGGCCAAGGCCGGCGCGCTCGACTTCCTGCTGCGCCGCATGCGCCACAAGAGCGACTTCCCGGCGCTGTCGGACTCGGTGGCGCGCATCCAGCGCGTCGCGGCCTCGGAGAACGAGAACCTCGGCACGCTGGCCGGCGAGATCCTCAAGGACGTCGCGCTGACCCACAAGCTGCTGCGGCTCGTGAACTCGGCGCACTACGGCAGCGCCGGCGGCGGCAGCATCAGCACGGTGTCGCGCGCGGTCGCGCTGATGGGCTTCGCGGGGGTGCGCAACCTCGCGCTGTCGCTGGTGCTGGTCGAGCACATGAACGACAAGCGCCATGCGCAGCAGATCAAGCAGGAGTTCCTGCGCGCGCTGCTCGCCGGCACGCTGGCCGAGGAGCTGGTGCCCGGCTCGATGGCCAAGCTGGCCGGCGCGCACGGCGTCGTCGAGGAGGCCTTCCTCGGTGCGATGTTCCGCAACCTCGGCCGGCTGCTCACCGAGTTCTACTTCCCCGAGGAGGCCGAGCAGGTGCGCCGGCTCGTGCACCCCGGCGAGGCCATCGCGCGCGAGCTGCCCCGGACCGCGCTGCCCGAGGCCAGCGCCTCGACGCAGGTGCTGGGCCTGAGCTACGAGGAGCTGGGCCTCGGCGTCGCTCGCCACTGGGGCCTGCCCGACACGCTGCAGCGCTGCATGCGCGCGGTCGGCGGCACGCCGCCGAGCAGCCCGCCGGCGGCGCTGCCCGAGCGGCTGCGCTGGCTGGCGTCGGCCGCCAACGAGGTCGCCGACACGCTGCTGCACCACGAGCCCGCCGAGGCGGCCGAGCGCATCGCCGAGCTGGCCGAGCGCCATGCCAAGGCGATCGGCGTCGCGCCGCGCGAGCTGCTGGCGGCGGTGGGCCGCTCGCGCGAGCGGCTCACGGAGCTGTCGAACGGGCTGGAGCTCAAGGTCAGGCCCGGCTCGCCGGCCGAGCGCCTGCTGGCGCCGCGTGCGGTGGAGCCCGCCGCCGCGCCGGCGCCGTCGGCGCGCGACACGCTGTCCGACATCGCGCTCGCGCCGAGCGGCGGCGAGGAGACGATGGCGCTGGCCGAGCCGCACGGCCGCGACCGCCCCGCCGCCGCCGATCCGGCGGCCGTGCTCGCGGCCGGCATCCAGGACATCACCAACAGCATGGTCGAGGAGGTCAAGCTCGGCGAGGTGCTGCGCATGATCCTAGAGACCATGTACCGCGCGCTCGGCTTCCGGCGCGTGCTGTTCTGCCTGCGCGACGCGAAGACCGGCGCGTTGGCCGGCCGCTTCATGCTCGGCGAGGGCGGCGACGCGCTGCGCGATGCCTTCCGCGTCGCCACGCGTCCCGCGCCCGGCAGTGCGCCGGACCTGTTCACCGCCGTGTGCCTGAAGGGCGCCGACACGCTGATCGCCGATGCCACCACGCCGACGATGCGCGCGCGGCTGCCGGCCTGGTACCTGAAGGCGGTCGACGCGCCGGCCTTCCTGCTGCTGCCGCTGGTGGTGAAGGGCGCGCCGGTCGGGCTGATCTATGCCGACAAGTCCGATGCCGGCGCCATCGTGCTCGGAGAGAAGGAGCTGTCGCTGCTGCGCACGCTGCGCAACCAGGCCGTGATGGCGTTCCGTCAGGCCAGCGGGGGCTGAGTCATGGACTGGGGCCCCGTTCAGCGAGCGTCGCGAGCGGGCCGAGGTCGGTTCGAGGAGCGCAGCCGTACTGGCGTACGGCGAGCACCGCAGAGCCGAGATCGGCTCGCGCAGCAGCTCGATGAATGGGGAAGGTGACGAGCCTTACCCCCGGCACTGAGAGCTAACGGTTAGGGCTGCTTCGTTCCCGACCTGACCCGGTTGGCCGCGCCCCCATGCGGGGAGGCCCGTCGAGGCGGATTGTAGGCGGCCGGAGCAGCGATCTGCGCCGGGTTCGACGAACCATAACGAGACCGCGGGTCGCTTGCTGCGCAACGCGTGCCGCGACCCGGGGCCCGCGCTGTCGCCACCGCCGTCAGCGCAGTTGCAGATCGTCGTCCCCGAAGCGGACGCCGATCGGCTCGATCAGCAGCTGCTTCGGCCCGGCTTCCACGGCGCCGGCGACCCAGGCGGCGATGCCCTGTGCGCGCGCCACCTCGACGGTGCGCTCGGCATCCGCCGCCGCGACGAACAGCGCGAAGCCCGCGCCCATGTTCAGCGTCGAATAGGCCTCGCGTGCGTCGTGGCCGGCCTGATCGGCGATGAAGCGCAGCACCGGTGGCACCGGCGGCACGGTGTGGATGCGGTAGGTGTGGGTGGCCGGGTGGCGCAACAGCTTGCGCCAGCCATGGCCGGTGATGTTGGCGCTGTAGTGCGGCACGATGCCCGCCTGCCACAGCGCCTCGGTGACCGGCGAGTACAGCGTCGTCGGCGCGAGCAGCGCCGCGCCGTAGCTCAGCCCCGGCGCCACCTCGGTCAGGTAGCCCTGCGGCAGCCGCTCGGCCAGCTTGCGCGCCAGGCTCAGGCCGTTGGCGTGGATGCCGCTGGAGGCCAGCAGCACGATCGCGTCGCCGGGGCCCAGCGCGTCGCCGACCGACAGCCGCGACTTCGGGTTGATCAGCCCGGTGCACGAGGCCGCGAGGTCGATGCGCCCGGCCTCGACGATGCCGGCCAGCGCCGGCGTCTCGCCGCCGCCCCAGGCCACGCCGCAGATGTCGCAGGCCTGCTTCCAGCCTTCGACCAGGGCCTGGGCGCGCTGCGCGTCGCCGAACCAGTCGCTGCCGCCGGCGGCCCAGTAGGCCTGCACGACCAGCGGCGTCGCGCCGACGGTGATCAGGTCGTTGATCGCCATCGCGATCGTGTCCTGGGCGATGCCGGCGTACCAGCTCCGGCCGGTGAGCGCCTTCATCTCGTCGGCCACCAGTGCCTTGCTGCCCAGGCATTCGACGATGCTGGCCAGGTAGAACGGGCCGACGTCGACGACGTAGGCCGATTCGCCGCGCGAGGCCGCGACTTCGGAGAAACCATGCGCGGCCAGGTTGCCGGCCGTCGCCTTGGCGGCGCGCTGCGCGGCGACCTTCAGCGGGTCGATCAGGTCGTAGTTGACCCCGGCCTGTTCGTAGCTCAGCGGGGCGGGGGAGGGCGTCGTCATGGGCGGTGGTGGTGGCGCGGGTCGGAGTGGATTATCCGCCGGCCCTTCACCCGGCCCCGGCAGGGGCGGCCGCTAAACTGCCGCCATGAGTTCCCTCGTGCTCGCCCGCAAGTACCGCCCGCGCCGCTTCGGCGAGATGGTCGGGCAGGAGCATGTGGTGCAGGCGCTGGTCAACGCGCTCTCCTCACAGCGGCTGCACCATGCCTACCTCTTCACCGGCACGCGCGGCGTCGGCAAGACGACGGTGTCGCGCATCCTCGCGAAGAGCCTGAACTGCACCGGCCCGGACGGCACGGGCGGCATCACCGCCGAGCCCTGCGGCGTGTGCCGCGCCTGCACCGAGATCGACGCCGACCGCTTCATCGACTACGTCGAGATGG
>CAYLKR010000121.1:0-7425 GCA_964384225.1 uncultured Methylibium sp.
GGGTCGGGCGCGGCCGCTTCGGGCCCTGGCCGCGGATCGGCGCGCGGCGCGTCTCGGCGGGCTTCGCAGCGGCATGGCGCTTGAGCTTGAGCGTGGCCATCGCGTTCAGCGGCCTCGAAGGAAGAGCGCGTCGAGCTCCTTGACCGTGACCTGCCGCCAGGTCGGCCGGCCGTGGTTGCACTGGTCGGCGCGCTCGGTGCGCTCCATGTCGCGCAGCAGGGCGTTCATCTCCTCGATCGTCAGCCGGCGGTTGGCGCGCACCGCGCCGTGGCAGGCCATCGTCGCGAGCAGTTCGTGGCGGGCGCGCTCGACGGCGGCGCTGGCCTCGCAGCCGGCCAGTTCGGCAAGCACCGCGCGCGCCAGCGCGACGACGTCGCCGCCGTCCAGCGCCGCCGGCCGGCCGCGCACCGCCAGCACGCCGGGCGCCAGCGCCGCGATGTCGAGCCCGAGTCGGGCCAACGCAGCCGCCTGCGTCTCGGCCGTGGCGGCCTCGGTCGGCGTGGCGGCGAAGGTGGCCGGGATCAGCAGCGGCTGCATCTCGACCGCCGCCTCGCGGTCGAGCGCGGCCTTCAGGCGCTCGTAGACCACGCGCTCGTGGGCGGCATGCATGTCGACGATCACGAGGCCGTGGCGGTTCTCGGCCAGCACGTAGGCGCCGGCCAGCTGCGCCAGCGCACGGCCGAGCGGCCAGTCCTCCTCGGCGGGCGCGGCCCCCGCAGCCACGGGCGCAGCGCCGTCCGTTCCGGGCCAAGGCGGCGAGACCTCGCGAACGAGCCTCGCCGCGTCCTGCAGCGCGAGCCCCGGCGGCAGTGGCGACGGCTCGGCGAGCCGCAGCGGCGCCTGCTCGGCCAACGGGCTCCAGACCGCTGCTGCGGTCGGCTCGAAGGCCGCGGCCGGCGTCGCGCTGCGCGGCACGGCCAGCGCGTCCTCGACGGCATGGCGCACGGCCTGGTGGACCTCGCGGCCGTCGCGGAAACGCACCTCGGTCTTGGTCGGGTGGACGTTGACGTCGACGCGGTCGGGGGGCAGCTCGATGTACAGGAGGTAGGCCGGCTGGCGGTTGCCGTGCAGCACGTCGTCGTAGGCGCTGCGCGCGGCGTGCGCGATCAGCTTGTCGCGCACCGGCCGGCCGTTGACGTAGACGTACTGGTGGTCGCTGCGGGCGCGCGCCGCGTCGGGCAGGCCGACGCGCCCGGCGATGCGCAGCACGCCCGGCAGCATCAGCGGCCGGCTCGTGGCGACGAACTCCTCGCCGAGCACGTCGCGCACGCGCAGGTCGATCTCCGCGCGGCGCCACTGCGCGACCAGCTTGCCCTCGTGCCAGACCGCGAAGGCGACGTCGGGCCGCACCAGCGCGTGGCGGCGCACCGCCTCCAGACAGTGCGCGAGCTCGGTGGCGTCGGTCTTGAGGAACTTGCGGCGCGCCGGCGTCGCGAAGAACAGCTCGCGCACCTCGACGGTGGTGCCGACGCCGCGCGCCGCGGGCTGCAGCTCGCCGCTGCGCGCGTCGAGGCGCCGCGCCTGCGCCGCATCGGCGGTGCGGCTGGTGAGGCTCAGCTCCGCGACCGACGCGATCGCCGCGAGCGCCTCGCCGCGGAAGCCCATCGTGCCGACGCGCTCCAGCTCGGCGAGCGAGGCGATCTTGCTCGTCGCGTGGCGCCGCACGGCCAGCGGCAGCTCGCCGGCGGGAATGCCGGCGCCGTCGTCCTCCACCGTGATGGCGCGCACCCCGCCGGCCGCGAGCCGCACGACGATGTCGGTCGCACCCGCGTCGAGCGCGTTGTCGACCAGCTCGCGCACCACGCCGGCCGGTCGGTCCACCACCTCGCCGGCGGCGATCTGGCTGATCAGCTCGTCGGGCAGTTCGCGGATCGGCCGGCGCGCGGCGGCGTCGAGAAGGGCACTCATCGCGGCATTGTAGGAATCGGCCGGGATAATCCCGGCCATGGACTACGTGATGCTGCTGGTCGACTTCATCCTGAACGTCGACGTCCACCTCGCCGCCTTCGTCGCGCAGTACGGCGCCTGGGTCTATGCGCTGCTGTTCGCGATCGTGTTCGTCGAGACCGGCGTCGTCGTGATGCCCTTCCTGCCGGGCGACTCGCTGCTGTTCGTCGTCGGCGCGCTGTGCGGCGCCGGGCTGATGAACCTGCCGCTGGCGATGGCGCTGCTGTTCGTCGCGGCCGTGCTGGGCGACCAGGTCAACTACACGATCGGGCGGCATGTCGGGCCGAAGGTCTGGCAGTGGGAACACTCGCGCTTCTTCAACCGCCGCGCGTTCGAGAAGGCACACGCCTTCTACGAGCGCTACGGCGGCATCACGGTGGTGCTGGCGCGTTTCATGCCGTTCGTGCGCACCTTCGTGCCCTTCGTCGCCGGCGTGGCGGAGATGAACCGCGCCCACTTCACCGCCTACAACGTGCTCGGCGCGGCGATCTGGGTGTTCGGGCTGACGCTCGCCGGCTACCTGTTCGGCAACCTGCCCTGGGTGCAGGAGAACCTGTCGGCCATCATCTGGGCGCTGATCATCGTGCCGGGGCTGATCGCGATCGTCGGCGCCTGGCGCGCCCGCGGCGCGGCTGCCGCCGGGAGCTGAGCGCCAGGCGTCGCGGCGCCGGCGGGCTACAGGACGCCGCGCGCCGGCCGATACTCCGGCACAGACCAGGGCGGCGGTTGGGCGCCAACCTGGCACCCGACATGACCCGCAGTTTCCGCTTTCGCGTCACCCTGGTGTTCGGCCTGCTCGCGCTGGCCATCGTGACGGCTCTGGCCTACGGGCTGGGCCGCCTGCTGGCCCAGCAGATCGAGCGCGACCAGGGCGAGGCCCTGCACACCCTCGCCCAGAGCACCGGCGTGATGCTGGCCGAGGGCCTGCACGAACGGCTGCGCGAGGTCGAGCTGCTCGCGGCGTCGGCCGAGGTGAGCCGCATCGGCCTGGACCGCGCGAGCTGGTCCCGCGAGCTCGACCGGCTGCAGCGCAGCCGCGCCCATTACGCCTGGATCGGCGTGACCGACGCGCAGGGCGTGGTGCGTGCCGCCGCAGGCGACTTGCTGATCGGCCAGAGCGTCGCCGAGCGCCCCTGGTTCAAGGCAGCGCTGCGCGGCCCCTTCCTCGGCGAGCCTCACCCGGCCAAGCTGCTCGCCAAGCTGCTGCCGCCGCGGCCCGACGACGATCCGCTGCGGCTGGTCGATTTCGCCGCGCCGCTGCGCGACGAGGCCGGCGCCGTCATCGGCACCCTCGGCGTGCATGGCGACTGGATCTGGGCGCGCGACGTGATCGCGGCGCTGCGCAGCGAACGCAAGCGCGACGACGGCGTGCTGGTCTTCGTGCTCGACCGTGCCGGCCGCGTGATCCACCACCCCGGCGGCCCGCAGGCCAGCGCCACGCTGGCGCCCGGCGAGCGGCCGCCGTCGCAGCCCGCGCTGCTGCGCTGGGCCGACGGCAAGGACTACCTGACGGCGGCGGCCGCGGTGCCGGGCCGCGGCCCGCAGACCGATCTGGGCTGGACCGTGCTCGTGCGCCAGCCGGCGGCACTGGCGCTCGCCGAGGTGGAACGCGCCCGGCGCACCATCTGGCAGGCCGGCGGCGCGGCGGTGCTCGCCGGCATGCTGCTGGCGTGGTTCGCCCTGGGGCGCTTCGGGCGGCCGCTGGCCGAGATCGCCGATGCCGCGCGGCGCATCGAGGGCGGTGACCTGCACGCGGGCATCCCGGTCAGCCGGCGCAGCAGCGAGCTCGAGCAGCTGTCCACGGCGCTCGCCGGCATGACGCGTACGCTGATCGGCCGCGAGCAGGCGCTGACCGAGGCCAAGGAGCGCCTCGAGGTGCGCGTGGCCGAGCGCACCGAGGCGCTGGCCGCCGCCAACGCCGAGCTGGCGCGGCTGGCCCACCTCGACGGGCTGACCAACCTGCCGAACCGCCGTGCGGCCGACGCGCGCATCGACTCCGAGCTGGCGCGCCAGCGGCGCCACGGCGGCTGCGTCGCACTGTTGCTGGCGGACGTCGACCACTTCAAGCGCATCAACGACGGCCATGGCCATGCCGTCGGCGACGAGGTGCTGCGGCTCGTCGCCCGCTGCCTGCGCGAAACGCTGCGCGAGAGCGACTTCTGCGCCCGCTTCGGTGGCGAGGAGTTCGTCGTGCTGCTGCCCGAGACCGACGCCGCCGGCGCCGCCGCGGTGGCCGAGAAGCTGCGTGCCGCGGTGGCCGCGCTGAGGCCGGCGCCGGTGGGCCGCGTCACGGCGAGCTTCGGTGCGGTCGCCAGCTGCGGGACCGAGGGCGAGCCGGCCGCGCTGCTGCTCGAACGTGCCGATGCGGCGCTCTACCGGGCCAAGTCGCGCGGACGCGACCGCGTCGAGCTGGCCGACTGAGGCGCCGCTACAGCGAGCGCTGCCGCGCCAGCGGCGGGTTGCGCGCGAAGTAGCGCGCGATGCCGCTCATCAGCGCGTCGGCCAGGCGGTCGCGGTAGGCCTCGTCGCGCAGGAGCTTCTCCTCCTCGGGGTTGGAGATGAAGGCGGTCTCGACCAGGATCGACGGCACGTCCGGCGCCTTCAGGACCGCGAAGCCGGCCTGCTCGACGCGCGGCTTGTGCAGCCGTCCGAGCTTGCCGAGGTGGCCGAGCACCTCGCTGCCGAGCTTGAGGCTGTCCTTGATCTGCGCGGTGGTGCTCATGTCGAGCAGCGCACGCCGCACGGCGGTGTCGCGCGTCTTGATGTTGACGCCGCCCACCAGGTCGGCGGCGTTCTCCTTGCTCGCGAGCCAGCGCGCCTCGACGCTGGTCGCGCCGCCCTCGCTGAGCACGTAGACCGAGGCGCCGCGCGCCTGCGGGCGGATGAAGGCGTCGGCGTGGATCGAGACGAACAGGTCGGCCTGCACGCGCCGTGCCTTGCGCACGCGCTCGTGCAGCGGCACGAAGAAGTCGCCGTCGCGCGTCAGCATCGCGCGCATGTTCGGCCGGGCGTTGATGCGGTCGCGCAGGCGCCGCGCGACGGCGAGCACGACGTCCTTCTCGTACAGGCCGGTCGGGCCGATGGCGCCCGGGTCCTCGCCGCCGTGGCCGGGGTCGAGCGCGACGATCACCAGCCGCTCGGTGCGCCGGCGTGGCGCGGCCGGCGGCGACGCGGCGGGCTCGCTGGCGGGGGGCGGGGCGGCCGCCACCGGCGGCGACCGCTGCTCCACGCGGCCGATGAACTCGCCGAGCGCGTCGGCCACCGCCGAGGCGGCCTGCTCGGCGCTGGTGACGCCCGGGTCGGCCGCCACCTTCTCCTCGATCAGCGCGAGCAGCGGGTCGCGCTCGGTGGTGGGGTGGAGGTCGAACACCAGCCGGTGCCGGTAGGCGGCCACCGGGTCGAGCGCGAAGACCTGCGGCGCGATCGGCTGCTTCAGGTCGATCACCAGCCGCACCACGCGCGGCTGGCTCTGCCCGACGCGCACCCCGGCGATGTACGGGTCGTCGGAGCTGACCTTGCGGACCAGCTCGCGCAGCGTCGGGCTGAGCTCCAGGCCGTCGACGTCGATCACGATGCGCTGCGGGTTGCTCGCCAGGAAGTGCTTGGCGGCCAGCGCGGTGTCGGATTCGATCGTCACCCGCGTGTAGTCGGCCGCCGGCCAGACGCGCACCGCGAGGATGGTCGCGCCGAAGGCGATCTCGCGCGTGCCGAGCAGCAGCACCAGCGAACCGGCGTCGCGCAGCAGCGTACGGCGGGTCTGCATCAGCGCAGCAGCGCCTGCCCGCGCGGGGTGTAGGCCATCCAGGTCACGGCGCGTTGGTCACCGTCGAGCGGCTCGAGTTCCACGCGCAGGTCGGGGCAGGGCAGGGTCTCGCCGGCGCGCTCGGGCCACTCGACCAGCTTGAGCCCGGGGCCGGCGAAGATGTCGCGGAAGCCGGCGTCCTCCCACTCGCGCTCGTCGTCGCCGAAGCGGTAGAAGTCGAAGTGCCAGGCGTCGCCGTCGGCCAGCTCGTAGGGTTCGACCACCGCATAGCTCGGGCTCTTGATGCGCCCGGTCACGCCGAGGGCGCGCAGCAGGTGACGGGTGAAGGTGGTCTTGCCGGCGCCGAGCGGGCCGCGCAGCTCGATGAAGGCATCGCGCAGCGCCGCGTTCGCGGCGAGCCGGCGGGCGGCGGCGGCGCAGGCCGGCTCGTCGGGCCAGCGCTCGGGGCGCGTTTCTAGAATCGGCGGATGCATCGAACGGCGGAGGGTCCTCGCGGGGAAGCAGCGGGCCATGCCCTGCTGGAACGCCTGCGCGATGACGCGCGTGCACTGGGATTTTCCCAGATCGGCGTCAGCGGCGTGGACCTGTCCTCGGCCGAGCCCGGCCTGCTGGCCTGGCTCGAGCGCGGCTTCCATGGCGAGATGGCCTACATGGCGCGCCACGGCCTCAAGCGCGCGCGGCCGGCCGAGCTGGTGCCGGGCACGGTCAGCGTGATCACCGCGCGCATGGACTACCTGCCGCGCGCCGCGCCCGAGGGCTGGCAGCGCATCGAGTTCGAGCGCCTCGCACGACCCGGCGACGCGACCGTCTCGCTCTATGCGCGTGGTCGCGACTATCACAAGGTGTTGCGCGCACGGCTGCAGACGCTGGCCGAGCGGCTCGCCGCAAGGGTCGGTCCGCTCGGCCACCGCGTCTTCACCGACTCGGCGCCGGTGCTCGAGGTCGAGCTCGCGTCGCGCAGCGGCCTGGGCTGGCGCGGCAAGCACACGCTGGCGCTGTCGCGCGAGGCGGGCTCGATGTTCTTCCTCGGCGAGATCTACGTCGACCTCGCACTGCCCGCCACCCCGCCGGCCACCGAGCACTGCGGCAGCTGCACGGCCTGCATCGACGTCTGCCCGACGCAGGCCATCGTCGGCGAGCGCCGGCTCGACGCGCGGCGCTGCATCTCCTACCTCACGATCGAGCACGACGGGCCGATCCCGGTCGAACTGCGGGCCGCGATCGGCAACCGTGTCTACGGCTGCGACGACTGCCAGCTCGTGTGCCCCTGGAACAAGTACGCGCAGCGCGCCACGCTGCCGGATTTCGACACCCGCGAACCCTTCGACGCGCCGACACTGCTGCAGCTCTGGGCCTGGGACGAGGCGGCCTTCCTGAGCGCCACCGAAGGCAGCGCGATCCGCCGGATCGGACACGCGCGCTGGCGGCGCAACCTCGCGGTGGCGCTCGGCAACGCCTGGCGCGAAACCGGCGATGTGGCCTTGGCGCAGGCGCTGCAGGCCGGGCGTGACGGCGCCGCGCCGCGGCTGCGCGATCACATCGACTGGGCGTTAGCCCAGCGCCAGCCTTAGCGCGACCCAGCCCGGCACGGCCACCATGCCGAGCAGCGTCGACAGCGTCACGAGCCCGGCGACAAAGGGGCCGTTGCCCCCCATGCGCGCGGCCAGCACGTAGGCGCTCGAGGCCGTGGGCATCGCCGCGAAGGCGACCAGCAC
>CAYLKR010000122.1:0-7395 GCA_964384225.1 uncultured Methylibium sp.
CCTGGATCATCACCGGGCCGGAGATCATGAAGTTGACGAGGTCGTTGAAGAACGGCCGGGCCTTGTGAACCGCGTAGAACTGCTCCGCCTCGCCGCGCGACAGATGAGCCATCTTGGCGGCCACGACCTTCAGGCCGGCGGCCTCGAAGCGGGCATAGATCTGACCGATCACGTTCTTCGCCACGGCGTCGGGTTTGATGATGGACAGCGTGCGTTCGATCGCCATGAAGATTCTCCGGATTCGAGGATGCAGTTAAACGGAAGATTGTATCCGGCGCCCCGGGTTCCCCCTGGGGTTGCGCGCGGCTCAGCGCCCCCGCCGACCGCCACCCGAGCTGCCGCCCCGCCCGCCGCCGCCGCGCTTGCCGCCCGGGCGGTTGAAGTAGGCGTCGGCGCCGATGTAGCCGACCGAGGTCTGCATCGGGTCGGGCTGCTTGGGGCCGCCCTTCTTGCCGCCGCCCGCCGGGCCGCCGTGCGGGTCACCGTCGGGCCGGCCGAAGCCGGCGTTGATGCGCTGCGAGCCCTTGACGAAACGCTTGTCGAAGGTCTGCTCGAGCGGATTGGGGATCGTGCCGCCGGGTAGGAACTCGTCGGCCGGCTTGGAGCCGCCGTGACCGAAGCCCTGGCCGGCGCGCCGCGGGCTCTTCGCGAAACGGCGGTCGAAGGTCTGCTCCAGCGGATTGGGGATGCGGGCGAATTCCTCGGCGTGCGGGTCGTCGCCGTCAGCGCCGTCGACGGGCGGGCGCGGTTCGCGCTCGCGGCGCGGCGGCCGCTCGGTGGCCTGCTGCTGCGGCCGCGGCCCCTTGGGCCCGCGGTTCGGACCGTTGCGCGGGCCGCGCTGCTCGCCCTGTCGACTGTCGCGCTCGCCGGCCGGCGCGTCGCCACGCGGCCGGCCACCGGCAGCGAGCTGGCGGATCGTGCGCAGGTCCTGGTCGCCGAGTTCGACCCACACGCCACGGCGCAGGCCCCGCGGCAACACCACCGTGCCGTAGCGGATCCGGATCAGGCGGTTGACCGCGAGGCCGACCTTGTCGAACAGCTTGCGCACCTCGCGGTTGCGGCCTTCGGTGATAACGACGCGGTACCAGCGGTTGGCGCCGTCGCCCCCACCGTCCTCGATGCTCTTGAACGCGGCGCTCTGGCCGTCGATCTCGACACCCTCGAGCAGGCGCGCGCGCTGCTCGTCGGACAGGCTGCCGAGCACGCGGACCGCGTACTCGCGCTCGACGCCGAAGCGCGGATGCATCAGCTGGTTGGCCAGCTCGCCCGAGGTGGTGAACAGCAGCAGGCCCTCGGTGTTGATGTCGAGCCGGCCGACCGACTGCCACTTGCCGTTCTGCAGCCGCGGCAGGCGCCGGAACACCGTGGGCCGGCCTTCCGGATCGTTGAAGGTGACCACTTCGCCGGCCGGCTTGTGATAGGCCAGCAGCCGCACCGGCGCGCCCTGGATGCGCAGCCGCACCGGCTTGCCGTTGACCGCGACGCGGTCGCCATGGCCGATGCGCATGCCGACATGCGCGACCTGGTCGTTGACCGTCACGGCGCCGTCGGCGATCAGCTGCTCCATGTCGCGCCGCGAGCCGATGCCGGACTGGGCCAGCACCTTGTGCAGCTTCGGCGCCTCGGGGTCGGGCCGCAGCACGCGCTTGGTCTGCTGCTCGAGCGCCTCGGCGTCGTCGGGCTCGGGGGGCTCGGCGTCGTAGGCGCCGCTCAGCACCTCCTCGAAGCGGGCGCTCAGGTCGGCCGGATCGACGGCGATCGCGGGGGCCGACGGCAGCGCGGCGGCTCCCGGCTCGCCCCCTTCGCGCTCGGCGCGGTCCTTGCCGCGGCCACGACGGCGGTTGCGACCGCGGCGGCCCGACGCGTCGGCGGATTCGGGGCCGTCATGCTCCGGGGTGTCGGCGGCAAGCGCTGCGCCCTCGCCCGGCTCGGCCGCTCGCTCGACGGGCGCCGCATCGGCCACGGTGCCGGCCACCGGCCCGGTGGCGGGAGCCGCATCGGCGGCCGGACTGCTCACGGGCTCGGCGGTCGCGGCGTCGGCCGGCGGCACGGCCTTGCGGCGCTTCGGCTTCGGCGCGGGCGCCTCGTCCATCACCACTTCGGCGGCGGGCACGTCACCGCTTGCCGATGCCGGCGCGTCGCCGGCCGGTGCCTTCCGCGCGCGGCGCTTCGGCGCCGCGGTGGCAGCCTCGGGCGTGGCGGTCGGCTCGGTGTCGGGGGCGGCGGGCGGCGTGTCGTTCGGGCTCATGGGATTGGTTCGGTGACGGCTTCGGCCGGCGGGGGATCGTTCGGGGCCTCGGGGCCGGCGGCATCGGTCGATGCAGCTTGCGCCACGGGCTCGGCCGGCGCTTCGGCGTCGGCGTCGGCTTCTGCTTCGGCGTCGCCGTCGGCAGCGTCGAGCAGCGAGGGCTGTGCAGACAGCGCATCCGAGAGCGCCTGCGGTCCGGCTGCGCCATCGAGCGCCGGCAACTGCTCCAGCGACGCGAGGCCGAGGTCGTCGAGGAACTGCTTGGTCGTGGCCAGCAACGCCGGGCGGCCGGGCGTCTCGCGGTGGCCGATGGTCTCGATCCAGCCGCGATCCTCGAGCTGCTTGAGCAGCTGGCTGTTGACCGTGACGCCGCGGATGTCCTCGATGTCACCGCGCGTCACCGGCTGCCGGTAGGCGATGATGGCCAGCGTCTCGAGCGTCGCGCGGGTGTAGCGAGGCGGCTTCTCGGGGTGCAGGCGGTCGAGGTACTCGCGCAATTCGGGCCGGCTCTGGAAACGCCAGCCGCTGGCCACCGGCACGAGCTCGACGCCGCGGCCCTCCCAGTCGCGCACCAGCTCGTCGAGCAGGCTGCGCAGCGTGTCGGCACCGAGCTGGTCGTCGAAGAGCTGGCGCAGCTCACGCAGCGCCAGCGGCTGCTGGGCGCAGATGAGCGCGGTCTCGAGGACGCGCTTCGCATCCTGTGTGTTCATCGGTTCGCGTCGTCCTGTGCGACCTCGGGGTCGGCATGCAAGGGCTGCGGGGTCCGCGCGTCGTGCGCGGGTGTCCGGCGGTTCGGCCGGGGCAGGCTCGAGGCCCGCAAAAGGTTCTGTCGGGGGACCCGCCGCGGGTCGGGCCGGCGCTTCTTCTGAGGCGCCGACGGGCCGTATCAGCCCGACGTCACCATTGTAGCCGCGTCGCCGGCCGCGCCCGCGACCTGTTGCCACGCCGCCGCGAGGTCCGCCGGCAGCGGTGCGCCGAAGTCCAGTGCACGGCCGTCGTCCGGATGCGCGAAGGCCAGCCGGGCCGCATGCAGGGCCTGGCGCTCCAGGCCCAGGGCCGGGCGGCCGCCGTACAGCGCATCGGCCACCAGCGGATGCCCGCAGGACGCCAAGTGCACGCGGATCTGATGGGTGCGGCCGGTGTGCAAGCGACAGCGCAGCGCGCTCAGCCCCGCGCGTGCGGCCAGCCGTTCGACGTCGGTGCGTGCCGGCTTGCCCCCCGCCACGACCGCCATGCGCACGCGCGACACCGGGTCGCGGCCGATCGGCGCGTCCACGGTCCAGGCCGGCTGCCGTGGCTCGCCGTGCGCGAGCGCGAGGTACTCGCGGCGCACCTCACGCGCGGCGATCGCACGCACCAGCGCGGTCTGCGCAGCCAGCGTCTTGGCCACGACGAGCAGGCCGCTGGTGTCCTTGTCGAGCCGGTGCACGATCCCGGCGCGCGGCAGCCGTGCCGCCCCCGCGTGGTGGGCCAGCAAGCCGTTGAGCAGCGTGCCGGACCAGTTGCCCGGCGCCGGGTGGACCACCAGGCCGGCGGGCTTGTCGATGACCAGCAGCGCCGCGTCCTCGTAAACGACGTTCCAGCGTGCCGCCACCGCCGGCTCAGGCCGGAACGCCAGGGTCTCTGCCGTCGGGCGCAGCACGACCTCGATCCGCTGGCCTGCCGTGACCCGCCGCGCCGGCGTCGTGACGACATGACCATCGACCTTGACCAGGGCATCGGCGATCAGCGTCTGCAGATGGCTGCGCGAGAACTCGCCGGCCAGCCCGACCAGCCAGCGGTCGAGCCGCTCGCCGTGCGCAGCGGGCTCGACGCGTGCAGCGCGCACCTCCGGCTCGTCGGCCGGGGCTTCGGCCGCGTCGTCGACCTCGTCCGCGTCGGGAACGGCCGACTCGGCCTGTGTGGGGCGACCCATATAATTTTTCGATCCTATCGAAGCGGTCCCCACGGGCCGCCTGCCGGCGATGAACCCGATGTCTTCCCCCGCTGCCCCGTCGCGCCGTGCCATGCGCACGCTGTGCGTTCTGGCCCTCGCCGCCGTGATGGCCGCCTGCGGCAGCGCGCCGAAGGATCCGTCCGAGACGATGGCGGTGCAGGCATTGTATGAAGACGCCCGCGACGAGGCGGCCAACGGCAACTGGGAGCGCGCCACGCAGTTGTTCGAGCGGCTCGAGGCGCGCGCGGCCGGCACGCCGCTGGCACAACAGGCGATGCTCGACCTTGCCTATGCCCACCACAAGGCCGGCCAGAAGGAGCAGGCGCTGTCGACGCTGGCGCGCTTCATCAAGCTGCACCCCAGCAGCCCGGCACTCGACTACGCCTACTACCTTCAGGGCCTCGCCAACTTCAACGAGAACCTCGGCCTGCTCGGCAGCCTGTCGCGCCAGGACCTGTCCGAGCGCGACCAGCAGGCCTCGCGCGACGCCTACCAGAGCTTCCGCCAGGTCGTCACGCAGTTCCCCGAGTCACGCTACGCGCCGGACTCGCAGCTGCGCATGAACTACATCGTCAACTCGCTGGCGCAGTACGAGGTGCACGTCGCACGCTACTACTACCGCCGCGGCGCCTACGTGGCCGCGGCCAACCGGGCCCAGCAGGCGGTGCAGGAGTTTCAGACGGCGCCGGCCGCCGAGGAGGCGCTGTACATCATGGCGCTGAGCTACGAGAAGCTCGGCCTGCCCGAACTGCGCGCCGACGCCGAACGGGTGCTGACGCAGAACTTCCCGGAATCGCGCTATCTCAAGGATGGCTTCGCGCGGGCCGATCGGCCGTGGTGGCAGCTCTGGTGACGCGGAGCGTTCACGCGATGCGGCGCAGCCAGTCCAGCGCCTCGTCCTCAGTGCCCAGCAGCGGCATCGGCGGCAGCGCGGCGCGCAGCACGCGGCCATAGCCCATCGTCACGAGCCGCGGATCGCAGATCACCAGCAGGCCGCGGTCGGTCTCGCTGCGGATCAGGCGGCCGGCACCCTGCTTCAGCGACACAGCGGTTTCGGCGACGAAGTAGTCGTTGAAGGCGCTGCGGCCCTCGGTCTCGAGCCGTCGCACGCGGGCCTCCACGAGCGGATCGTTCGGCGGCGGGAACGGCAGCTTGTCGATGATCACGCACTGCAGCGCGTCGCCCAGCACGTCGATGCCCTCCCAGAAGCTCTGCGAGCCGACCAGCACCGCCCGCGGCGTGTCGAGGAAGCGGCGCATCAGCTGGCGCTTAGGCGCGCTGCCCTGCACCAGCACCTCGATCGGCTCGGCCTCGCCGGCCAGCGCCTGCACGAGGGCGTCGGCCACGCTGCCGAGCGCGCGCAGCGTCGTCGTCAGCACGAAGCTGCGGCCACCGGCCGCGCGCGCGCAGGCGGCAGCCAGTCGCGCGACCGCTGGCGAGTGCGCCGCATCGCCGGGCTTCGCGAAGCGCGGCGGCACGTACAGCCGCGCGTGGGCTTCGTAATCGAAGGGGCTGCCGACGCGCAGCGTGCGCGCCTCGTCCAGCCCGGTCTGGCGGGTGAACCACGACAGCCGCTCGTCGGCGCCCAGCGTCGCGGACGTGAACACCCAGGCCTTGGCGCCCGCGGCCACCTGCTCGCGCATCGCGTCGCGGACGTCCAGCGGCGACTCGACGAGGCGCACGCCGCCGCTGCCGACATCGATCCAGCGCACCCGCTCGGCCGCCGCCGGCCGCGCGAAGGAGGCGCTGCGCTGCGCGAGCGCCGCGGCCCGCTCGGCGAGCCGCCCGAAGTCGGGGCCGATCTCCTGAACGGCCTCCAGCGCGCGACGCACGGCCTCGCCGGCGGCGCCGGCATCGGCCAGCGCGGCTTCGAAAGCCGGCTCCCCGGCGCGCTCTTCCCAGCGCAGCTTCGCGCCGCCACGCAGCGGCCCGGCCGCGGCCAGGCGCAGCTCGCGCGCGGCGCGATCGCAGGCGCCGGCCAGCTCGGTCCAGGGTTGCAGCCCGCGCGCCTGGGTCAACCCGACGGCCAGCAGGTCGCGCGCGAAGTCGACGAGCTGCGCCGAGGCCAGCGTCTCGCCGAGGAAGCCGACGCCGGCCTCGCCGAGCTGATGGGCCTCGTCGAACACCGCCACGTCCACCGAGGGCAGCAGTTCGGCCATGCCCGTGTCGCGCAGGGCGAGATCGGCGAAGAAGAGGTGGTGGTTGACGACCACGAGGTCGGCCGCCATCGCCTCGCGCCGCGCCTTCATGACATGGCAGGTACGGAACTGCGGGCAGTCGCTGCCCAGGCAGTTGTCGCGCGTCGACGTCACCAGCGGGATCACCGAGGAGCCTTCGTCCAGGCCTTCGAGCTCGGCGAGATCGCCGCTGGCGGTCTGCTGCGCCCAGTGCTCGATGCGCGCCAGCGTGCGCACGGCCCAGCGGTCGGGCAGCGTCTCGGCACGCCGTGCCTGCTCGAGGCGCTGCAGGCAGAGGTAGCTCCCGCGGCCCTTCAGCAGCGCCAGCGTCACCGGCAGCTGCAGCGCCTCGCGCAGCCGAGGCAGGTCGCGCAGGAAGAGCTGGTCCTGCAGGCTCTTGGTGGCCGTGCTGACCAGCACGCGCGTCCCCGAGAGCAGCGCGGGCACGAGGTAAGCGAAGGTCTTGCCGACGCCGGTGCCCGCCTCGGCGACGAGCACGCCCCGCGCGTCGATCGTCTGGGCAACGGCCTGCGCCAGCAGGCGCTGGACCTCGCGTTCGCGGTAGGTCGGTTCGGCGCGGGCCAGTGCCCCCTGCGGCCCGAAGGCCTCGGCCACCGCCGCCTCGAGCGGGCTCACCGCCGGGCCCTCATGCGGGCTCAGGCGGGTTCAGCGCGGCTTCGAGGCTCGCGATCTGGTCGCGCAGCGCCAGCCTTCGCTTCTTCAGGCGACGCAGCGCGAGCTCGTCGAGCGGGCGCTCGTGTGCGGTTCGGTCGATGATGTCATCCAGGTCGCCGTGCTCGATGCGCAGCTCGATCAGACGGCGCTGCGGCGAGTGGAGGTTGTCGTCCATCGAGGGCGGGACTGGCGGCTGCAAAAGGCTGCGGGGCGTTGCAGCGGGCTCACGCCCGCGATTCCTAGGCGGGCAAACCGATTATAGTTTTGAGCCTATGACCAGCGCGCCTCCCGGCCACCGACTCGCCGCCGCCACCGGCCTGCACCGCGGAGACCGCGCCTACCAGCAAGACCAGGTCGGC
>CAYLKR010000123.1:0-7374 GCA_964384225.1 uncultured Methylibium sp.
GCCGGCACCCGCCCCGGCCCCGCCGCCTGCGCCGCGCCCACCGCGCATCGGCCTGGCGCTCGGCGGCGGGGCGGCGCGCGGTTTCGCCCACATCGGCGTGATCCAGGTGCTGGAGGAGCAGGGCATCCGGCCGGACCTGGTGGTCGGCACCTCGGCGGGCAGCCTGGTGGCGGCGCTGTGGGCCGCGGGCAAGAGCGGCGTGGAGCTCGGCTCGCTCGCCGAGTCCATGGACGAGGGCGCGATCACCGACTGGACCTATCCCGGCCGCAGCCTGATGCGCGGCGAGGCGCTGGCGCGCTACGTGCGCCAGCAGACCGACGGCCGGCCGATCGAGGCCATGCCGCGGCCCTTGGGCATCGTCGCGACCGATCTGGCGAGCGGCGCGCCGATCCTGTTCCGCCGCGGCGACGTCGGCACCGCGGTGAGGGCGTCCAGCGCGGTGCCGGCGGTGTTCGAGCCGGTGCCGATCGGCGGACGCGAGTACGTCGACGGTGGCCTGGTCGCGCCGGTGCCGGTGCCGTTCGCGCGGCAGATGGGGGCCGACCTGGTGATCGCGGTCGACATCTCGGTCGTGCCCGACGGCCAGCCGACCGGCAGCGCGCTGAAGATGCTGCTGCAGACCTTCGCGATCATGGGCCGCAACCTCAACCAGCATCTCCTGCGCGATGCCGACGTGGTGATGCGTCCCAAGCTCGACGGCGTCGCCGGCACCGACTTCGGTGCGCGGCGGCTGGCGGTGATGGCCGGCCGCGAGGCGGCGCTGACGGTGCTGCCGGCGCTGCGCGAGCGCATCGCGGCCAAGACCCGCTGAGCACAAAAAAGCCCGGCGTCTTGCGACGCCGGGCCTTGAACGGTACCTGGAACCTGGTGTTCGCGGGGTACCGAGGAGACAACCTGTCGAAGGCGCCGGCTTCGAGGCCGGCGCGCTCGGATCAGCGACGGGCCTTGGTCGCGGCCTGGGTGGCCTTGACCGCGGTCGTGTTCAGCGCCTGGAAGTTGGCCTCGGCCACGTCCTGCGCCTGCTTGGCGGCCTTCGTCACGCTCTCGAGCGCGTTGTTGGCGGCGGCGACGGCCGACTTCACCAGCGCGGCGGCGTTCTCGGTGCCGGCCGGGGCGTTCTTGATCGCGGCGTCGATCGCGGTCGTGAAGGCCTTCTGGGCTTCGGCGACCTTGGCTTCGGTGATCTTGCTGATCTCGGCGTTGGTGCCTGAGGCGATCTCGTACAGGTGGCGGCTGTAGGCGGCGGCCTTCTCGGCGGCCGGCTGCAGCAGGCTGGCCTGCAGCGCGAGCAGTTCCTGGGCGTCCTTGACCGACAGCGAGGCCTTGGCGTGCTCCGAGACTTCGCCCAGGCCGGCCTTGGCGACCTGCAGGTTCAGCGCGAGCAGCTGCTCGACGCCTTCGAAGGCCTTCGAGGTGAGGCCGAAGAGGGTTTCGACGTTGGCCTTGTGGGCGGCGAGGACTTGTTCAGCGGTCAGCATGGTGAGACTCCTGAGGGTGAGGGCTGGGGGCGGGACTTGCAGTGTTTGGTGCACTGCAGCATGGACCGAAGTATACGCAGCCCGCGTGACAGTTCAAGCTTTTTTGTGCACCGCACAAACATCTAGTGACGGTTCCCTAGATCCGGCCGGCGGCGAGGGCGCGGCGCCCCGGCAGGCCAGCGCCGAGAATCGCCGCCGATGCAGGCCTACTACAGCGATCACTTCGTGCTGCCGCTGCCGCCGGGGCACCGCTTCCCGATGCTCAAGTACCGCCTGCTGCGCGAACGGCTGGCGGCCGAGCTCCCGGTGATCGAGCTGCTCGAGGCGCCGGCCGCCAGCGACGGCGAGCTGGCGCTGGCCCACAGCCCGGCCTATGTGCAGGCGGTCGCGGACGGCACGCTCGACGCTGCCCGGCAGCGCGAGATCGGCTTTCCCTGGTCGCCGGCGATGGTGGCGCGTTCGCGCCGCTCGGTCGGCGCGACGATCGCCGCCGCGCGCGCCGCGCTGGCCCGGGGCGTGGCCGCCAACCTGGCCGGCGGCACCCACCATGCCCGCGCCGACCGCGGCAGCGGCTACTGCGTCTTCAACGACATCGCCGTCGCCGCCCGGCTGATGCAGGCCGAGTGGCACCGCCACCACCGCCAGCTGCTGCGCGTCGCGGTGATCGACCTCGACGTGCACCAGGGCGACGGCACGGCGGCGATCTTTCGCGACGACCCGACGGTGTTCACGCTGTCGCTGCACGGCGCGAAGAACTTCCCCTTCCGCAAGGAGCCCGGCGACCTCGACGTCGAGCTGCCCGACGGCTGCCGCGACGACAGGTACCTCGCCGCGCTGGACGGCGCGCTCGCCACGCTGTGGGCCCGCCATGCCGACGCGCCGCCCGGGCTGGTGTTCTACCTGGCGGGCGCCGATCCGCACGAGGCGGACCGCCTGGGCCGGCTGAAACTCACAACCGCCGGCCTGGCCGAGCGCGACCGGCGCGTGTTCGCCGCCTGCGCGCAGCGCGGCATCCCGGTGGCGCTCAGCATGGGCGGCGGTTACGGCGAGCCGATCGAGGCCACGGTAGAGGTGCAGCTGAACACCTACCGCGCCGCGCTGGCCGTGGCGCAGCGCCTGCCTACACTCGCGCCATGACCGAACGCCCCGCGCCGCGCCCGCGCGCCGACTTCCGCCGCTTCCGGCCGATCGGCACCCGCTGGGCCGACAACGACGTCTACGGCCACGTCAACAACGTCGTCTACTACGGCTGGTTCGACACCGCGGTCAACGGCCACCTGATCGACGCCGGCGTGCTCGACATCCACGGTGGCGCCGTGATCGGCCTGGTGGTCGAGACCCAGTGCCGCTACTTCGCGCCGCTGGCCTTCCCGCAGCCGGTCGAGGCTGGCCTGCGCGTCGCCCACCTCGGGCGCTCCAGCGTGCGCTGGGAGGTGGGCGTGTTCGCGGCCGGCGCGCCGCTGAGCGCGGCCCACGGCCACTTCGTCCATGTCTACGTCGATCGCGCGACGCGCCGGCCGGTCGAGCTGCCCGCCGCGCTGCGCACCGCCCTCGAGGACCTGCTCTGATGCCCGCGCCCTTGTCCGATACGCCTTCCGCCGCCACGGCCGCCGTCGACGCCGCCATCACCTCGCGCCGCTCGGTGCGTGCCTTCCTGCCCACGCCGGTGCCGCGCGCGACGATCGAGCAGATCCTCACCGTGGCCGCGCGCGCGCCGTCGGGCACCAACATCCAGCCGTGGAAGGTCACGGTGCTGACCGGCGCGGCGTTGCGGCGCCTGAGCGACGCGGTGCTCGCGGTCCACAACGACCCGGCGCGCGCCGCCGAGGCCAGGGAGGAGTACGCCTACTACCCGCGCCAGTGGACCTCGCCCTACATCGAGCGGCGCCGCAAGATCGGCTGGGACCTGTACGGCCTGCTCGGCATCGGCAAGACCGACAAGGCCGCGATGCATGCCCAGCATGGCCGCAACTACGCCTTCTTCGGCGCGCCGGTCGGGCTGATCTTCACGATCGACCGCATCCTCGAGCAGGGCAGCTGGCTGGACTACGGCATGTTCCTGCAGAACATCATGGTCGCCGCGCGCGGCCGCGGGCTCGACACCTGCCCGCAGGCCGCCTTCACGCCCTTCCACCGCGTGATCGCGCACGAACTGCAGCTGCCCGAGACCGAGATGCTGGTCTGCGGCATGGCGCTCGGCCATGCCGACCCGGACGCGGTAGAGAACACACTGACGACGGAACGCGAGCCCGTGGCGGGCTTCGCGCGTTTCCTGGACTGAGAACGGACGAGACGACGATGGACAAGGTGCTGGTGGCCCGCGCGGTCTTCCCCGAGGTGGTGGAGGCGCTGCGCGCGCATTTCGAGGTCGAGGCCAACCCCGACGACCGCGTCTACACTAAGGCGGAGCTGATCGAGCGCCTGCAGGGCAAGGCCGGCGCCTTCACGACCGGCAGCGAGCGCATCGACGCCGAGGTCCTGGCCGCCTGCCCGGACCTGCGCGCGGTCTGCAACATGGCGGTCGGCTACAACAACATCGACGTGCCGGCCTGCACCGCGCGCGGCATCGTCGTCACCAACACGCCCGACGTGCTGACCGAGACGACCGCCGATTTCGGCTTCGCGCTGATGATGGCGGCGGCCCGCCGCATGGCCGAGTCCGAGCGCAGCATCCGCCGCGGCGAATGGCAGAAGTGGCACTACGACCAGTTCATGAGCCCCGACGTGCACGGCGCGACGCTCGGCATCCTCGGCATGGGCCGCATCGGCCGGGCGATCGCGCGTCGCGGCGCGCTGGGCTTCGGCATGCCGGTGATCTACCACAACCGCTCGCGGCTCCCGGCCGAGCAGGAGGCCGAGTCGGCCGCGCGCTGGGTCGACAAGGCCACGCTGCTGCGCGAGGCCGATCACCTGATCCTCGTCGTGCCCTACTCGCCGGCCTCGCACCACGCGATCGGCGCGGCCGAACTGGCGCTGATGAAGCCGACCGCGACGCTGACCAACATCGCGCGCGGCGGCGTGGTCGACGACGCGGCGCTGGCCGAGGCGCTGAAGGCCGGCCGCATCGCCGCGGCCGGGCTCGACGTGTTCGAGGGCGAACCCCATCTGAACCCGGCGCTGCTGGAGCTGCCGAACGTGGTGCTGACGCCGCACATCGCCAGCTCCTCGGTGAGGACGCGCCGCGCGATGGCCGACCTGGCTGCGGCCAACCTCGTCGCCGCGCTCGGCTGCGGGCCGCAGGCCGGGCGGCCACCGACCCCGGTGAACCCCGAGGCGCTTGCCCCGCGCCGATGACCACAACGACAGGAGACCGCATGACCGACTTCTTCCACGACCAGCAGCGCGCGCTGCAGGACCGCTTCGACACCCGCGGGCTGGCCGACCGCGTCGCCGGCATCACCGTGCACGCCGAAGTCCAGGACGACGACCGCGCCTTCATCGAGAGCCGGGACATGTTCTTCCTGTCGACGGTCGATGCGAGCGGCCAGCCGAGCTGCTCCTACAAGGGCGGCGAGCCCGGCTTCGTGAAGGTGCTGGACGCGCGCACCGTCGGCTTCCCCAGCTACGACGGCAACGGCATGTACTTCTCGATGGGCAACATCGCGGCGGCGTCCAAGGTCGGGCTGCTGTTCCTCGACTTCGAGACCCCGCACCGGCTGCGCCTGCATGGCGAGGCGACGCTGCATTCGGACGCGGCGTCGCTCGCGCTGTGGCCCGGCGCCGAGCTGGTGGTGAAGATCGCGGTGACGCAGCTGTTCATCAACTGCCCGCGCTACGTGCATCGCTACCGGCGCGTCGACGCCTCGCACTACGTGCCGGATGCCGCCGGCTGCGCGCCGCTGGCCAAGTGGAAGCGCATCGACGCCTTCCAGGACGTGCTGCCGGCCAAGGACGCCGGCCGCGTCGGCGAGGCGGGCGGGGAGATCACGATCGAGCACTACTTCGCCGAGGCCCAGGCCGGGCGCGGCTGAGGCCGGCGGTGGCCGAGCTCTACGGCTTCGACGCCTACTCGCCGCGCGAGATCGCCGCGCGCGTCGAGGCCGTCGGCGTCGCGAAGGCGCGGTTGCCGCTGCCGCAGATGGTGCTGCTCGGCGTGCTGGCGGGCGGCTTCATCGGCCTGGGCTCGCTCTACTTCGTGATCGTCGTGTCCGACCCGACGCTCGGCTTCGCGGCTTCGCGGCTGCTCGGCGGGCTGGTGTTCTCGCTCGGCCTGCTGCTGGTGGTGGTGGCCGGCGCCGAGCTCTTCACCGGGAACAACCTGCTCGCGATGGCCTGGGCCGACGGGCGCATCACCACGGGCGAACTGCTGCGCAACTGGGCCGTGGTCGGGCTGGCCAACCTGGTCGGCGCGCTCGGGCTGGCGGCCATGGTCTACCTGTCGGGCCATGCGCAGATGAACCAGGGCCTGATCGCGCAGACCTACGTGAAGATCGCCGCCGCCAAGGTCGCGCTGCCGTTCTGGGAGGCCTTCTTCCGCGGCGCGCTGTGCAACGTGCTGGTGTGCGCGGCGGTGTGGATGGCGATGGCCGGGCGCAGCGTGGTCGACAAGGCGGTGGCGATCGTGCTCCCGGTCTCGGCCTTCGTCGCGGCCGGCTTCGAGCACAGCATCGCCAACTTCTATCTGATCCCGCTCGGCGCGGCGCTGCAGGGGTCGGGCACCGTGGTCGACGGCGCCGCGCCGATCACGCTGGCCGGCTTCGCCGGCAACCTGCTGCCGGTCGTGCTCGGCAACCTGGTCGGCGGCAGCGTGCTCGTCGGCCTCGTTTACCACTGGATCTACCGGCGCGGCGCCGAGGGGTGAGCCGGGTGGCGCTGCGAGAATCGCGGCGATGGACTGGATGCTCCCGCTGCTGATCGCGCTGGCCGCGCTGAACCTCCTGCTGCTGGCCTGGCTGGCACTGCGGCGCCCCGACGACGGCGGCGACGCGCTGGCGCGCCGCATCGGCGGCGACGTGCAGGAGGCGGCGCGCGCGACGCGCGGCGAGCTGGTGCAGCAGATCGGCGTGCTGCAGCAGACGCTCGTGGCCCAGGGCGGCGACGCGACGCGCTCCCAGAACGAGCAGCTCGACGCCTTCCGCGAGCAGCTCGCGCGGGTGCAGCAGTCGCTGGCCGACACGCTGCGCCAAACGACCGAATCGCTCGGGCAGGGCGCGCTGGCGGCGCGCGAGGCGCAGGACGGGGCGCTGCGGCGCTTCGGCGAATCGTTGGTCGAACAGCTGCGCGCGCTGTCCGAGGCCAACGAACGAAGGCTAGGCGAGGTCCGCACGACCGTCGAGCAGAAGCTCGCGTCGCTGGCCGCCGACAACGAGAAGAAGCTCGAGCAGATGCGCCAGACCGTCGACGAGAAGCTGCACGCGACGCTCGAGCAGCGCCTCGGCGAGAGCTTCAAGCAGGTCGCCGACCGGCTCGACCAGGTGCATCGCGGGCTCGGCGAGATGCAGACGCTGGCGCGCGACGTCGGCTCGCTGAACCGCGTGCTGACCAACGTCAAGACGCGCGGCGTGTTCGGCGAGGTGCAGCTCGCGGCGCTGATCGAGCAGGTGTTCACGCCAGAGCAGTACGGCATCAACGTCGAGACGGTGCCGGGCAGCGGCGCGCGGGTCGAGTTCGCGATCAAGTTCCCGGGCCGCGGGGCTGACGAGCGGCCGGTCTGGCTGCCCGTGGACGCCAAGTTCCCGCGCGAGGACTACGAGCGCCTGCTCGACGCCCAGGAGCGCGCCGACGCGCCGGCCGCCGAGGCCTCGGCCAAGGCGATCGAGCAGCGCCTGCGTCTCGAGGCGAAGACGATCCGCGAGAAGTACATCGCCACGCCGCACACCACCGAGTTCGGCATCCTCTTCGTGCCCACCGAGGGCCTGTACGCCGAGGCGCTGCGCCGCCCCGGCCTGGTCGAGGC
>CAYLKR010000124.1:0-7366 GCA_964384225.1 uncultured Methylibium sp.
TCGTCGAGAAGCCGTTCTCCGACAACGCGCTGGTCGACCGCATCGAGCGCGCGCTCGGCGCCAGCCGGCAGGCGCTCGAGCGCCGCCGCGCGCGCGAGCGCGTGCGCGAGTGCGTCGCCGAGCTCACCGAGCGCGAGCGCGAGGTGATGCAGCTCGTCATCGACGGCAAGCCGAACAAGCTGATCGCCGACGCGCTGGCGATCAGCGTGCGCACCGTCGAGGTCCACCGCGCCCGGGTGTTCGACAAGATGGGCGTGAAGTCGGCGGTCGAGCTGGCCAACCTGCTGCGCGAGCCGGGCGGCTGAGCCCGGCGGGCGCGGGCGAGAATCGCGCCATGAGCCTCGGTGAGTTCGACCTGATCGCCCGCTGCTTCACCCGCCCGACGCCGAACGCCGTGCTCGGCCCGGGCGACGACTGCGCGCTGCTCGCGCCCCGGCCGGGCATGCAGCTGGCCATCTCGTCGGACATGCTGGTCGAGGGGCGGCACTTCCTGTCGACCGTCGAGCCGCGCCGCCTCGGCCACAAGGCGCTGGCCGTCAACCTCTCGGACCTCGCGGCCTGCGGCGCCCGCCCGCTGGCCTGCACGCTGGCGATCGCGATCCCGCGCGCCGATGCGGCCTGGCTCGACGCCTTCGCCGCCGGCTTCCACGCGCTGGCCGCCGCGCACGGCTGCGAGCTGGTCGGCGGCGATACCACCGCCGGCCCGCTGAACCTGTGCGTCACGGTGTTCGGCGAGGTGCCGGCCGGTGGCGCGCTGCTGCGCAGCGGGGCGCATGCCGGCGACGAGGTCTGGGTCAGCCATCCGGCGGATGGCGGTCTGGGCGACGCGCGCCTGGCGCTCGAAGTGTTCCGCGGCGGCGTCGCGCTCGACGGCGGCATGTTCGAGCGCGTGCGCCGGGCGATGGAGCAGCCCGAGCCGCGCGTCGCGCTCGGCCTGGCGCTGCGCGGCGTCGCGAGCGCCGCGATCGACGTCTCCGACGGCCTGCTCGGCGACCTCTCGCACGTGCTGCAGCGCTCGGGCGTCGGCGCCTGCATCGATGCCGACGCCGTGCCGCGCAGCGCCGATCTGGCGGCGCAGCCGCTCGCGCTGCAGCGCCTGTGCACGCTGTCCGGCGGCGACGACTACGAGCTCGTGTTCACCGCGCCGGCGGCACGGCGCGAGCGCGTGCTCGCGGCGGCGGGCGAGGCCGGCGTCGGCGCTACCTGCATCGGCCGCATCGAGGCCGAGCCGGGGCTGCGGGTGGTCGACGCGCAGGGCCGGCCGCTCGACGCCACCTGGTCCTCGTTCGACCACTTCCGCGCATGACCACCGAGGCGGCGCCGCAGCGCGCGACGGTCGGCTTCCTGCTCTCGCACCCGGCCCATGCGATCGCGCTCGGCTTCGGCGCCGGCCTCAGCCCGCGGGCGCCGGGCACCGTCGGTACCGCCTGGGCCTGGGCCGGCTTCCTGCTGCTCGACCGCTGGCTCGACGACGCGCAATGGGCACTGCTGCTCGCCGCGGCCGCGCTCGTCGGCTGGTGGGCCTGCACCGTGACCGCACGCCACCTGCAGACCGCCGACCCGGGCGTGATCGTCTGGGACGAGGTGCTGGCTTTCTGGGCCGTGCTGTGGCTGGTGATGCCGGCGGGGCTCGGCGCGCAGCTCGCCGCCTTCGCGCTGTTCCGTTTCTTCGATGCCGTCAAGCCGGGACCGGTGGCCTGGGCCGACGCGCTGTTCAAGCGCCGCCGCAGTGGCCGCCCGATCGGCTGGGCGCAGGGCTTCGGCATCCTGTTCGACGACGCGGTGGCGGCGCTGTGCACGTTGCTGGTGATCGCGCTGTGGCGCTTCTGAGGAGGGACAGGCGATGAACGAACACCTGGTCGAGGCGCTGGCGGCCGCCGTGCTGCGCCGCGGCTGGCGCCTCGCCACCGCCGAGAGCTGCACCGGCGGCCTGCTGGCCGCCGCCTGCACCAGCGTCGCCGGGTCGAGCGACTGGTTCGAGCGCGGCTTCGTGACCTACAGCAACGAGGCCAAGACCGAGCTGCTCGGCGTCGACGCGGCGCTGATCGCCGCGCACGGCGCGGTCAGCGAGGAGGTCGCCCGCGCGATGGCCGCCGGCGCGCTGGCGCGCGCGCCGGTGCAGATCGCCGCGGCCGTGACCGGTATCGCCGGGCCCGGCGGCGCGGTGCCGGGCAAGCCGGTGGGCACCGTGTGGATCGCGATCGCGACGCCGCGCCATGTGGCCGCCGAGCGCCTGCAGCTCGACGGCGGCCGCGCCGCGGTGCGCGGCCAGACCGTCACGACGCTGCTGCAGCGGCTGATCGCCGCCGCCTCAGGCTGACACGGTCGCGTCGCGCAGCCAGTCCGCCAGCGCGTCGGCCGGCAGCGGGCGCGAGAACAGGTAGCCCTGCTGCAGCGCGCAGCCCTGCGCGAGCAGCCATTCGCGCTGCGCGATCGTCTCGACGCCCTCGGCGACCACACCGACGCCGAGCGCGCGCGCGATGCCGATCACGGCCTGCACGAGCGCGCGGTCGTCGGCGTCCTCGGGCAGGCCTTCGACGAAGCTGCGGTCGATCTTCAGCGTGTCGGGGCGCAGGCGCTTCAGGTAGGACAGCGAGGAGTAGCCGGTGCCGAAGTCGTCGAGGGCCAGGCGCGCGCCGGCGGCGCGCAGCTCGGCGAGCGTCGCGAGCGAGGCCTCGCCGTCGGCCAGCAGCGTGCTCTCGGTCAGCTCCAGTTCCAGCTCCCCCGGCGCGATGCCGTGGCGCTGCATCGCCCGGCGCAAGGCCGCGGGCAGCTCCGGGTCTTGCAGCTGCACCGCCGACAGGTTGACGGCGATGCGGCGCGGCGCGCCGGCCTCGCCCTTCCAGCGTGCGAGCTGGGCGCAGGCCGCGTCGAGTGTCCAGCGGCCCAGCGGCAGGATCAGGCCGGTGCGCTCGGCCGCGTCGATGAACAGCCCCGGCGCCAGCACGCCGCGCTGCGGGTGGCGCCAGCGCAGCAGCGCCTCGCAGCTGACCACGCGGCCGGCGTGCAGGTCGGTGACCGGCTGCAGGTAGAGCTCGAAGCTCGGGACGTCGGTCGCGGCCACCGCTTCGGCGAGCTCGCGCTCGGTGTCGAGCCGGGCGCGGAAATCGACGTCGAGGTCGGCATGGAAGAAGCTGTAGCGCGCGCGGCCGAGGTCTTTGCTGCGGTACATCGCCAGGTCGGCGGTGCGCGCCAGGGCGTCGAAGTCGTCGCCGTCGGAGGGGTAGAGCGCGATGCCGATGCTGGCGCTGATGTGCAGCTCGGCGCCCAGCCCCGGCAGCAGCAGCGGCTCGGCCAGGATCTGCAGCAGGCGCTCGGCGGTGCCGGCCACCTGTTGCCAGTCGGCGACGCGCGGCAGCAGCACCAGGAACTCGTCGCCGCCCATGCGGCAGACCACGTCGGACTCGCGCAGCGCGCCGCCGAGCCGGCGCGCCAGCGCCACCAGCAGCTCGTCGCCGACCGAATGGCCATGGGTGTCGTTGACGGTCTTGAAGTGGTCCAGGTCGATGAACAGCAGGGCCAGCGTCGTCGCCTCGCGGCGCGCCGCCGCAGCCTCGTGCTCGAACAGCTCGCGCAGCAGGCGGCGGTTGGGCAGGCCGGTGAGCTGGTCGTGCATCGCCTGGGTGTGCAGCTGGGCGTTCTTGGCCTCCAGCTCGGCGACGAAGGCGCGGTTCTGCGCATGCACGGTGGCGAGGTGGCGGCCGAGCTGGCCGAGCTCGTCGTCGCGCGTCCAGTCGGGCGCCGGCGCCTGCGGGTCGGCCAGCGAGCCTGCCTGCGCCTTCAGCCGCGCGATCGGCTGCAGCAGCCGGCTCGACAGCACCGCCGCCAGCACGACGACGCCGAACAGCACCTGCACGGCCACCAGCCACAGCGTCGTGCGGCGGCGCTCGGCGAGCTGCCATTCGAGCTCGCTGCCGTCGAAGCCGACGCGCAGCCGCGCGATCACCTGTCCTTCGTGCAGCACCGGCGCCTCGCGCTCGACCAGCGCGAGGCCCGGCGCGCACTGCGCGTCGGCCCGCGTGGTCGGAGCGCTCGTCGGCTGCAGGTCGAGCACGGTGACCTGGCAGACCGACGGCTCGGCGACGATGCGCCGCAGCGCCGCGTCGAGCGCCGGCGCGCTGAGGGTCCACACCGGCTCGGTGACCACCGCGGCGGCCAGGATCATCACGGCCGCACGGTTGCGTTCGACCACCGGCTCCTGGGTGGACCGCGCCAGCTGGCGATCGACCCAGACGAAGACCAGCGCCGGCAGCACCACGCCGAGCACGATGGCCGCCATGACCGCGGCGCGGATCGACAGGCGCAGGTGGCGCGTCGGCATCGCGGCTCAGCGGCCCGGCGTGGCGAGCGCGCGGTCGATCCGCGCCAGCCACGCGTCCGGCACGGCACGGTTGCAATAGAGATGCCGGGTCTGGCCTGGCGGCACGTCGGAGAAACGCAGCAGCCGCAGCCCGGCGGCCTCCGGGCCGAGCGTGGCGAGCATCACCGTCGCCTCCTCGGGCGTGGCGATCATCCAGCCGGCGCGGCCGGCGGCGAGCATGCGCAGCATCTGCAGCGGCTCGACGGGGGTGCTGATCGGCGCAGGGGTGGCCGCGGCGATCAGGCCGTCGAGGTAGCTGCCGTAGGAATAGCCGTCCTTGACCAGCAGCGCGCCCGAGGCCGTCGCGATCACCTCCCGGGCAGCCGGTGCACGCGTGGGTTCCAGCACGCCGGCGCGGGCGATCGCGGCGAAGGGCTCGTCGCGGTACAGCGGCGCGGAGAACTTGCCGAGCGCGGCGCGTTCCGCGTTGCGGAACCAGCCGACGCCGCAGTCCAGCCCGTTGCCCTGCTGGATCAGCGCGAGCTGGCGCTGGCTCGGCGTGAGCGCCCAGGTGTAGGCGATGCCGGCGCGGCGAAGGGCCTGCTCGGCCGGCGAAGCCACCAGCCCCGCCACCGCGCCGCCGCCGGCGGCGGTCGAATACGGCGGGCGTTCCTGGTAATGCAGCGTCAGCGACTGCGCACCTGCCCCGGCCGCGGCGCAGCCCAGCAGGATCGGCGCGAACCAGGGGCGCATGCGACCGATTCTGCCTGCGCTAAGCTCGTCCGCTCCGATGAACATCCTGCTGAGCGGCGACTTCGACACGACCGAGCGCGATCGATGGCATGCCGCGCTGGCCGCGGCGCTGCCCGAGGCGCGCTGGCTCGACCTTGCGGCGGCGCACGCGCAGCCCGAGTCCGTGGTGGCGGCCGTCGTCGCCAACCCGCCGCCCGGCAGCCTGCAGGGGCTGCCGCGGCTGGCGCTGATCCAGTCGCTGTGGGCCGGCGTCGACCGGCTGCTGGCCGATCCGACGCTGCCGGCCGAGGTGCCGATCGCGCGCATGGTCGACCCCGCGATGAGCGTGGCGATGGCCGAGACCGCGCTGTGGGCGGTGCTGGCGCTGCACCGCGGCTACTTCCGCTATGCGCGGCTGCAGCGCGAGGCGCGCTGGGCGCCGCACGGCCAACGGCGCGCCGACGAGTTCACTGTCGCCGTGCTCGGCCTCGGCCAGCTCGGCACCGCGGTGGCGCAGCGGCTCGCGCAGCAGGGCTACCGCGTCGTCGGCTGGAGCGCCCGGGCGCGCGCGCTCGCCGGCTGCCAGGTGCGCGAGGGCGAGGCGGCGCTGCCGTCGCTGTTCGCCGAGGCCGATGCGGTGGTCAACCTGCTGCCGCTGACGGCCGCGACGCGCGGCCTGTTCGACGCCCGGCGCCTGGCCTGGCTGCGCCCCGAGGCCGGTCTCGTCAACCTCGCGCGCGGCGCGCATGTCGTCGAGGCCGACCTGCTCGCGGCGCTCGACGCCGGGCGGCTGCGCCATGCGGTGCTCGACGTCTTCGCGACCGAGCCGCTGCCTGCCGGCCATCCGTTCTGGCAGCACCCGCGCGTGACGGTGCTGCCGCATGCCGCGGCGCTGACCGACCCGCGCAGCGCGGCGCGGCTGGCCGCCGACAACCTGCGCGCCCTGACCACCGGCCGCCCGCTCGCCCACCTGGTGGACCGCAGGCGCGGCTACTGAACCGGCGCCCGGCGGCGGATCAGGGCTGCAGGACGAGGGTGCGGCGCGTGCCACCGCCGGCCGGCAGCGCCGCGAGCGGTTCGGCCATCAGCAGCGCGAGGCGCTGCAGCGCGCTCCAGGGGTCGGCCGGCCACAGCGGATGGGCCAGGCCCTTGAGCAGCCCGTCGCACTCGTGGGCCGCCTCGACGAGGCGCTCCAGGCGGCGCATCGTCAGGCGCGGGACCGCGTGCTCGAAGAGCTTCTCCTTCAGGCCCCAGACGCGGTTCTCGCGCAGCGCCATCGCCAGCGGCTTGCCGCCCTCGACGGCCTCCTTGCAGCGTTTCAGCGCGCGGATGTCCTCGGCCAGCGTCCAGTGCACCAGCACCGCGGCCTCGCCCTCGGCGCGCAGGCCGTCGAGCATGCGCAGCACGCGCGGCACCTGGCCGGCGAGGATGGCCTCGCCGAGCTTGAAGACGTCGTAGCGCGCGACGTTCAGCACCGCGGCCTCGACCTGCGCGAAGCTCAGCTCGCCCGCCGGGTAGAGCAGGCCGAGCTTGGCCAGCTCCTGCTGCGCGGCGAGCAGGTTGCCCTCGATGCGGTCGGCGAAGAAGGCGAGCGTGCGCTGGCCCTCGTCGCCGGCGGCGACGCGCTGACCCTGGGCCGCGAGCCGCTGCGCCAGCCACTGCGGCAGCGCGCGCCGCTCGACCGGCTCGAGGCGCACGCTGACGCCGGCCGACTCCAGCGCGGTGAACCACGCGCTGCCGCTCTGCTGGCGGTCCAGGCGCGGCAGGGAGACGATCGTCACCACGCCCTCGGGCAGCCGCTCGCAGTACTGCTGCAGCGCCGCCGATCCCTCCTTGCCCGGCTTGCCCGAGGGAATGCGGATCTCGACGATCTTGGCCTCGGCGAAGAGGCTCATCGCCGCGGCCGCGCCGAGCAGCGAGCTCCAGTCGAAATGCGCGCCGGCGACGGTGTGGACCTCGCGCTCGGTGTGGCCGGCGGCGCGCGCCGCGGCGCGGATCGCGTCGCCCGCCTCGAGGGCGAGCAGCGGCTCGTCGCCGTGCAGCACGTACAGCGGCTTCAGCCCGCGCTGCAGGTGGCTGGCGAGCTGCTCCGGCTTGACCTGCATGCCGTCAGGGCGCCGGGACGGCGGCGAGCTGGCGCATCACCTGCTCGACGATGTCGCTCTGCATGCTGCGGTAGAGCATCGTCTCCTCCTGCTGCTTGGCCAGCGCGTTGCTCTCGTTGTAGCTCATGTCGCGCGTCAGCAGCAGCTCGGTGGGCGGGATCAGGACGCGGCCGGCCGGCGTGCGCAGCCGGAAGCGCAGCCGCGTGCGCAGCGTGAACTCGCGCACCTG
>CAYLKR010000125.1:0-7366 GCA_964384225.1 uncultured Methylibium sp.
CGGGCTGACGCAGGACGCGATCTTCTCGCGCGGCCCGAGCGGCGTCGCGCGCACCGGCATCTTCATCGGCGGGCGCGACGTGATGCTCGCCGCCGACATGCTCGACGCCGCGAGGAAGGCCATGGTGCCGCCCTTCGTCGTGTCCGTGATGGCCGACCCGAGCGGCAGCTACACCACCGCCGCGGCGCTGGTGGCCTGCGTCGAGCAGCAGCTGCGCAAGGTGCACGGCTGCGAGCTGGCCGGCAAGCGCGTCACCATCCTCGGCGGCACCGGCACGGTCGGGCGCATCGCCGGCGTGCTGGCGGCGCAGCTCGGCGCCACCGTGCGGCTGTCCAGCCACCTCGGCGAGGCGACCGCACGCAAGGCCGCCGACGAGACCAATGCGCGCTTCGGCAGCGCGCTCGGGGCGGTGTCGGGCGCCAGCGCCGACGAGGTGAGCGCGTCCATCGCCGACGCCGAGGTGGTGATGGCCACCGCGGCCGCCGGCATCCAGGTGCTCGGCGAGGCGGGCCGTGCCAGCGCCGCCAAGCTGCTGGTGGCCGCCGACGTCAACGCGGTGCCGCCGACCGGCATCGCCGGCGTCGGCGTGATGGACAACGGCCGCCTGCTGCCCGACTGCCGCGCGGTCGGCATCGGCGCGCTGGCGATCGGCAACGTCAAGTACCAGGTCCAGCACCGGCTGCTGCTGCGCATGCGCGGCGCCGAGCAGGCGGTCTACCTGAGCTTCCCCGAGGCGCTGGCGCTCGCGCGCGAGATCCTGCGCGAGAACATCTGAACGCGGGCGGCCCCGCCCGGTGAGCCCAGCGTGCCCCACGCAGCAGCCCCCTCCCCGCCCGCGCTGGCGGTGGCCGGCCGGTCGGCCCGGCTGATGGCCGAGGCGGCCGCGGCCGACGGCTACCGGGTGATCGCGCTCGACACCTACGGCGACCTCGACACGCTGCGCGCCGCCGAGCGCTGGCTGCCGATCGGTGCGCCGGGCCGGCCGCTCGACGCCGGGCGCACGCTCGCGGCGCTGGCGTCCCTGCGCGACGAGCCGGGGCTCGTCGGCTGGGTCGCGGGCAGCGACTTCGAGTGCGAGCCCGAGCTGCTCGCCGCGGCCGCCGAGCGGCTGCCGCTGCTGGGCACCGCCCCCGCCGACGTGGCGCGGCTGCGCGATCCACGGACCTTCTTCGCCGCGCTCGACGCGCTCGGCCTGCCGCACCCGGCCGTGCGCTTCGAGCCACCCGAGGCGCCGGCCGGCTGGCTGCGCAAGCTCGCGCGTGGCAGCGGTGGCTGGCACATCCGCCGCGCCGACGCCCAGCCCGGCGCCGACGCCGCGCGCGGCGCCTACTTCCAGCGCGAGCAGGCCGGCCAGCCGATGTCGGCGCTGTTCGTCGCCGACGGCCGGCGCGCACGCCTCATCGGTTTCAACGATCTGATCGTGCGGCCGCTCGGCGCGCTGCCGCATGTCTATCGTGGCGCGCTCGGGCCGGTCGCGTTGCCGGCGCCGGTCGCGGCGGCGATCGACGCCGCGCTCGACGCTCTGGCCGCGCGCTTCGCGCTGCGCGGGCTCGCGAGCCTGGACTTCGTGCTGGGCGCCGACGGCGCGTCGCTGCTGGAGATCAACCCACGCCCGAGTGCCAGCATGGCGGCCTATGCGGGCCTGCTGCGCGCGCATGTCGAGGCCTGCACCGAAGGCCGGCTGCCGCCGCCCGACACGGCGCCGCCCGGTGAGGTGCTCGGCTGCGAGATCGTGTTCGCGCGCAGCGCGTTCGCGCTCGACGCCGATGCCGCGGCGGCGCTCGCCGCCCGCGGCGACTGCCATGACCTGCCGGCCGCCGGCAGCCACTTCGCCGCCGGCGACGCCGTCTGCACCCTGAGCGCGAGCGGCCCGAGCGCCACCGCGGTGCGCGACGCGCTCGACCGCGAACGCCGTACGCTGCGCGCCGCGCTGAACCCCCGCTGACCGTCCACCGATCCCCTTTCCCGTGGCCCCCGAGGCCCTTCACCCGTCCGAAAGCCCGTCATGTCCGAAGCCGTCGTCGCCCCCCCGTTCGCCGCAGAAACGCTGAGCGTCAACCGTGAAGTCCGTGCCCGCGTGCAGCGCCTCATCGCCGAGGCCGACCGCCTGCGCGTCGCGGTGCGCCGGGAGGGCGGCGTGACGGTCGTCGACGCCGGCATCGACGCGCCGGGCAGCCTGGACGCCGGCCGGCTGATCGGCGAGATCTGCATGGGCGGGCTCGGCACGGTCGAGATCGCGGCCCAGGGCTTCGGCGACGCCAGCGCCGGCTGGCCGACCTGGCTGGAAGTGCGCAGCAGCCAGCCGGTGCTGGCCTGCCTCGCGAGCCAGTACGCCGGCTGGTCGCTCAGCGCCAGCAAGGAGGAAGCGGGCGGCAAGAAGTTCTTCTCGCTCGGCTCGGGCCCGGCGCGCGCGCTGGCCGGCAAGGAGGAGCTGTTCAAGGAGCTCGGCTACGGCGACCCGATCGCCGCGGCCGAGCGCAGCGGCGTGCTGGTGCTCGAGGTGGACCGCGTACCGCCGCAGGTGGTGATCGACAAGGTGCTGCGCGACTGCGCGCTCGCGCCCGAGCAGCTGACGCTGGTCCTGACGCCGACGCGCAGCCTCGCCGGCACGACCCAGGTGGTCGCGCGCGTGCTGGAGGTGGCGCTGCACAAGGCGCACGAGCTGCACTTCGCGCTCGAGCACATCGTCGACGGCGTGGCCAGCGCGCCGCTGCCGGCGCCGGGCGCCGACGGCCTGGACGCGATGGGCCGCACCAACGACGCCATCCTCTACGGCGGCCGCGTGCACCTCACCGTGCGCGGCCCCGACGAGGCGGCGCGTGCGCTCGCGAAGAACCTGCCGTCGCTGAACTCGCGCGACTACGGCCGCGGCTTCGCCGACATCTTCAAGGCGGCCGAGTACGACTTCTACAAGATCGACGGCGCGCTGTTCGCGCCGGCCGAGGTCTGGGTCTCGTCGCTCGAATCGGGCAGGACCTGGCACGGCGGCAGGCTGAACCTCGAGCTGCTGCGCGGGCAGTGGCTGGGCGAGGCGTGATCCCACGCCGATGCGCGTTGCGATCTTCACCGACGAGACCGGCTGGCACACCCGCCAGCTGCAGGCGGCGCTGCGCGCGCGCGGCGCCGAGGGGCGCTGCGTGGACCTCGCCGACTGCCGCATCGACACCGGCGCATCGTGGCACGGCCTGGTGATCCCCGGCTTCGGCCGCGAACTCCCGGACGCGGCGATCGTGCGCGGCATCGCCGGCGGCAGCTTCGAGCAGGTCACCGTGCGCCTGGGCGTGCTGCATGCGCTGCGCGAGCTTGGCGTACCCGTCTACAACGATGCGCGTGCGATCGAGCGCAGCGTCGACAAGGCCATGACCAGCCTGCTGCTGCACGCCGCCGGAGTGCCGACGCCGCCGACCTGGGCGATGGAGTCGCCGGCCCAGGCGCAGCGCCTGGTCACGCGCGAGAGCGCCGCCGGCCGCGCGCTCGTGCTCAAGCCACTGTTCGGCTCGCAGGGCAAGGGGCTGCAGCGCGTCGGCAGCGTCGACGGCGTGCATGTGCCGCTGCCCGACCTGGCCGGCTTCGGGGGCCTGGCCTACCTGCAGCGCTACGTCGAATCGCCCGGCTTCGACTGGCGCGTGCTGGTCGTCGGCGGGCGCGCCGTCGCGGCGATGCGGCGCTGCAGCGCGCACTGGATCCACAACGTCAAGCAGGGCGCCAAGGTCGAGCCGGCGGCGCTGACGCCCGAGCTGGCCGCGCTGGCCGAGCGCGCCGCCGCCGCGCTGGCGATGGACTACGCCGGCATCGACCTGCTGCCCACTGCCGACGGCCCGCTGGTGCTGGAGGTCAACGGCGTCGCCGCCTGGCAGGGGCTGCAGCGCGTGACCGGCTTCAACATCGCCGCGGCGCTGGTCGCCGACCTGCTCGACCGCAAGCACGCGCGCGGTGCGCGACGCGCTTGAGCGCGCCGGGCCGCTCCCGGGCCCGAACCCCGGAGCACACCGTGCGCGGGGTCGACCAGTGAGCGCGATGGACGCCGTGGCGCGCGCCCGCCGCGCCTTCCTGGCCGCCTGCGCGCTCGACGTGGCGGTGCGCAAGCCGGGCAATGTCAGCGCCGCCTCGCCCGGGCACCGCATGGAGGCGGCGCAGTTCCTGGCCAGCGCCGAAGCGTCGGCCGGCCCGCTGTTCACCCCCGGCGCCGGCGTCGGCGCGCGCATCGAGGGCGCGATGGCCGCCACCTGGGCGGCAGCCGGCTGCAACACCAACCTGGGCATCCTGCTGCTGTGCGCACCGATCGCGCGGCTGGCCGAGCAGGAGCCGGCCCTGCCGCCGGACCCCGCGGCCTGGCGCGCCGGCCTCGGCCGGGTGCTCGCTGCGCTCGACGTCACCGACGCCGCCGCGGCTTACCGCGCGATCGCGCTCGCCAACCCCGGCGGCCTGGGCCGCGCCGACGCCGAGGACGTGCACGCGCCGCCGAGCGTCACGCTGCTCGAGGCGATGCGCCTGGCCGCGCCGCGCGACCGCATCGCCTGGCAGTACGCCACCGGCTGCGCCGACCTCTTCGACACCGGCCTGCCCGTCCTCGCCGCCCACGGCCGCGCGAGCCCCGAAGCGGTGCAGGCGCTCTACCTCGCCTACCTGGGCCGCCACCCCGACTCACACATTGTCCGCAAGCACGGCCCGGCGGCGGCACAGGCTGTCACCGCCGAGGCGCGTCCCTGGCTGGCACGCGCCGAACGCGGCGAGCCGGTCGGCGCCGACCCCGCCTTCGCCGCCTGGGACGCTTCCCTCAAGGCCCGCGGGCTCAATCCGGGCACCAGCGCCGACCTGACGGTGGCCACACTGTGTCTGGCTGGTACAGCCGGGGTGGTGGCGCTCGACACTCCCCCGTGATTGCACCGCTGGCATGGAACGTGTAAGTTCTGGGTGTACCGGCCATGGGGCCGGTGCTTTTTCTTAAGCCCGCAGAAAACTGCACACGGAGACTCACCATGGCAAAGATCGACCGCATGCTCGTCGGCGAATCGCTCGTCGGCGACGGCAACGAAGTGGCCCACATCGACCTGATCATCGGCCCGCGCGGCTCCGCCGCCGAAACCGCGTTCGCCAACTGCCTGACGAACAACAAGGACGGCTTCACCTCCCTGCTGGCCGTCGTCGCCCCCAACCTGCTGTGCAAGCCGGCGACCGTGATGTTCAACAAGGTCACGATCAAGGGCGCCAAGCAGGCCGTCCAGATGTTCGGCCCGGCCCAGCGCGGCGTGGCGATGGCGGTGGCGGATTGCGTCGAGGACGGCACGATCCCGGCCGACGAAGCCGACAACCTGTTCATCTCGGTCGGCGTGTTCATCCACTGGATGGCTGAAGACGACAAGAAGATCCAGGACTTCAACTACCAGGCCGTCAAGGAGTCGATCAAGCGCGCCGTCTCGGGCTTCCCGAGCGCCCGCGAAGTGGTCGCCCAGAAGGGCAGCGCCGCCCACCCGTTCGCGGCCAAGTAATCGGCCCGGGCGGTCCCGCCGGTGCTCCGGCGGGGCGCGAAGACCAAGCCGACTGGCGTGCCAGTCGGCTTTTTTCTTGGGCGTCGCGCCGGCGCGGCGCAGGTAGCATCGGCGCGTCTTGTCCTGCGGGAGCGCACGAGAGCCATGAGCAGCAGCGCCTGGAGCGGATGGCGTCGTCGGGTCGCGCTGGCTGGCGCGGCCGTCCTGCTCGGCTGCGCGCCGGCGGCGGAGCCCGACCCGGCCGTGCTGCGGGTCAGTGCACTGCCGGACCAGGCGCCCGAGCGCGTGCGCGCCCAGCACGAGCGGCTGATCGAGCAGGTCTGTGCGCGGGCACAGCTGCGCTGCGAGTGGACGCCGGTGCCGAGCTACGAGGCCCTGGTCGACCGCATCGGCGACGGCAGCATCGACCTCGCCTACTTCGGCGCGGTGACCTTCGCGCAGGCGGCACATCGCCACCGGGCCCGGCCACTGGCGATGCGCGACATCGACTTCCGCTTCACCTCGGTGATCGTGGTGCGCCGGGACCATGCCGCGCGCTCGCTGGCCGACCTGCGGCAGCAGGCCTTCGCCTTCGGCAACCGCCAGTCGACCTCCGGGCACTACATGGTCCGCCAGCGCCTGCAGCAGCAGGGCATCGATCCGGAACGGCATTTCTCCAGCGTCGTCCACCGCGACACGCACGACGCGACGCTGCGTGCCGTCGCCGACGGCGAGGTGGCCGCCGGCGCGACCAACGCCTCGGTGTTCTACCAGCGGCTGCTCGCCGGCGACGCGGCCGCGGGCCGCCTGCGCGTGCTCTGGCAGACCCCACCCTACGTGGACTACGTCTGGGGCGTGCGCGGCGGCCTGTCGCCGGCGCTGCGCCAGCGCCTCGCCGACGCCTTCCTCGACCTCGACGTCACGGTCCCGGCGCATCGCGCCGCGCTCGACGACGAGGGCGCCTCGGGCTACGTCCCGGCGTTCGCGGGTGATTTCGACGAGGTGCGCGCGATCGTCGGCGCGCACGGGCGCTTGTGACGCTGAGCGACGCGCAGCGCCACCCGGTGCGGCGCGAGCTGCGCCGGCTCCTGCTCGGCGTGGCCGCCTGCATCGCGCTGGTGCTGCTGGCTTACGCGGCCGTCGAGAGCCATGCGCGATCGGCCGTGCGCCAGCAGCAGTTCCACACCGCGGCGCTGGCTCTGGGCAGCGAGCTGAGCAGCACCCTGGCCGCGATCGCCGCGCCACCGGGCGTCGCGCCCTCGTTCGCCGAGCGGCTCGACAACGAGGTCGCCTTCGTCGCCAGCGTGACGCGCGACGTGCGCCGCATCGACGCGCTGCTCGATGCACTGATCGCGCTGCACCGCGCCGAGGCCGACCCGGCCTTCGCCGCAGCGCTGCGCCGCCTCGAATCCGCGCGTGCCACGCTCATCGAGCTGGAGCGCGCCCATGCCGACTCGCCGCCCGCGCTCGCGCGCGCCGTGGCCGTGACCCCGCTGTACGCCAGCATCGTGACGCAGCAGCTGCAGCGCCAGCACACCGCCGCGGCCGCGGCGCTGCAGGCTCGGCTGGACCAGCTGCGCGGCGCGTTCCTGGCCGCCTTCCTGCTGGTGCTGGTCGCCGCGGGGGCCGCGCTGGCCTGGCAGACGCGGCGCAGCCTGCGCAGCATCGACGCCATCCTGGCCAGCGAGCGCCGCACGCTCGAAGAGCTCGGCGCCAGCCGCGCGGCACTCGCGCGCAGCCGCGACGAGCTCGAGCAGCAGGTGATCGACCGCACCCGCCAGCTGACGCTCGCGCGCGACGCCGCCGAGCATGCCAACCGCGCCAAGAGCGAATTCCTGTCGCGCATGAGCCACGAGCTGCGCACGCCGATGAACGCCGTGCTCGGCTTCGCGCAGCTG
>CAYLKR010000126.1:0-7349 GCA_964384225.1 uncultured Methylibium sp.
ACGAGCATCGGCAGCGCGGTCAGCGCGCCCTGGCCGAAGTCCAACCGGTTGACGCGGATCTCGACGGTGTTGTCCGGATGGATGGTGATGAAGGGCGAAGGGTCCGCCGGCGGCTTGGGCGCGGCGGGGGCGGCGTCGGCCGCCCGGGCATCGAGCCCGGTCGCGTAGATCGCGAGGCCGCCGCCGGCGAGCGCCGTCATCCGCAGGAAGTCGCGGCGGTCGATCGCGGGCGCCGGCGCGGCGCCGGCCAGTCGCTTGGCGATGAGGGCGTGGTCCATCGTCGTCTCCTCAGGCCAGCGCCTTGGCGGCGTCGTGGATCGCGCTTCGGATGCGCTGGTAGGTGCCGCAGCGGCACACGTTGCCGGCCATCGCCGCGTCGATGTCGGCGTCGCTCGGCTTCCGGTTCTGCTTCAGCAGGCCGGTGGCGCTCATGATCTGGCCGCTCTGGCAGTAGCCGCACTGCGCGACGTCGTGCTTGACCCAGGCCGCCTGGACCGCGCGGCCGATCCGGTCGCCGTCGAGCGCCTCGATCGTCGTGACCTTCTGGCCGGCGACGGCCGACACCGGCAGCACGCAGGAGCGCGTCGGCGTGCCGTTCAGATGCACGGTGCAGGCGCCGCAGGCGGCGATGCCGCAGCCGAACTTGCTGCCGGTCAGCTGCAGTTCGTCGCGCAGCGTCCACAGCAGCGGGGTGGACGGATCGACATCGACGCTGACCGCCTTGCCGTTGAGGGTGAAACGGGTGCTCATCGCGATCTCCCTGTCGTTTGTTGCACTGCAATGTGCCGCGATTCGCCGCGCCGTCGACGCGCCGCGGCCATGCCCGAGCCGTCCGCAGGGGCAAGGCGTCGGGCCGGCACGCCCTACACTTTTGTGCATGTCCACGAACATCGCCGACCTGCGCAAGAGCTACGAACAGGGCGAACTCGACGAGAGCCACTCGGACGCGGACCCGCTGCGCCAGTTCTCGCTCTGGTTCGACCAGGCGCTGAAGAGCGAACTGCCCGAACCCAACGCGATGACGGTGGCGACCGTCGGCGCCGACGGACGGCCGTCGACGCGCGTCGTGCTGATCAAGGGCTGCGACGAGCGCGGCTTCGTCTGGTACACGAACTATGAGAGCCGCAAGGGACGCGAGCTGGCGCACAACCCCCACGCCGCGCTGCAGTTCCACTGGGTCGAGCTGGAGCGCGTCGTGCGCATCGAGGGTCGCGTCGAGAAGACCAGCGCCGAGGAATCCGACGCCTACTTCCTCTCGCGCCCGCTCGACTCGCGCCTGGGCGCCTGGGCCTCGCCGCAGAGCCGGGTCATCGCCTCGCGCGCGGTGCTGGTGGCCAATGCGGCGAAGGCGGCCGCACGCCATGCGCTGAACCCGCCGCGCCCGCCGCACTGGGGCGGCTACCGGCTCGTGCCCGACACCTACGAGTTCTGGCAGGGCCGCAAGAGCCGGCTGCACGACCGGCTGCGCTACACGCGGCAGCCGGACGGCAGCTGGCTCAGGGAACGGCTCGCGCCCTAGAACGCCACCCGCAGGCCGGCGAAGACCGAGCGCCCCGGCTGCGGCGACAGCACCCGCACGGTGGCGATGGCCGCGGCGTTGTAGGCCAGCTCGTCGGTCAGGTTGTCGATGCGCAGGTAGGCGAGCGCGTCGAGCCCGCCGAACGTCAGCGACTTGCTCGCGCTCAGGTTCACCAGCGTGTGGCCGTCGGTCCGCGGATCGTCGGCCGGCACGCGCTTCTGCGGCGCGGCGCGGCGCAACTCGCCACGCAGCGTCCAGCCCTGGTGCTGCCAGCGCGCACCGAGCGTCAGGCGCGCCGGCGCGATGCGCGGCAGCGCCTCGCCGCTGCTGCGGTTGGTGGCGCGCACCAGGTCCAGCGTCGCGTCGAGGTCGAGCCGGCCCTGCGGCCCGTCGACGACGCGCCGCTCGGCCTCGAACTCCAGGCCCCAGAGCCGTGCCTTCACGCCGCGAAACGCGTAGACCGGGAAGAGCTCGCCCTCGTCCTCGACCTCCGGCTCGCCGGTCGGCAGCAGCGCGATGTAGTTGGCGTAGCGGCTCGCGAAGGCGCCGGCGCGCAGGCGGTCGGGGCCGTCGCGCCATTCGAGCGCCAGGTCGAGGTTGGTGCCGCGCTCCTCGTCCTGCGCCGCGTCGCCGCGCTCGTAGGCGGCGGTCGCGATGTGCAGGCCGTCGGCGTAGAGCTCGTAGCTGGTCGGCGCGCGCTCGGTCCAGGCGAGGCTGGCGCTGGCCTGCCAGCCGGAACCGAGGGTGTTCGCGAGGTCGAGCACGCCGCCGAGCGCCGCGCTGGCGCTCGTGTAGCGGCGCTCGCGCGCCGGGCCGAAGCGATCGTCGGCATCGGCCGCGACGCGGCTGCGCTCGACGCGCGCGCCGAAGCCGAGCCGCGATGCGCCGGCCAGGGCCAGCTCCTCATAGGCGAACAGCGCCCACTGCCGCGTGCGGCTGCCGGGCACGAAGGCCTCGTCGCCGACCGCCTCGAAGTCGCCGTCCTCGAGCTGCAGACCGACGACGCCCTTCAGCGCGCCGAGCGGCGCATGCTCGGCCTCGAAGCGCGCGTCGTGGCCGCGGTTGCGGAACACCGTGCCGACCTCCGCGCCTTCGAATTCCGTGTGCTCGTAGTCGCTGAACTGCACGCGGCCGCGCAGCGTGCGCAGCGGGCCGTCGGGGCTGCGCCATTCGCCGGCCAGCGCGAGCTTGTCGCGCCGCATGCGGATCGTGACCTCGTCCTCGACGACGACGCCATAGTCGTTGCGGTAGGTGTCCGCCGCCACGCCGAGGTGGCCGCGGTCCCACAGCAGCGAGGCGCCGAACGCGCCACCTTCGGCGTCGGACGCCGAGTTGGCGACCCGCTCGCGGCGCTCGCTGCCGCCGTCGGCCGGCCACTCGAAGGCCGGGACGCGCAGGTCGTCGGTGCGGCGCTGGAAGGCGTCGGCATGAACGGCGAAGCCCTGGCCTCCCGCTTCGAGCAGCGCGCTCGCGCCGCGCTCGCGCGCCGCGCCGCCGCCGCGCAGCTCCAGCGCGCCGCGGACGCCGGAGATCGGCTCATCGGGGATGCGGTTGTCGATCGCGTTGACCACGCCACCGATCGCGCTGCCGCCGTACAGCAGTGCCGCCGGCCCGCGCAGCACCTCGATGCGCTCGACCGCCAAGGGGTCGATCGGCACCGCGTGGTCGAAGCTCAGCGCCGACGCGTCGAGCGTCGCGCCGGCGTTGCTCAGGATGCGGATGCGGTCGCCGTCGAGGCCGCGGATCACCGGCCGGCTGGCATTCGGCCCGAAGCCGCTCGCGCTGACGCCGGGCAGGCCGGCGAGCGTGTCGCCGAGCGAGGACGCGCGCTGCAGCACCAGGGCCGGGCCGGCGAGCACGCTGGCCGGCGTCGCGATCGCGTCGCTGCCGAGGGGGTTGCCGGTGACGGTCACCTTGTCGAGCGTGGCGGTCTGGGCCGTCGCCACGGGAATGAAGAGGGCATGCAGCAGCACGCCCGGAAAGAGCAGTTTCGATCGCATGAGGACAGGCCCGCGGCGCGGGCTCCGATCAGTTCGGTCCGGGGAACGGACGAGCGCGCCGCAGCCCGGCAGGGCGCGGCACAGACGGTGCTGGACTCACACGGACGGAGGTGGCGCGCGGGCGCGGTAGCCCGCCGCCGGCAGGCCCGCACGCGGTGCCGGCTGAACGGCCGGCACCGGGGCCGGCGGCGGCGCCGCGACCACCGGCGCGACCGCCGCGGGGGCGGCGTCGCCGGCCGCGAGCTGGTCGAACAGCCGGCATTCGCCCGACTGCGGTGCGTGGTCGTGCAGCGCGTCGTCGTGCCCGGTCTCGGCGGCCGCCGGCGTGCCGGGCGCGTGCTGCACGCGGTGCGCGAGGCCGAGCGCCTGCGCCCACAGCAGCGCGACCGCCAGAAGGACGGCGCCGATGCGGCCCAGGGGCCGTCCGGAGGCAGGGGAAGGGCGGTTCACGACGGCGCGGAGTATGCCGCCGTCGGCGTCAGGCCCGTTTCGCCAGCGCCGCGAAGGTCTTCCTGAACTTCTCGACCTTCGGCGCGGCGACGAACGCGCAGTACCCCTGGCCCGGGTTGCGGGCGGCGTAGTTCTGGTGATAAGCCTCGGCCGGCCAGTAGTTGCGTTCCGGCTCGACTTCGGTGACGACCTTGCCACGCAGCGTGCCGCTGGCCTCGATCTCGGCGATCACCTCGCGAGCGACGCGCGCCTGCGCGTCGGAATGCGTGTAGATGCCGGAGCGATATTGCGTGCCGACGTCGTTGCCCTGGCGGTTCGGTGTCGTCGGGTCGTGGACGACGAAGAAAATCTCCAGCAGCTGCCGATAGCTCACCTTCGCGGGATCGAAGCTGACGCGGATCACCTCGGCATGGCCGGTGTCGCCGCGGCAGACCTGCTCGTAGCTCGGCCGCACCGTCTGGCCATTGCTGTAGCCGGACTCGACCGCGAGCACGCCGTCGACCTCGAGGAACACGGCCTCGGTGCACCAGAAGCAGCCGCCGGCGAGCGTGGCGGTCTCGGTCGAAGCAGGAGTGGCGTCCATCGTGAAATGCTCTCGATTCAGTGGCGATGCCGATGGGTCGCGGCACGGCCCGAACGGATTACAGCCGCAAAACGAAAAACCCCTCCCGGCCTGACGGTGGGAGGGGCGGGTGGCAGGGCCACCTTTGGAGCTCCGGGGAGATTTCGCCCGGGGCTCCCGGCACGCAGAGACTGCGCCCTTGGGGATGCCTGCGTGGCAGGCGATGCAAGCGTAAGCCCGGGTCCGCCGAGCCGCAACGCATGGTTCGCTATGACGCGGCCGTGCCCGATTGCCCGCCGAACAGCGCCGCCATCCGCGCCTCGACCTCAGCGTCCATGCGGATCGCGCGGCCCCACTCCCGGGTGGTCTCGCCCGGCCACTTGTTCGTCGCGTCCAGCCCCATCTTGCCGCCCAGACCGCTCGTCGGCGAGGCGAAGTCCAGGTAGTCGATCGGCGTGCCGTCGACCAGCGTGGTGTCGCGCACCGGATCCATGCGGGTCGTGATGGCCCAGACGACGTCCTTCCAGTCGCGGATGTCCACGTCGTCGTCGGTGACGACGATGAACTTGGTGTACATGAACTGGCGCAGGAAGCTCCACAGCCCGAACATCAGCCGCTTGGCGTGACCGGGGTAGCTCTTCTTCATCGAGATGACCGCCATCCGGTAGCTGCAGCCTTCCGGCGGCAGGTAGAAGTCGACGATCTCCGGAAACTGCCGGCGCAGGATCGGCACGAACACCTCGTTGAGCGCGACGCCCAGCACCGCCGGCTCGTCCGGCGGCTTGCCGGTGTACGTGGAGTGGTAGATCGGGTCGCGGCGGTGGGTCAGTCGCTCGACCTCGAACACCGGGAACCAGTCCTGCTCGTTGTAATAGCCGGTGTGGTCGCCGAACGGCCCCTCCAGCGCGTGCAGGTAGCCGCCCCGTTCCTTGAGCGGCACGCCGTGCTCGCTCTCGCCCACATAGCCCGGCGCAGCCGGCGGGATGTGCCCCTCGAGCACGAACTCGGCGCTGGCCGGCACCTGCAGCCGGTGCTCGCCCTCGCCGATGCCGGTATCGGCCACCTCGGTGCGGCTGCCGCGCAGCAGGCCGGCGAACTGGTACTCGCTCAGACTGTCCGGCACGGGCGTCACGGCGCCGAGGATGGTGGCCGGGTCGGCGCCCAGCGCCACGGCGATCGGGAAGGGCTGGCCGGGGTTCGCCAGCGCGAAGTCGCGGAAGTCGAGCGCCCCGCCGCGGTGGGCCAGCCAGCGCATGATGGTGCGGCGCGGGCCGATCACCTGCTGGCGGTAGATGCCGAGGTTCTGGCGCCGGCGCGGCTGGGGCACCGACTGCGGGCCACGGGTGACGACGAGGCCCCAGGTGATCAGCGGCCCGGCATCGTCGGGCCAGCAGGTCTGCACCGGCAGACGGGCGAGATCCACGTCGGCGCCGTCGACGACCACCTGCCGGCACGGCGGCTCGCGCACCAGCGCCGGCTTCATGTCCCAGACCGCCTTGACGAGCTGCAGCAGGCGGCCGGCGTCCTTCAGGCCCTTCGGCGGCTCCGGCTCCTTCAGGCGCGCCAGCACCTCGCCGACCTCGCGCAGCGCCGCCACGTCCGGCGCACCCATGCCCAGCGCCACACGCCGTGGCGTGCCGAACAGGTTTGTCAACACCGGAATTTTGTAAGCGCCCCCCGGTCCCAGGGCCTGCTCGAACAGCAGCGCCGGCCCTTCGGCGCGCAAAGCGAAGTTGCTGAACGCTGTCATTTCGAGCCGCACGGAGACTGGATCCGCGACCCGCCGCAGCTCGCCGAGCGCGTCCAGGCGGTCCAGGAAATCGCGCAGGTCACGGTATTTCATATTGCAAAGTCATGAAGAACGATTTCCATAGGCTTGACCGGTTATTTATGGCCTTCCTAGAATCCGCTTCCTCCCATAAGGGATAACCCGCGCCAGGTGTCTCCTGGCGCAACGCTGCCGGTGATCACCGCCCGGCCGGCCCTCTCCGAGGGCGCGGTCAGATGTAACGGGCCGATTATCGCTGTGGGGGCTGCGGCGCTTGCCGCGGGGGCCCCGCACCGTCTGAAAGGAGAGGCATGACAGCGTTGGATTCAGTCAGCAGCAGCCTGGGCCGGACGGCCCGCGCCTGCGGCCGCCCGGTGGCGGTGTTCTTCAAGGACGCGGCCCAGGGCCTGCTCGAGATCAGCCACAACTCGCTGGCCCTGGTCGGGCTGGTCGTGGTCGCCCTGTCGATGTTCTTCGCCGGCCGGGCCGACCTGCGCCACGGCCTCGAGGAACGCGCGCTGGACTGGCTGCAGATGCGCCAGGAAGCGCGGCTCGACGCCGACGACTCGCCCGAGGCGCTGGCGATCGCGCTCGGCGACCGCGCGGCGGTCGGCCGCGCGACGGCGATCGACCCGGCCGAACTCGACCGCCAGCAGGCCTCGGTGGCCTCGTGGATCGCGCGGCGCTACCGCGTGGCGCCGGAACCGGTCGCGCGCCTCGTCAAGGAGGCCTGGGCCGTCGGCCAGCGCGCCAAGCTCGACCCGACGCTGATCCTGGCGATCATGGCGATCGAGTCCAGCTTCAACCCCTTCGCGCAGAGCCCGGTCGGCGCCCAGGGCCTGATGCAGGTGATGACCCGCGTCCACGACGACAAGTACCACGCCTTCGGCGGCACCCATGCCGCCTTCGACCCGGTGACGAACCTGCGCGTCGGCGTGCAGGTGCTCAAGGAGTGCATCGCCCGCGCCGGCAGCCTGGAAGGCGGGCTGAAGTATTACGTCGGCGCGGCCAACCTGCCGGACGACGGCGGCTACGCCGGCAAGGTGCTGG
>CAYLKR010000127.1:0-7266 GCA_964384225.1 uncultured Methylibium sp.
CGGCGCGCATCAGCACGCCGCCGTCCTGCGCCTGCAGCGGGAAGATGTGGCCGGGTTGCACCAGGTCGCTGGGCTGCGCGTCGCGCGCCACCGCAGCCTGCACGGTGCGGGCGCGGTCGGCGGCCGAGATGCCGGTGGTCACGCCGGTGGCTGCCTCGATCGAGACGGTGAAGGCGGTGCCGTGCTGGGTGCCGTTGCGCACGGTCATCGGCGGCAGGCGCAGGCGCTCGCAGCGCTCGCGCGTCAGCGTCAGGCAGATCAGCCCGCGGCCGAAGCGCGCCATGAAGTTGATCGCCTCCGGCGTGACATGGTCGGCGGCGAGGACCAGATCGCCCTCGTTCTCGCGGTCCTCCTCGTCGACGAGGATCACCATGCGGCCGGCGGCGAGCTCGGCGATGAGCTCCGGGACAGGGGAAATCGACATGTCGGGATTGTAGGTGGCGGCCCCGAACGGGAGCGCAGAGGGGCCCCGGCTGCAGCCCGGGGATCGGAGCCTGGCGAGGGGCCGATGCGCGCGACCGCCGCGGCGTCGAGGCGGGCAGAGGGTTGCGGAGCGCGGCCCCGGGCGGGGCGGCTTCAGGCGGCAGTGCCGGCGGCGAGCATGCGCTCCACGTAGCGCGCGATCAGGTCGATTTCCAGGTTGACCCGCGAGCCGGCCGCGAGTGTACCGAGCGTCGTGTTCGCCAGCGTGTGCGGGATCAGGTTGATGCTGACCGTCGTGGCGTCGGCCCGGTCCTCGACGCGGTTCACCGTGAGGCTGACGCCGTTGATCGTGATCGATCCCTTGTAGGCGAGGAAGCGCCCGAGCGCACGCGGCGCCGCGACGACCAGTTCCCACGATTCGCCCACCGGCGCGAAGCGGTCCACCGTGCCGATGCCGTCCACATGGCCCGAGACGATGTGACCGCCGAGGCGGTCGTTCGCGCGCAGCGCCTTCTCCAGGTTGACGGGGCCCGGCGCGTCGAGCCCGGCGGTGCGCGCCAGGCTCTCGGCCGAGACGTCGACCGTGAAGCGGCCGGCCGCGGCGTCCATGGACGTGACGGTCATGCAGGCGCCGTTCAGCGCGATGCTGTCGCCGAGGCCGGTGTCGTCCAGGTAGCCGGGCGGCGTTTCGACGACGAGGCGCAGGCCGTGCGACGCGTCGGCGCCGAGGCGCCGGGTTTCGGTGATGCGGCCGAGGCCGGTGACGATGCCGGTGAACATGGGCCGATTGTCTCAGCCCGCGGCGATCAGAACACTTCCCGGCCCGGCGGGCGCGCGAGGACACGCAGGTCGCTGCCGACGCGCTCGACGTCGCGGAACGCCAGCGCTACGCCGTCGGACAGCGCTTCGAGCGGACCGAAGGCCGCCATCTCCCGGCCGCGTCCCAGCAGCGTCGGCGCCAGGTAGACCAGGTACTCGTCGACCAGCCCGGCCTGGACCAGGGAGCCATTCAGCTTGTGGCCGGCCTCGACGTGCAGCTCGTTGACCTCGCGGCGTGCCAGGTCCTCGAGCATCGCGGCGAGGTCCACCTTGCCGCCGGGGCCGGGACAGTCGACGACGGTCACGCCGCGCGCGGCGAGCGCCTCGCGCTTCGGTGTGGCGCCGGCCGCGTCGAGCGCGCAGTAGACCAGCACATCGCCCGGCGGCTGCAGCACACGCGCCTCCAGCGGGATCTCGAGCCGCGAGTCGACGATCACGCGACGGGGCTGCACCTCGGTCGGGACGAGCCGCACGTCCAGGCGCGGGTCGTCGTCGAGCACGGTACCGATGCCGGTCAGCACCGCGCCGGCGCGCTTGCGCCAGGCGTGGCCATCGGTGCGCGCCGCCTCGCCGGTGATCCACTGGCTGGCGCCGTTGTCGAGGGCTGTGCGGCCGTCGAGCGAGGCGGCGATCTTCATCCGCACCCAGGGGCGCCTGCGGATCATGCGGGAGAAGAAGCCGATGTTCAGCTCGCGCGAGGCGATCGCGGCCGGGTCGTCGGGGGGCAGCACCGTGACCTCGATGCCGGCGGCGCGCAGCCGTTCGAACCCCTCGCCGGCGACCCGCGGGTTCGGGTCCTGTATTGCAACGACGACGCGCGCGACGCCGGCGGCCACCAGTGCGTCGCAACAGGGTGGCGTGCGGCCGTGGTGGGAGCAGGGCTCCAGCGTCACGTAGGCCGTGGCGCCGCGTGCCGCAGCGCCAGCCTCGCGCAGCGCCATCACCTCGGCATGCGGCCCGCCGGCGCGCTGGGTGTGGCCGCGGCCGATCGTGCCGCCGGCGTCGTCGACGATCACGCAGCCGACGCGCGGATTGGGGTCGGACAGGCCGACGGCCCCGACTGCCAGCCGCGCCGCGTCGTCGAGTGCCGAGCGCGGGGCGGCGCTCACGTCACAGAGACGGGGCGGGGCACTCGGTGGCGTGGTTCGCCGAGTTGGTGCTGCGGCAGTTCTGGTGCAGCACGCCGGTCGATACGCCGCTGACCGTCAGGCCGCTGCACGGCGTGCCGCTGGTGCTGCTGGTGATCCAGTAGTTCTGCTCGTCGATCGACTTGGACACGTTGGCGTAGGGCTGGACGTTGCGCTCGTTGCTGTCGAGGTCGGTCTGCGTGTACTGGTAGCGGCACACGACGTAGTTGCTCGTGGTCAGCACGCCGCCCATCTTGATCGTGCCGCTCCAGCGCGCCACGGTGCCGTCGGTCGGCGCATCGATGGGCACCACGCACAGGTAGTACTTGAAGTTCGCGATGACCGCGCCGGTGTTCTGGTTCGTGGCGTCCGCGAACAGGCAGCGGATCGGCTGGGCCAGCGGCGTGACGGTGCGCGTGATCGAGTGGGCGACGCCGGTCGGCCAGGCGATGGTGTTGCCGCTGCGCTGCAGGTAGCCCGCGACGATGTAGCCGGTGGTCGTGATGCAGGTGTCGATGACGGCGTTGATCTGCGCCGCCGTGGCATTGGCGACGCCCGGGTCGCAGATGCGCACCACGTTGCCGCTGGTGTTGCTGTAGATGATTGCGTAGTTGGCATCGAACTGCGTCGCGCTCTGCCCGCCACCGAGGTCGATCGCGGGAATCGGGATGTTGATGTTGCGGTTCTTCGGGCGACGCAGCGGCTGGTTCAGCGGCAGCGGGTTCGACACCAGGCCAAGATCGATCGGGTCGGTCTTCGCCACCACCGACGACAGCGCCAGCGTCTGGGTCACCCCGGTGCGGTCGGGCCAGGTCACGGTCACGGTCAGCGGCCGCTGGGTGTCGGCCGTCGTGCCTGCCAATGCGGCAGACACCGTGAAGGTGGTGTTCGTGTTGCCGGCGAAGGTCTCGGCGCCGACCGGCAGGTTGTTCCACTGGATCGTGCCGGTGGCGATGCCGTCGTAGGCGCGCAGGCGCTCCATGCGGTCCTGGGCGAGGCGCAGCGCCTCGGCGCGCTGCTTGGCGAAGTCGCCATTGCGCGACAGCTGCACCTGCATGCCTGCGAGCGCCAGCATGCCGAAGGCCATGACCAGCAGCGCGATCAGCGCCTCGATCAGCGTGAAGCCGCGCTGGCGGCGTGCGATGACGAAAGACATGGTCTTGCTCCTGGGGAATGTCGGCCGCGCGCCGGTCAGAAGTCGCGCCAGCTGCCCGGCACGCGCACCATCGTGCCGAGGCCCAGGGCCGGGCCGCCGATGTTGGCCGAGGTGTAGCGCACCGTGCCGTTACCGTTGTTCTGATAGCCGGCGCAGGTGATGAGCGCGCCGTTCACGTCGGCGGTGCCGGTGCCGAGGTCGTCAAACGCCGCGCTGTTGGAGAACAGCAGGCCGTTGATCGTGATGTTGCCGTTGATGTTGGCCTCACCCGGCGTCACGAAGCGCACCGCATCGGACCCCGGCCCGCCGAGCACCGTGAAGGGCGCGGAGTTGTTGAGCGCGTAGCCGTCCGGGAAATAGAAGGCACGGGCGTTCTGGTTGTTGTAGGCGTTCCAGATCGCCGCGCCGCAACTCGACGGGCTGGAACTGCTGCAGCCTTGCGCAGCCGTGATGACCCTAACCTCGGGGCTGCTCGCGTACTCGGCCAGCGTCGTGCCGAAGTAGGTCTGGAACATCGCCGAGTTGCTGCAGGTCGGGTCGGCGCTGGACAGGGCACTCAGGGAGGAGTCCGCCGCGATCAGCGCGTTCTCGACCGGCTGGCCGGGGATAGTCTGATAGCTGACGCCGCCGCCGGTCGTGATCGTCGTTCCCGCGTTGACCAGGTAGCCGTTGCTCGAGACCTCCTGGTTGATGACGTTGAAGGAGCCGCCGAGCGCGCAGCTCGTGCCGCAGGTGATGGCCGACGACGGACCGGCGCGCAGCGCCGGCACGTTCTTCAGGATCACCGAGACCGTCGCCGTCGCGTCGCTTGCCCCGACGTTCGCCGGCAGGCAGGCACCCGCCTGTGCGGTGCAGCCGGTCGACGTGACCAGAACCGACGTCGGGTCGCCGGCGACATCCGAGAACGCGACGGTGAAGCCGGGCAGCACCGTGGTGCCGAGCGAGGTGGCGCCACCGATCGCCGGGCAGCTGCAGGTGAGCGTCGTGCCGTTGACCTTGCAGCCGGGGAAGGTGTTGGTGGTGGCCGCGACGTTCTGGTTGGTCGGGTAGCCCGTCTGCAGGTAGCGGCGCAGGAAGGACGGCCCGGCCGCCCCGAGGTTGCCGCAGGTCGCCGACACCGGCAGCGTGACGTTAAGCATGCCGTTGGCCCACTCTACGCCGGCCTCGGCCATCTCGAAGGCGAGCGTCGAGCGCACCTGGTTGGCGGAGGTCTTCTGCTCGAAGATCAGCCCGCGGTTCAGGTAGAAGATGACGATCGACGAGGCGAACAGCAGCAGCAGCGACACGGTGAGGGCACCGACACCGCGCTGCTGCGCACGGCGGGGCAGGGGGAGGGCATGCATCGGTCGAACTCCTGTCAGGCCGGGCACGTGCCGGTCACGCTGTCATTGCGCACCTTCACGTGCGAGACGAGCTGTCGCACCACGTTGGCGTCGGTCGCGGAGCGGCCGACCAGCGTCAGCCGGTAGTGGCGCAGCGTGACGACCGGGCAGCCGCCGCCGGTGCAGGTGACGGCGCAGGACGCGCGCGCGTCGATGTTCACCGGCGGGATGGTGTTGTCGATGGCCAGGCTGAGGATCGTCATCACGTTCGGGTCGGTGACGGTCTGCCAGACATTGGCGACCTTCATCTGCAAGGCGCCGCTGTTGAGCCGGAAGCCGAACTGCTCGGCCGTGTCGATCGCGTTGTTCTCGGTCGTGTCGCGCGAGAAGGTGTAGTCGATCTGCGAGGCCGCCACGTCGACCGCCACGGCCTGGTAGGGGTTGCGCACTGGGGTGGACAGGCCGCCGGTCACCGTGGTGCCGGTGATCGCGTTCTGCCAGTAGGCGGCGCGCCGCAGGTCGCGTGCGATCAGGTCGGCCGCGACGCGCAGGTCCTGGTTGACGCGGGCCTCGGTCAGCATCCGGCGCGAGTTCGTCAGGTTGGTGGCGAAGAGGCTCAGCACGCCGGTGATCAGCACGAGGCCGACGGCAATGCCGACCAGCACTTCGACGATCGACAGGCCGCGCTGGCGGCGGCTGGCGGGGCGCATCGGAATCAGCATGTCGTGTACCCCTTGATCGTGCCGCCCATCGAGCACATCTGCACCCGGCCCATGACGTTGGCTGTCACCCGCAAGCCGGCCCCCGTCCGGGTGCTGGTCACGTCGATGGACACGTCGCCGCCGGCGGTCTCGTTCGGGATGCCGCGCAGCGCGGTGAAGGTCAGGGTGCGGCTTGCCGTGACCGATACACCCGAGGGCATGTTCACCGTCTTGGTGACGGGGATCCCGGTGATGGTGTACGAGAGCCCGTCGGCCGCGGTGGCGAGCGCCACGTTGGCGCGCCGGCTGATCGACTCGGACCGGGTGTACTGGAGGTCCGTGCTCAGGTCGGTCGCGACACCCTCGACGCGTCGGCGTTCGAGCAGCTCGCCGAATCCCGGTACGGCGACGACGAGCACGATGGCCGTCAGCACCAGCACGACGAGCAGCTCGAGCACCGTGAAACCCGTCTCGCGGCGCATCAGCGGCTCCAGCATGCGGCAGGGGTCGGCGTGCCGGTGCCGTTGGACACCGTCATCACGATCGACGTGCAGCCGGTGTCCGACGCCTGGCTCGTGCCGCTCACCGCCGTGGCGGTGACGACGTAGGCGGAGCCGGTCGCGCCGCTGACGGCGAGGGTGTAATAGCCCCCGGTGCTGGTCGTCGACAACTCGAGCCCGCCGACGCCGATCGTGCCGGTGTACGCCGGGTTGTTCGCACGCCACCGCTCCTGCGCCTGCTGGATCGCCGAGATGGCTTCGACGGCGGCCGCCCGGCGTGCCTTGCGCACCTGGCTCTGGTAGGACGGGTAGGCGATCGCGGCCAGGATCGCGATGACGACCATGACGATCACCAGCTCGATGAGCGTGAAGCCATGGGCGCGATGCCGCCGTGTCGAGGCGTGGATGGGCGTGTGCATGCAACGAATTGTGCGGCGGTGCGCCCTGGCCACGAACGACGGAGTGCACCGTCCGTCGGCCGCATCCCGCCGCTCGTTCATCGCATGCAGGCCGTCAGCACGGCCCGTGGCCGGCCCATTGCCCCGACGCGGCACAGCTGCGCACGCGACCGAGGATGTTCACGATGTGACGCAGTTCACGGCCATCGGCGCTGACGACGCGGATCGTCGCCGTCGGGCTGACGGTGGCGCGTGCCGGGTCGTAGTACATCGACGAGACGTTCGCCTGGACGAGAGTTCTGCCGCCGTTCGGGAAGTTCACGGTCTTGATCTCAGCGGCGTCGCCGGTGCAGACCGCCGGTCCGTCGCCGGAGCAGCTGCAGGCCGCCGCCGGCCCCGTGTGGATGACATAGCAGCGCGCACCGGCGTCGTCGCTGCCGAAGCTGACGCGCACGCCGCGGTTGCGCATCACCGCCTCGGTGCGCACGAACTGCAGGTCGGTCGCCAGCTCGGCGGCCACGCCTTCCGCATGCCGCTTGTGCATCTGGCCGCCGAAACCCGATACCGCGGCCACCAGGGCCGTCAGTGAAATGCCGAGGGTGGCGAGCGCCTCGACCAGCGTGAACCCGCCTTGTGCCTGCTTGCCCATGATCGTCCTCCCTGAGTGGCATCGTCTGTCCGATGCGATCCACTCTAGGCAGGCCGGGCGCTGCGCGCGTCGCTCCAGGGAGGGGCTCCGGCGAGGGCCCTCGGGCGGGGGGTGGGGCTCAGATGTCCTTGATCAGCCGGCTGAACTCGTCCACGCCCTCGAAGCTGCGGT
>CAYLKR010000128.1:0-7266 GCA_964384225.1 uncultured Methylibium sp.
CTGCGCGGCAAGGGCATCAAGGGCGTGCGCTCCAGCTACCCCGGCGACCTGTACTGCCACGTGTCGGTCGAGACGCCGATCAAGCTGACCGAGCACCAGCGCAAGCTGCTCAAGGAGCTCGACGAGAGCTTCAAGAAGAGCGGCGACCGCCACTCGCCGAACGCCAAGAGCTGGACCGACCGGGTCAAGGACCTGTTCAAGTAGGCCGCGCCCGGCGGCCGCCGGGCTCAGCCCAGCGCGAGCTCGAAGCGCGCGCCGCCTTCGGGGCGGTCGAGCAGGCGCACCGCGCCCTCGTGCGCCTCGGCCACCGCGCGGCACAGCGCCGTGCCGAGGCCGGTGCGCATCTCGCCCGCGTCGGCTGTGCCCAGCCCTGGCCCGTCGTCGTCCACCGTGAACACCAGCCGCGCGCCGTCGCGGTGGGCGCCGACGACGATCTCCTCGCGCGCGAAGCGCCAGGCGTTGTGCAGGGCGGCGTCGAGCGCCAGGCCGACGAGGCGCGCGTCGAAGAACCAGTACGGCGGCAGGTCGGCCGGCGCGTCGGCCAGCCGCAGCCGCGCGGTACCGGGCGGCGGCGCGTGGCGCGCGCACAGCGCGGCCAGGAAGTCCCGCGGCGACTCGTCGCTGCGCCACGCATGCATCGTGCCCTGGTGGCCGTAGAGCATCAGGAAGGTGACGAAGCGCTGGCGCAGCTCGCGGCAATGGCGGTGGGCATGGCGCGCAAGCGCCGGCTCGGGCGCGCCGGCCAAGGTGTCGAGGCTGGCCTCGAGCGAGCCGAGCGCGTTCTTCAGGTCGTGGACGACCAGCGCGACCAGCTCGGGCGCCATCGTGGCGTTCATGTCGCCGGGCGGGCCGTCAGCATCGCCACCGTCTCGCGGTAGTAGCGCTGCATCTGCGTCATGCGGTCGCTGGCCGGCATCAGCTTCTCGAGCCGCGCGAGGTAGAGCCGCACCTTCTCGACCACCGCCGCGTTGAGCTGTTTCTTCAGGCGCAGCGACAGGCAGTTCATCTGCGCGGCCTGCAGCAGCACGCCGGTGTTCTCGGGGTACTCCTTGACGGCCGCCTCGATCAGCGTCAACGCGTCGTCGATGCGGTGATCACGGAACAGGGTCTTGGCGGCGGCGACGCGCGCGTCCAGGCCGGCGGCCGCCGCATGCACCACCTCGTCGACCTTGTCGGCATGGCCGGTGTCGGCCAGCGCGTTGGCGATCCACTGCTTGACACGCGGGTTCTCGTGGTCGGACGCGACCGCGGTCTGCATCAGCTTCAGCCCGGCGGCCGGATCGCCGGCCACCAGCTCGGCCTTGGCGAGCGCGACGGTCGCGAAGTCCGCGGTGGTCGTGCGCAGCGTCTCGCGGGCGCGGGCGACCAGCTTCGCCGCGCCCTCGGCGTCGCCGGCCTTGGCCAGGCCCTGGGCCTTGATCGACAGCGCGACCGGCTCGAACTGCGGGTTGCCGCGCTGGCCGTGCGCGGCCTCGTCGAGCAACGCCGCTGCCTCGGCGCCGCGGCCCAGGTCGACCAGCGCCTGCGCGAGCATCAGCGTGTCCTGCGGCTGGGCGCTCATCGAGCCCTTGGTCGCCTTGGTGACCTTGGCGAGGCATTCGTGCGCGGTGTCGAGGTCGCCGTTGCGGTAGGCGCTCTCGGCCACCAGCCGCAGGCGCCGCGCCGAGGGCACGACCGCCGCGGCGTCGCGCAGCACCCATTGCGCGCCCTTCGCATCGCCCTGCGCCTCCAGCGCCTCGGCCACCACGTCGTAGGCGGCGAGGGTCTTCGCGCCGTCGCGCGAGTGGATGATGTCGTGGGCGACCAGCTTGGCTTCCTCGTAGGCACCGGTGGCCTTGTGGGCGCGTGCGAGGCCGAGCTGGGCCCAGACGAGCTGCGGGCGCTGCGCCAGCGCCGCGAGGTAGACGGCCTTGGCGTCCTCGTGGCGGCCGAGCTGCAGCAGCAGCTGGCCCTTGAGCTGCAGCGCCTGCACGAACCAGCGGTCCTTGCGCGCCAGCAGCGCGTCGCATTCCAGCACCGCGGCGGGCAGGTCGCGCCGCGCCAAGCGGGCGTGCACCGGCGCGAACACGCGGCGGCGCTCGAGCTGGCCCTTCAGCCGCTCCTCGACGTCGGCCGCGGTGATGGGCTTGAGCAGGTAGGCGTCGGGGCAGTGCTCGGTCGCCGCGGCCACCGACGCATAGCCGTTCTCGGCGGTGACCATGAAGAACAGGCAGTCCGGAGGCAGCAGGTCGTGCTCGCGCAGGTGCTCGAAGAACTGCTGGCCGTCAGTGCGGTGGTTGAGGTTGAAGTCGCACAGGATCAGGCCGTAGGCCTTGCTGCGCACGAGGCGCAGCGCGTCGTCGGCGTTCAGCGCGACGTCGACCTTGCCGATGCCCAGCATCGCGAGCTGGCCGCGCAGCGTGGTCTGCTGCGTGGCCATGTCGTCGACGATCAGGGCCTGCAGCTTGGAGTACGGTGTTTCGATCGGCATGGCGGAGGCGAGAACGGCGCCAGCCCGGGTGGGCCGGCACGGCTGAACGTGTTTCGGCCACCGCCGCCGCAACTTGAGGCCGCACGGCCGGCGCGTTAAGGGTCCGTTAATCCGCCGTCGGTATCGTGCCCGGATGCCCTCCACTTCCACCCTGCCCGCCCGGCCGGCGCCCGCCGCGGCAGGGCCCCGCGCCCGCAACCCGGTGCTGCCCATCGTCGCCGCCTCGCTGTGGCTGGCCGGTCCGGCCAACTGGCCGCTCTGGCGCAGCCTGGCCGCGCTGCCGGAATTGCAGAGCCCGCGCGGCGCCGCGTTCGCGCTGGCGCTCGGCCTGATGCTGGCGGCACTGACGGCCGCGCTGCTCGGCCTGCTGGCCTGGCGCGCGACGCTGAAGCCGGCGATCGCGCTGCTGCTCGTGGTGGCGGCGGTCGCCGCGCACTACATGGGCACCTACGGCGTCGTCATCGATCCGACGATGATCGTCAACGCCCTCGGCACCGACGCACGCGAGGTGCGCGACCTGCTCGACGCGCGCCTGCTGGTCTCGCTCGCGCTGCTGGCCGGGCTGCCGCTGTGGTGGCTGCGGCGGCTGAAGATCGCCCATCCGCCGTGGCGCACGGCGGGGCTCGGCAACGCGGCGCTCGTCGTGCTCGGGCTGGCGTCGGTGCTGGTCCTCGGCTTCGCCTTCTACCCGGACCTGGCCGGCACGATGCGCACGCACAAGGCGCTGCGCTACCAGATCAGCCCTTACAACGCGCTCTACTCGGCCGGCCGCGTCGCGACGCGCCGCGCCGGCCCGGCGGCGGCACCGCTGCCGATCGGCCTCGACGCCCGGCCGCTGCCGCCGCAGGCCGGCCAGAAGCCGCCGCTGCTGCTGCTGGTGATCGGCGAGACGGCGCGCGCCGATCACTTCGCACTGAACGGCTACGGCCGCGACACCACCCCCGAGTTGCGCGCGCTTGACGTGCTGAGCTTCCGCCAGGTGAGCGCCTGCGGCACCAGCACGGCGGCCTCGCTGCCCTGCATGCTGTCGGCCGTGGGGCGCGCACGCCACGAGGCGCGCGAGCGCGACAGCGAGAACCTGCTCGACCTGCTGCAGCGTGCCGGGCTTGCGGTGCTCTGGGTCGAGAACCAGGCCGGCTGCAAGGAGGTCTGCACGCGCGTGCCGCACACCCGGCCCGAGCAGCCGGCGCCCGGCGCGACCGCGCCCGACGCCTCGCTGTGCCCGGGCGGCGAATGCCTCGACGGCGCGCTGCTGCACGGACTGGACGAACGGCTCGCGGCACTGCCGGCCGAGCGACGCGCGCGCGGCGTGGTGCTGGTGCTGCACCAGATGGGCAGCCACGGCCCGGCCTATGCGGCGCGCTCGCCGGCCGGCCGCAAGCCCTTCCAGCCCGAGTGCCGCAGCCCGGCGCTGCCGCAGTGCGACCGGGCGGCGCTCGTCAACGCCTACGACAACTCGATCGCCTACACCGACCACGTGCTGGCCGGCGCGATCGCCTGGCTCGGGCGGCAGGCCGGGCGGCACGACCCGGCGCTGCTCTACCTGTCCGACCATGGCGAATCGCTCGGCGAGAACGGCCTCTACCTGCACGGCATGCCCTACGCGGTGGCGCCGCCCGAGCAGACCCGCGTGCCCCTGATCGCCTGGCTGCCGCCGCAGACGCTGGCGGCCGACCGCCTCGACGCCGGCTGCCTGCGCGGCAGGCTCGACGCGCCGCTGAGCCACGACCACCTGTTCCACACCGTGCTCGGGCTGGCGCGGGTCGGCGCCGGCGAGTACCGGGCGGCGCTCGACGCCCTCGCGCCCTGCCGTGGCGGCTGAGGACGGCTGGCGACGGCACGACCTCGCCGTCACGCTCGTCGGCCTCGCCGTCCTGCTGGCCTGGGACGCGAGCCGGCTGGACCTCGCGGTCGACGGCGCCTTCGGGACTGCCGTCGGCTTCGCCTGGCGCGACCACTGGCTGACGGCCGGGCTGCTGCACGAGGGCGGCCGGCGGCTCGCCGGCGCCGTGCTCGCGGCGCTGCTGCTCAACCTGGCGTGGCCGCCGGCGGGCGCGATGCGCCGCCTGCCGCGCGCCGACCGCCTGTGGTGGCTGGTGACCAGCATCGCCTGCCTGGCGCTGCCGGCGCTGCTGAAGCCGCTGAGCCTGAGCAGCTGCCCCTGGGACCTGCAGGCCTTCGGCGGCCATGCGGCCTGGGTCTCGCACTGGGCCTGGGGAGTGAGCGACGGCGGGCCCGGGCACTGCTTCCCCTCGGGCCATGCCTCGGCCGCCTTCGGCTTCCTGCCCGGCTGGTTCGTGCTGCGCGGGCGCAGCCCGCGGCTGGCGCGCGCCTGGCTCGCGGCGGTGCTGGTGCTCGGCACCGCCTACGGCGGCGCGCAGCTCGTGCGCGGCGCCCATCACCTCAGCCACAGCGCCTGGACGGCCTGGCTCTGCTGGAGCCTGGCGGCCGCGGCCCACCACGGCCGGCGGCTCAGAACAGCGAGGGCTGGCGATCGTCGGCCGCCGCCGGCGGCCTGAAGCGGCTGGCGTCGAGCGGCGGCGCCCGGCGCGCCAGCCCGTGGCGCTGCGCGGCCTTGTCGATGCGCTGGCGGATCAGCTCGGCCCAGGGGCCGCTGCCGCGCATGCGGCTCGCGAAGTCGGCGTCGTAGTCCTTGCCGCCGCGCATCTCCTGCACGCGCGCCATCACGCGCGCGGCGCGCTCGGGCAGGTGCTGATCCAGCCACTGCCGGAACAGCGGCGCCACCTCCCAGGGCAGACGCAGCACGGTGTAGTGCAGCGAGCTCGCACCGGCCGCGGCGGCGGCCTCGGCGATGCGTTCGATCTCCGGCTCGTTGACGAAGGGGATGATGGGCGCGACGTTCACGCCGACCGGCACGCCCGCCTCGGCGAGCCGGCGCACCGCCAGCAGCCGGCGCTGCGGCGCCGCGGCGCGCGGTTCGAGCTTGCGCGCCAGCGCGCCGTCGAGCGTGGTGACGCTGACGAACACCGCCGCCTGGCCGCGCCGCGCGGCCGGGGCGATCAGGTCCAGGTCGCGCTCGACGCCGGCCGACTTGGTGACGATGGTGAACGGGTGCTCGCAGGCGGTGAGCACCTGCAGCACCGCGCGCGTCAGCGCGAGCCGGCGCTCGACGGGCTGGTAGGCGTCGGTGGCCGAGCCGATGTTGACCGGGCTCGGGCGGTGGCCGCGCCGCGCCAGCTCGCGCTGCAGGACCTCGGCCGCGTTGACCTTGGCGACCAGCCGGGTCTCGAAATCGAGCCCGGGCGACAGGTCCAGCCAGGCGTGCGTCGGCCGCGCATAGCAGTAGATGCAGCCATGCTCGCAGCCGCGGTAGGGATTGATCGACCACTCGAAGGGCACGTCGGGCGAGTCGTTCGCGGCGAGCAGCGAGCGGACCTGCTCCTCGCGCACCTCGGTCGCCGGGGGCCGAGGCAGCCCGTCGTCGGCATCGGGCGCGGGGCCCCAGCCGTCGTCGACGGCCTCGCGCTCGTCACGCCGGTAGCGGGGGGCGATGCGGATCGGCGTGCCGCGGCCCTTGAGGGCCGCAGGGGGTGGCGCTTCCATGCGCCCAGAATACTGTATATGCGTACAGTTTTCCAGTCCGCCGTCGCGGATCAGGCGACCATCATGCGCTGCTCGAAATCGGCCGGCGCGAGCGCCGGCGCATGCAGGAAGCCCTGGTACTCGTCGCAGCCGGCCTCGCGCAGGAAGTCGCGCTGGCCCGTCGTCTCGACGCCCTCGGCGACGACGCGCAGCTTCAGCGCGCGGGCGAGCTGGATCACCGCGGTGGCGATGCCGACATCGCTCTCGTCGCCCGGCAGGCCCTTGATGAAGCTGCGGTCGATCTTCAGCCGGCGGATCGGGAAGCGCTTCAGGTAGCCGAGGCTGGAGTAGCCGGTGCCGAAGTCGTCGATCGCGAGCTGCACGCCGATGCGGTCGAGCGCGCGCAGCCGCGCCAGCGCCTCGTCGGCGTCCTGCACCAGGATCGATTCGGTGAGCTCCAGCTCCAGCAGCCGCGACGGCAGCCCATGCTCCTGCAGGACCGCGGCGACGCGCCCCACGAAGCCCGGCTGCTGGAACTGCAGCGCCGACACGTTGATCGACACCGCCACCGGGCGCCCGGCCGCGCGCCACGCGGCCGCCTGGCGCACGGCCTCGCCGAGCACCCAGTCGCCGAGCGCGACGATGAAGCCGCTCTCCTCCGCCACCGGGATGAACTCGCCCGGCGAGATGTCGCCGAGGTCGGCGTCGCGCCAGCGCAGCAGCGCCTCGGCGCCGACGACGCGGCCGCTCGCCATCTCGACCTGCGGCTGGTAGTGCAGGCGGAAGTCGCCGCGCTCGAGCGCGACGCGCATCGCGTGGTCGAGCTTCATGCGCGCCAGCAGGTCCACGTTCATCTGCGGCTGGTAGAAGCGGAAGCCGGCGCGGCCGCGCTCCTTGACGCGGTACATCGCGGCGTCGGCGTTCTTGATCAGGTCGTTCAGCGAGCCGCCGTCGTTCGGGTAGAGCGCGATGCCGATGCTGGCGGTGACGCTGAAGCTCACGCCGTCGAGCGTGAAGGGCTCGGCCAGCACGTCGAGCACGCGCCGCGCGGTCGTCTCGGCGCCGCGCGCCTCGGTCTGGTCGAGCAGCAGCACGAACTCGTCGCCACCGAGGCGTGCGACGGTGTCGACCTGGCGCACGCAGGTCTGCAGGCGCTGCGCCACCTCGCGCAGCACCCGGTCGCCGTAGACGTGGCCGAGCGAGTCGTTGATCTGCTTGAAGCGGTCGAGGTCGAGGAACAGCAGCGCGAACGG
>CAYLKR010000129.1:0-7224 GCA_964384225.1 uncultured Methylibium sp.
CCTCTTGCCTCAAGTGTGAGGCTCGCAGGTGTCTAGGAAATCAGGGGCGATTCAAGCCGTCACCGAGGATGCACGACCGGCGCCGGGCCGATGACAGCCACCTGGCAGGGGCCGTGCAGCGAGCTCGCGGCGGCCACGAACCGCATCCGCTGCGTGACAGCAGCTTGAGCTTCGAAGGGAGCATCAGACGGGACGAGACATCCGCGATTGGCGCGCGGGTGGCTGCAGCGTGACTCGGCTCGGGGCTTCCAGGTGCGCCAGCAGCTGCTGGGTCTGCTCCGTCATGTAGTCGAGGAAGACGCGCACGCGCCGCGGCGTGAACTTGCGGCTGGGGAGTGCTGCGTAGATCGACAGGCGGCCCACCGTCCACGGCTTCAACACACGGACGAGCTCGCCCCGCGCAAGGTGCGCAGCGACGATCTCCCCGCTGGTCGAGGCGATGCCCGCACCGTCCAACGCTGCCTGCAGCAGCGCCTCCGCGTGGTTGGTCCAGACCACCGGCACCACCGGCACATCGGCCACCTCGTTGCTCTGCGCATGCCGCAGGCGCCAGACATTCGGACGCAGGCCAGGCATGCGCAGACGCAAGCAGTCGTGCTGCGACAGGTCGGCGGGCTGCTGCGGCACGCCGCGGCGCTTCAAGTAGGCCGGTGACGCGACCAGCACGACGTCCACGCCGTGGATGCGGCGGGCGACGATGTTCCCGTCGTAGCCTTCGCCGGTGGCCAGCAGCGTCAGGTCGTGGGTTTCGACGGCGCTCGCATCCCAGCCCACCGCGTCGATCTCGAAGCGGATGCTCGGGTGCCGTTGTCGAAAGCCGGCGATCAATGGCCCCACGAAGTAGCTGGCAAGCAGGGGCGGTGCCGCGATGTGCAGCTGGCCCGCCAGTTCACGCGTGGCCTGTCCGACGCTGGCTTCGGCGTCATCGATGTCGGCCAGGATGACCCGCAGTCGCTCGGCGAAGGCCGCGCCGGCGTCGGTGACGGTCAGCCGGCGCGTCGTCCGCTGCAGCAGCCGGGCGCCGAGGTGGCTCTCCAAGTCCGCGACGAGCCGGGTCACGACGGCCGGCGAGAGGTCCAGCGCGCGTGCCGCTGCAGCGAAGCTGCCTTCGTCGATCACGCGACGAAAGACGCGCATGGAGAGAAGGCGGTCCATCAAGCACTCCTCGCTGGTGAGCGACCTATTGTTGCTGAAGCAGCAATGAAAGATTGACTCAAATGCCGTTTTAAGCCTTCAGGAGAAATCCTAGAGTTCGCTCCAAGGCAGCCGAGGACACGTTCACCGGCGCCGCAACCCACGAAGGACACGCCCATGAAGACCCGCCTGATTGCCCCGGCCCTGCTGGCCGCCAGCCTGTTGGCCACCGGCGCCGCCGCGGCCGCCGATGCCGAGCCTCAGAACCTGAAGACCGCACGCGCGCTGTTCGCGATGGCCGACGACAACAAGGATGGCCAGGTGACTCGCGCAGAGGCCCACGGTCGCCTGCCGCTGACCTACGCCAACTTCGAGCGCATCGACACGACCCGGCGCGGTTCGATCAGCTTCGAGCAGTTCCTTGCCTTCACGCACGAGCGGACGGCCAAGCAGGCCGACGACGTGTTGAAGATCGGCCAGTGGCACTGAGCGGACGGCGCATGACGCATCGCGCGAGCTGAGTCGGCGCCCATGTTGACCGGCGCGATGGAACTGGGCATTCGGCACGTGAATATGCTGAACGAGTGGCGTCGCGTACGACGACATTCGCTTCAGAGCAGCCATTCAGGACGCGAAGACGAACGTCGTCAGACGCAGCCGACCGGCTGATCGTGATCTGGAAGTCGGCTCGAGACGGGGAACTGTCTGTCGCTCGTGGCGGGCGCAGAGCGGCTGTCGGCAAGGCCAGCCGTCCCCGTGAAGAGCCCTGAAGTGCCCGCCGGACCTCGGGACCAGCCCAGCCGCCCGTCCTGAGCATTGAGTTCGCCGTCGAGCGCGGCTCATGGCCGACGCCATCGTCGGCGAGTCGGTGTTTCCGACTCTCTCAGATCCCGGTTCGAGCCTGCGCTGAGCGCCCGGTCGACGCCAAAGGCATGCGACCATGCCCATGTGAACGCTCCGCCCACCCGCCACCGCGCGGCTTGCTCTCGCTGCTTGCGCCCCCAGGCGACCTGCCTGTGCGCGCTGGCGCGGCCGACGGCCCATCGCACCGATGTCCTGGTGCTACAGCACCCGCAGGAACAGCGCCAGGCGAAGAACAGCGTGGCGATGCTGCGCCTGTCTCTGGCGCGCTGCGAGGTGGTCGTCGGTGAGCGCTTTGCGCCCGCGGCGCTGGAGGCACTGCTGCACCGCCCCGGGCGGGACACGCGGCTGCTCTACCCCGACGTGCCTGCCGCGCCCGCGCCGCCGGCCAAGGAGACGACCGCGGGGGCGCCGCTGCGGCTGGTGGTCATCGACGCGACGTGGCGCAAGAGCCTGCGGATGATTCTCGAGCACCCGGCCCTGGCCGCGCTGCCGCGGCTGGTGCTGGACGCACCGGCGCCGACCCGCTACCGAGCGATCCGTGCGGCGCGGCGGGCCGACCAGGCCTCGACGCTGGAAGCCACCGTGCAGGCGCTGGCGATGCTGGAGGGCCCGTCCTTCGACGGCTCGCCGCTGCTCGACGCCTTCGGCCACTTCGTCGCCGGCGTGGCGGCCCGGCAGCGGGCTGGTGCGTCCACCGGCCAGACCCAGCGCAGCCGGCCTTTCGCGATGGGCTGATATCGACAGGCCGAGAACACCTTGGCTCACCCGTCTCGCAGGCGCCAGGCACGCAGGATCGCGGTCTCGCGCTCCGGCGCGAGGCCAATGCCTTCGACCAGCCCTCCGGCCGGCGCCGATTCGGCCCAGTTCGCGGTGTCGGCAAGGGTCGCGGCCAGCGGCCGGAAGGTGAGTCCGGCCTCCAGCGCCCGGCGGGCATCCACGCGATGTACCCCGGCGTCGGCGGCCGGCAACCACAGCGGCAACTCGGTCCAGGGCGCCACAGCGTGCAGCTGCAGGAAGGACTCGTCCACCCAGGTCAAGGCCGCCTCGGGAGCAAGCGCCGATCGGGCGCTCTCCAGGAACTCGCCCAGGGTCAGCGCGACTTGCGGCCCGGCAACGTTGTAGCTGCCGCCGGCCGCGGCCCGCTCGGCCATGCCGAGCTGCCAAGCGGCCAGGTCGCGGGCGTCCACGATCTGGAGTGGCCCACCAGGATCGCCGGGCGCCAGCACCTCCCTGGCCTCGGGCATGCGCGCCGCCCGCATCAGCCGCGCGACCCACCAGGTGAAGCGGCCACTCGGATCGAAGGGGCCGACGATGAGCCCGGGCCGGACGATCAGCGCCCGCTCGCCGAAGGCCTCGCAGGCCACTTCTTCGCAGGCGGCCTTGAGGCCCCCGTAGGTCTCCGCGGTCACCGCTTCGGTCGCCGGATCGGCGAGCCGCGCCAGCGGGCAGTCCTCATCCGTGCGCTCGCGGGCGAAGCCGTCGTAGACGGAGACGGAGGATACGAACTGGTACTGCCCGACGCGCTTGCCGATCACCGCGGCCAGCGAACGCACATGACGCGGCACGTAGCCGCAGGTGTCGATACAGGCGTCCCAAATCTCGCTGCCCGAGAGCACGTCGAGATCGCCGTTGCGATCCGCGAGACGGTGATCCGCTTCGGGGAACAGGCCCGATCCGCTTCGCCCGCGATGCAGCAGCGTGACGGCATGGCCGCGCTGGAGCGCCAGCGCGACAAGGTGGCGCCCGAGAAATCGTGTGCCGCCGATGATCAGCAGTCGCATCGGGCGATTGATCTCGAAACAGCCCAGAGGCGGCTTGCAGGATTCATCACGCCTCCTTCCATCGGTATCGCCTGGAAGATATCAGCCTGCAGTGGGCTGCCTGATGCAGCGCTCCCGTGTGATCGGTGCTCCGCCTCTTGAGGCCGGCGTCGCTGACGAACGCATCGTGCGCGGAATCGTGGAGACGAGTGGTGCAGTGATCGGCAGGAAATGCTGTGGTACGACTGGCCGATGCTTGGGGGCCCGGTCAAGACCCTGAGCGGTAAGTCGCAGCCGGTCAGAGCAGACGCTCAGCGTTCGATCTGAAACGGGGCGGCGGCAGGGTATACCTCCGGCCTTAACGACTCGGCTCAAGCGACGGGTACACCAAGTCCGGCGCGTTCACCTTGTCGCACGCACACGATCCACTGGAGCACCCCGTCAGAAACCAACCCCGGACGACTCAAGACAACCGCTTCGCCGCCGATATCCACGTGCCTTCTCTGCGCGGCGTGAGAGGAAGTCACGCTCACATCAAGCCTAGGGCCTCAGCGTGAGCTTCTTGACCCGCGCGGTCTGGATCCAGTTCATCGACCCAGTGCCCGAGGATTACCGCGACGCCCCCGTTTCACCACCATGCAGGCCCTGACCGCCGCCCCCGACAAACCGCGCTTGGGCCATCGCTGGCGAGCTGTGCTGCTGCTGGGCATCACCCTTGCCACCGGCAGCGCGCTCACACTTCTGGCGGGCAGTAGCCTTCAGCAGGCCGAAGCCCTGCGCCTGCAGGAAAGGAAGGCCGATGCCACCCGCGCGGTGGCCAGTGCCTTCGAACTGGAGCTCACGCGCACGACCGAGGCCATCCGCAACGCAGGTCTGGTGCTGGAGTCCAACCCCCGGCTCACCGCCGATCAGTTCGACCGCTACGCGCAGAAGCTGTTGGCCGGCCAGCTCAGCGTGAACCTGGTGGAGTGGCAGCCCGTCGTGCCCGCCCGAGAATTGGCGGCCTTCGAGGCTGCGGCGCGCCAGGCCGGCGCACGCGACTACCGGGTCGTGCAGCCGGATGCAGGTGGTAAAGGCTGGGCGCCTGTGAGCGGCCGCGAGAACTATGTGCCGGTGCTCTACGCATGGCCGCCGGACTACCAGACCCAGGGGCTGGACATGAGCTTCAGCCCCGAGCGCATGGCGTCCAAGCTGGAGGCGAAGCGCACCCGGTTACCGGCGGCCTCGGGCATCTTCCCCTTCATGAAAAGCGGCCTGGTCGACTCCGGCGTGATGGCGGTGGCCATTTCGACGGCGGTCTTCGACGAGCAGGAAGCCGTGCTGGGTTACGTCGCGGCGGTCGTGGACCTGCCCACGCTGTTCCAGCGTGCCGCCCAGGCCGCCGATGCGGCGCAGGTCGAACTGCGCGTGTACGCAGGCGAGCCCGGCGGCACGCAACCTTTCTACACCTACCTGGGCAAGGGCGCCCCGCCGAAAGCGGGGCCTGTTGGCGCGGGCACGGTGGGCGCCACCGGCATGCAGGTGCCGGTCGTCTTCGGGCAGCAAACCTGGCAGGTGGTCCTTCAGCCGCGCAGCGGCTTCTTCGCTGCCATGCCTCGTGCCCTGTCGCCGCTGGTGTACGCGGCCGGATTCGGCCTGACCCTGTTGGTGGGGGTGATGCTGGGCCTGCACCTGCGCAACACCACGCGGCTGGCCCAGGCCGAGTCCCGTTTCCGGACCATCATCGAGGCCTCGCCCGTTCCGCTGGCGCTCTACGATGCGGCGCTGAACATCACCTACGTGAACGAGGCCTTCACGCGCAGCTTCGGCTACGAGCGCGGCGATGTGCCGACGGTGCAGGCCTGGTGGCGCAGGGCCCACCCCAACGAGGCCCACCGCCGGGAGGTCGAGGCGCAGTGGATGCCTGGCTTGGCCGCCACCGCCCCCCAGGCCGCCGCCGAGCCCATGGAGGTGAAGATCTGCTGCAAGAGCGGGGCCGAAAGGACGGCGCTGGTCACGGCCTCAAGGCTGCCCTCGTCGTCCAGCGACCTGGTCCTGGTGACGCTGTACGACATCACCGAGCGCAAGGCGACCGAAGCCGAGCTCGACACCTACCGCCACCGCCTGGAGCAGCTGGTCGAAACCCGCACCGCCGAGCTGGCTGCCGCCAAGGAGCAGGCCGAAGCCGCCAGCCGTGCGAAGAGCACCTTCCTGACCAACATGAGCCACGAGCTGCGCACCCCGATGAACGGCGTGATGGGCATGGTGGACCTGGCGCTGCGCCGTGCCACCGATGCGCAGCAGATCGATTGGCTCAACAAGAGCAAACGATCAGCCCAGCACTTGCTGGCGGTCATCAACGACATCCTCGACATCTCCAAGATCGAGGCCGAGCGGCTGACGCTGGAGCACATCCGCTTCCAGCTCGATGACGTGCTGGGTCATCTGCTCGGCCTGCTCGGCCCGCAGGCGCATGAGCAGCAGATCGCGCTGCTGCTGGACGCGGCCCCCGGGCTGACCGGCCGCACGCTGGTGGGTGACCCCCTGCGGCTGGGCCAGGTCCTGCTGAACCTGACCGGCAATGCACTCAAGTTCACCGAGCGCGGCTCCATCACCGTGCGCGTACGCCGGCTGCCAGATGGTGACGCCGGCGCCGGCACAGGTGGCAAGGACACGGTGCTGCTTCGGTTCGAGGTGGCCGACACCGGCATCGGCATCGCCGCCGAGGACCAGCAGCGGTTGTTCAGCTCGTTCGAACAGGCCGACGGCTCGATGACGCGCAAGTACGGCGGCACAGGGCTGGGCCTGGCCATCACCAAGCGTCTGGTGCAGCTCATGGGCGGCGAAATCGGTGTCGTCAGCCACACAGGGCAGGGGAGCACCTTCTGGTTCACCGCGCGAATGGGCGTCACGGCGAAGTCGGCCGAGCCTGCCGAGCTAGCAGATGCGCGGACGGGCCAACCCGATCTGCAGCGCCTGCACGAGGCCGCCGCGGGCAAGCGCGTCCTGGTGGCCGAGGACGAGCCGGTGAACCAGGAGGTGACGCGTCACCTGATGGAGCAGGCCGGCTTTGCGGTGGACGTGGCAGACGATGGCTGGCTGGCCGTGGAGCTGGCCGAGCTTCGGGCTTACGACCTGATCCTGATGGACGTGCAGATGCCGCGCCTGAACGGCCTGGACGCCACGCGGGCGATCCGGGCGCTGGCGGCGCACGAGAAGACGCCCATCCTGGCGATGACCGCGAATGCCTTCGATGAGGACCGCCAGCTCTGCCTGGCGGCGGGCATGAACGATCACATCGGCAAGCCGGTCGACCCGCAGCGCCTGTACGAGCTGGTGTTGGCCTGGTTGAAGCCCGGCTGAAGCGTCCGCGATGGTCGGCCCGAAACGAGCAGGCAGCTATCGGCTGTACGGGTCGAGCGCTTGAGCTCTTTGAGGTTGCCCCTGAGATTCGGAGTTCATAGCCTGTAGCCCGGAGAATGCCGGG
>CAYLKR010000130.1:0-7218 GCA_964384225.1 uncultured Methylibium sp.
TCGACGGCCACCCGGACCTGCGCCGCATCCTCACCGACTACGGCTTCATCGGCCATCCGTTCCGCAAGGACTTCCCGACGACCGGGCATGTGGAGATGCGCTACGACCCCGAGCAGCGCCGCGTCGTCTACCAGCCGGTGACGATCGAGCCGCGCGAGATCACGCCGCGCATCATCCGCGAAGACCACTACGGTGGCTTGAGCTGACATGGCCGAGATCAAGAACTACACGCTCAACTTCGGCCCGCAGCACCCGGCGGCACACGGGGTGCTCCGCCTGATCCTCGAGCTCGACGGCGAAGTGATCCAGCGCGCCGACCCGCACATCGGCCTGCTGCACCGCGCGACGGAGAAGCTCGCCGAGAGCAAGACCTACATCCAGTCGCTGCCCTACATGGACCGTCTCGACTACGTGTCCATGATGTGCAACGAGCACGCCTACTGCCTGGCGATCGAGAAGCTGCTCGACGTCGATGTGCCGGTGCGCGCGCAGTACATCCGCGTGATGTTCTCGGAGATCACGCGGCTGCTGAACCACCTGCTGTGGCTCGGCTGTCACGGCCTCGACTGCGGTGCGATGAACATCTTCATCTACTGCTTCCGCGAGCGCGAGGACCTGTTCGACATGTACGAGGCGGTGTCCGGCGCCCGCATGCACGCGGCCTACTTCCGTCCGGGCGGCGTCTACCGCGACCTGCCGGACGCGATGCCGCAGTACAAGGCCAACAAGATCCGCAACGCCAAGGCGCTGGAGCGGCTCAACGAGAACCGCCAGGGCTCGCTGCTCGACTTCATCGACGACTTCACGAAGCGCTTCCCCAAGTACGTCGACGAATACGAGACGCTGCTGACCGACAACCGCATCTGGAAGCAGCGCACGGTGGGCATCGGCGTCGTCACGCCGGAGCGGGCGCTGAACCTCGGCTTCACCGGTGCGATGCTGCGCGGCTCGGGCATCGCCTGGGACCTGCGCAAGAACCAGCCCTACGACGTCTACGACCGGCTGGACTTCGACGTCCCGGTCGGCGTCACCGGCGACACCTACGACCGCTACCTGGTGCGCATCGAGGAGATGCGCCAGTCCAACCGCATCATCCAGCAGTGCGTGGACTGGCTGCGCGCCAACCCGGGCCCGGTGATCACCGACAACCACAAGGTGGCGGCGCCTTCGCGCGTGGACATGAAGTCCAACATGGAAGAACTGATCCACCACTTCAAGCTCTTCACCGAAGGCTTCCACGTGCCCGAGGGCGAGGCCTACGCGGCCGTCGAGCACCCGAAGGGCGAGTTCGGCATCTACCTGGTGAGCGACGGCGCCAACAAGCCCTACCGGCTGAAGATCCGCGCGCCGGGCTTCGCCCACCTCGCGGCGCTCGACGAGATGAGCCGCGGCCACATGATCGCCGACGCGGTGGCGGTGATCGGCACCATGGACATCGTTTTCGGGGAGATCGACCGGTGAGCGAGGCCATGCAGTTCAGCGAAGCCACGTTGGCACGCTTCGCCCGCGAGGTCGCCAAGTACCCGGCCGATCAGAAGCAATCCGCGGTGATGGCCTGCCTGGCCATCGTGCAGCAGGAGCAGGGCTGGGTGTCGGCCGCGGCCGAGAACGGCGTCGCGGACTACCTCGGCATGCCGCCGATCGCGGTGCACGAGGTCACGACCTTCTACAACATGTACAACCAGCAGCCGGTCGGCCGGTTCAAGCTGAACGTCTGCACCAACCTGCCGTGCCAGCTGCGCAACGGCGAGACGGCGCTGCAGCACCTGTGCCGCAAGCTCGATGTCGAGCCCTACGGCACGACGGCGGACGGCGTCTTCACCGTGCAGCCCAGCGAATGCCTCGGCGCCTGCGCCGACGCGCCGGTGATGCTGGTCAACGACCGCCAGATGCTCAGCTACATGAGCGAGCCGCGTCTCGACGAACTGGTCGACACGCTGAAGGCCGCCGCGAAGTGATCGCCATGACGACCCTCCCCGACCTGTCGAAGTTCCAGGCCAGCGGCCGCGAGACCTGCTTCCACGACCGGCACCTCGGTGCGCAGATCGTCGCCGGCCTCGACGGCAGCAACTGGCGCCTGCGCGACTATGAGGCGCGCGGTGGCTACCAGGCGCTGCGCAAGATCCTCGGCAAGGACGGCGGCGAGGGCATGACGCCCGAGCAGGTGATCGCCGAGGTCAAGGCCTCGGCGCTGCGCGGCCGCGGCGGCGCGGGCTTCCCGACCGGCCTGAAGTGGAGCTTCATGCCGCGGCAGTATCCGGGCCAGAAGTACCTGGTGTGCAACTCCGACGAAGGCGAGCCCGGCACCTGCAAGGACCGCGACATCCTCGCCTACAACCCGCACATCGTGATCGAGGGCATGTGCATCGCGGCCTACGCGATGGGCATCTCGGTGGGCTACAACTACATCCACGGCGAGATCTTCGAGATCTACGAGCGCTTCGAGGCCGCGCTCGAGGAAGCCCGCGCGGCCGGCTACCTCGGCGACCGCATCCTCGGCTCGAGCCACAGCTTCCAGCTGCACGCCCACCACGGCTTCGGCGCCTACATCTGCGGCGAGGAGACGGCGCTGCTCGAGTCGCTCGAAGGCAAGAAGGGCCAGCCGCGCTTCAAGCCGCCGTTCCCCGCCAGCTACGGCCTGTACGGCAAGCCGACGACGATCAACAACACCGAGACCTTCGCCGCGGTGCCGTGGATCATCCGCAACGGCGGCGATGCCTACCTGGCGATCGGCAAGCCGAACAACGGCGGCACCAAGCTGTTCTCGATGGTCGGCGACGTCGAGCGCCCCGGCAACTACGAGATCCCGCTGGGCACGCCGTTCTCCAAGCTGCTCGAGCTCGCCGGCGGCGTGAAGGGCGGCCGCAAGCTCAAGGCCGTGATCCCCGGCGGTTCGTCGGCGCCGGTGCTGCCCGCATCCCTCATGCTGGACTGCACGATGGACTACGACTCCATCGCCAAGGCCGGCTCGATGCTCGGCTCGGGCGCCGTCATCGTGATGGACGACACCCGCTGCATGGTCAAGAGCCTGCTGCGCCTGAGCTACTTCTACCAGCACGAGAGCTGCGGCCAGTGCACGCCCTGCCGCGAAGGCACGGGCTGGCTGTGGCGCATGGTCGACCGCATCGAGCACGGCAAGGGCCGGCCGGAGGACATCGCGCTGCTCGACAACGTGTCGGAGAACATCATGGGCCGCACCATCTGCGCGCTCGGCGATGCAGCGGCGATGCCGGTGCGCGCGATGATCAAGCACTTCCGGCACGAGTTCGAGCACCACGTCGAACACAAGACCTGCATGGTCCCGTCCTACGTCTGAGCCGGGACCCACGAACATGGTTGAGATCGAACTCGACGGCCGCAAGGTCGAGGTGCCCGAAGGCAGCGTGGTCATGCACGCGGCCGACAAGGCCGGCACCTACATCCCGCACTTCTGCTACCACAAGAAGCTCAGCATCGCGGCCAACTGCCGCATGTGCCTGGTCGACATCGAGAAGGCGCCCAAGCCGATGCCGGCCTGCGCCACGCCGGTGACGCAGGGCATGATCGTCCGCACCAAGAGCGACAAGGCGATCAAGGCGCAGCAGTCGGTGATGGAGTTCCTGCTCATCAACCACCCGCTGGACTGCCCGATCTGCGACCAGGGCGGCGAATGCCAGCTGCAGGACCTGGCGGTGGGCTACGGCAAGTCGGCCTCGCGCTACGAGGAAGAAAAGCGCGTCGTGCTGCACAAGGACGTCGGCCCGCTGATCTCCATGGAGGAGATGACGCGCTGCATCCACTGCACCCGCTGCGTGCGCTTCGGCCAGGAGGTCGCCGGCGTGATGGAGCTGGGCATGATCCACCGCGGCGAGCACAGCGAGATCACCACCGTCGCCGGCGAGACGGTCGACTCCGAGCTGTCGGGCAACATGATCGACCTCTGCCCGGTCGGCGCGCTGACCAGCAAGCCCTTCCGTTACAGCGCGCGGACCTGGGAGCTGGGCCGCCGCAAGAGCGTCAGCCCGCACGACAGCACCGGCGCCAACCTGATCGTCCAGGTCAAGGGCCAGCAGGTGATGCGCGTCGTGCCGCTCGAGAACGAGGCCGTCAACGAATGCTGGCTGGCTGACCGCGACCGTTTCTCGTACGAGGCGCTGAACGGCGACGACCGCCTCACCGCGCCGATGATCAAGCAGGGCGGCCAGTGGCAGACGGTCGACTGGACCACCGCCCTCGAATACGTCGCCAACGGCCTGAAGCAGATCAAGGCCGAGCATGGCGCCGCGGCGATCGGCGCTCTGGGCACCGCCCACAGCACGGTCGAGGAACTGCACCTGCTGGCGAAGCTCGTGCGCGGGCTCGGCTCCGACAACGTCGACCACCGGCTGCGCCATGCCGCGCCCGAGGACAGCGGCCGCTCGCCCGGCGCGCGCTGGCTCGGCACCCCCATCGCGTCGCTGTCGACGCTGGACCGTGCCTTCGTCATCGGCTCCTTCCTGCGCAAGGACCATCCGCTGTTCGCGCTGCGCCTTCGCCACGCCGCCAAGCGCGGCGCGCAGGTGACGAGCCTGCATGCGCTGGCCGACGACTGGCTGCTGCCGGTGACGACGCAGCTGACCGCCGCGCCGAGCGCCTGGGTCGCGGCGCTGGCCGAGGTCGCCGCGGCGGTGGCGGCCGAGAAGGGCGTCGAGGCGCCGGCGGCCGCCCAGCCGTCCGACGCGGCGCGCCGCATCGCCGCGTCGCTGCTCGGGGGGCAGCACAAGGCGGTGCTGCTCGGCAACGCCGCGGTCCAGCACCCGCGCGCCGACGAGCTGCTGGCGCTGGCCAACTTCATCGCCGAGCAGACCGGCGCGAGTTGCGGCGTGCTGGGTGAGGCGGCCAACAGCGTCGGCGCCCAGCTGGTCGGTGCCCAGCCCGGCGCCGCCGGCCTGAACGCCGCCCAGATGCTCGCCAAGCCGCTGAAGGCCTATGTGCTGCTGAATGCCGAGCCGCTGCTCGACGCCGCCGACGCATCGGCGGCGCGCGTCGCGCTGGGCGGCGCGCAGATGGTCGTCTCGATGAGCGCCTTCAAGAGCGCGAACCTCGAGCACGCCGACGTGCTGCTGCCGATCGCGCCCTTCACGGAGACCGCCGGGACCTTCGTCAACGCCGAGGGCCGCGTGCAGAGCTTCCACGGCGTCGTCAAGCCGCGCGGCGACGCGCGCCCGGCGTGGAAGGTGCTGCGCGTGCTCGGCACGCTGCTCGGCCTCGAGGGCTTCGGCTTCGAGACCGCCGAGGAGGTGAGGGCGCAGGCGCTCGGCGACGTCGCCGACCTGCCTGCGCGCCTGAGCAACGCCTGCCGCGCTCCGGTGGCGGCGACGCCGGCCCAGACCGCTTTCGAGCGCATCGCCGACGTGCCGATCTACAGCACCGACGCGATCGTGCGCCGCGCCCCGGCGCTGCAGGCCACCGCCGATGCGCGGCCGCCGCGCGCCGGCCTGCCGAGCGTGCTGTGGCGGCAGCTCTGCCTGGCCGACGGCCAGACCGTCGTCGTGCAGCAGGGCAGCGCCTCGGTGCTGCTGGCCGCCTACCACGACGCCAGCCTCGCGCCGAACGCGGTGCGCGTGCCGGCCGGGCATCCCGCAACCGCAGCGCTCGGGGCGATGTTCGGCCCGATCGCGGTCGAGAAAGCCTGACGATGCTCGACACCGTCAACCAGTTCGGCAGCAGCCTGCTCGGCGGCGCCTGGCCCGTGGCCTGGACGCTGGTGAAGATCGTCGCGCTGATCCTGCCGCTGATGATCTGCGTGGCCTACCTGACGCTGTGGGAGCGCAAGGCCATCGGCTGGTCGCAGATCCGCCTCGGCCCCAACCGCGTCGGCCCGCTCGGCCTGCTGCAGCCGATCGCCGACGCGGTGAAGCTGATCTTCAAGGAGATCATCCTCCCGACCGCGGCCAACAAGGCGCTCTTCCTGCTCGGCCCGGTGATGACCATCATGCCGGCGCTGGCCGCCTGGGTGGTCGTGCCCTTCGGCCCCGAGGTCGTGCTGGCCGACATCAACGCCGGCCTGCTCTTCCTGATGGCGATCACCTCGATGGAGGTCTACGGCGTCATCATCGCCGGCTGGGCCAGCAACTCGAAGTACGCCTTCCTCGGCGCGCTGCGCGCCTCGGCGCAGATGGTCAGCTACGAGATCGCGATGGGCTTCGCGCTCGTCGTGGTGCTGATGGTCTCCGGCACGCTGAACATGAGCGGTATCGTGCTGGGACAGGACCAGGGGTATTTCGCCGAGCAGGGCCTGAACTTCCTGAGCTGGAACTGGCTGCCGCTGCTGCCGATCTTCGTGGTCTACGTGATCGCGGGCATCGCCGAGACGAACCGCCACCCCTTCGACGTGGTCGAGGGCGAGAGCGAGATCGTCGCCGGCCACATGGTCGAGTACTCGGGCATGTCGTTCGCGATGTTCTTCCTGGCCGAGTACGCCAACATGATCCTGGTGTCGGCACTGGCCGCGATCATGTTCCTCGGCGGCTGGCTGCCGCCGATCGACAGCGCCTTCTTCAACGCGATCCCGGGCTGGATCTGGTTGGGACTGAAGACCTTCGTCGTCGTGACGATGTTCCTGTGGGTGCGCGCGACCTTCCCGCGCTTCCGCTACGACCAGATCATGCGCCTGGGCTGGAAGATCTTCATCCCGGTGACGCTGGTCTGGCTGGTCGTCGTGGGCCTGTGGATCCAGTCGCCTTGGAACATCTGGAACCTCGGAGGGACGGCATGAGCGCGCCGGGCCGCTCCCCAGTGCGAATCCCGCAGCACCCCGTGCGGAGGGTTGTCCAGTGAACGCCATCGCTTCCGTCAAGGAGTTCTTCAACACCTTCTTCCTGCTGGAACTGCTCAAGGGCATGAAGCTCACGGGCCGGCATGCGCTGCAACGCAAGCTGACGATCCAGTTCCCGGAGGAGAAGACGCCGCTGAGCCCGCGCTTCCGCGGGCTGCACGCGCTGCGCCGCTACGAGAACGGCGAGGAACGCTGCATCGCCTGCAAGCTCTGCGAGGCGGTCTGCCCGGCGATGGCGATCACGATCGAGTCCGACGTGCGCGCCGACGGCTCGCGCCGCACCACGCGCTACGACATCGACCTGACCAAGTGCATCTTCTGCGGCTTCTGCGAGGAGAGCTGCCCGGTCGACTCGATCGTCGAGACCCACATCCTCGAGTACCACGGCGAGAAGCGCGGCGACCTGTACTTCACCAAGGACA
>CAYLKR010000131.1:0-7199 GCA_964384225.1 uncultured Methylibium sp.
CGATCGCCACCGCCTGCAGCCAGTAGGTCACCGCGAAGCTGCGGTCGAAGATGCGCAGCGACAGCGTGCGGATCTCGGCGGCCGACGCGAACTCGAGCAGCGCCGCATCCGGCGCCAGTGCGCGCAGGCGTTCCTGCACCGCGGCGGCATCGGCGCCCGGCGCGAGGGTCAGCGCGAGGTCGTTGAGGCGGTCGTCGCCGGTGAGCGCGCGGTAGTCGGCGTCGGCCATGACCAGCGCACCATGCTGGCGCGCGTAGTCGCGCCAGAGGCCGCGGACGAAGACCGGCACGCGCTGTTCGCCCCCCTGCGGCCGAGGCAGCAGCAGCTCCAGTCGTCGCCCGGGCACGGCGCCGTGCAGCGTCGCGAGCGCCTCGCTGGCGTAGACCGCCGTCTCGTCGGCCGGCGCCGGCAGCAGCGGACCGGTCAGCGGCAGGTCGGCCTGCGGGTCGCCCACCGGGCGGGCGATCAGCACCGGCGCCGGCAGGCCGCTCGGCGCGCCGGGCAGTCCGACCGGCAGCGAGCGCAGGCCCTGGACCGATGCGACGCCGGGCACGCCCGCGGCCGCCCGGACGAAGTCGGGCGGGAGCCACGCGGAACCGCTGGCGGCGCCGGAGGCGGTGCGCAGGTAGAGGTCGGCGGGCAGCACACGGTCGAGCCAGGTGGTCACCGCACTGCGGAAGCTGCCGACCATCACCGTCAGCGCGACCGACAGCGCCAGGCTGGCGACGACGCCGGCGATCGCCACGGTCGCCGTCGCGCGCTGCTGGCGTGCCCGCTCCACCGCCAGCAGGCCGAGCGCGCCTCCGCGGCCGCGCACCATGGCGAGCAGCAGCCCGACCACCGCCGGCACGCAGGCGATGCCTCCGAGCAGCAGCAGCGCCACCGCGCCGTAGGCGGCCAGCGGCAGCCCGGCGATCGGCGGCGCCAGCGCGAGCAGGGCGCCCAGCGCGATCAAGGCCAGCCCCGGCGCGGCGCGCGGCGCCGCGTGCTGCCCGCTCCCCAGGCCCTTGAGCGCCTGCGCCGGCGCGATCGCCGCGGCTTCGCGCGCGGGCCACCAGCCGCCGACCAGCGCGGCGGCCGTGCCCAGCGCGCCGTACGCCACGGCGGTGAGGGCATCGAAGCGCAACGGCGGCGTGACCCCGGCGAAGTAGCCACCGCCCAGATCGCCGCCCAGCGCATGCAGCGCCGCCCACGCCAACGCCGAGCCGAGGGCGACGCCGAGCGCGCTGCCGACGACGCCGATCAGCGCCGACTCCGCGAGCACCAGCGCCCGGCGGTCGCGCGCATCCAGGCCGAGCACGCCCAGCAGCGCGAGCTGCGGCAGGCGCTGTGCGACCGACAGCGACAGGATCGAGAACACCAGGAAGGTGCCGGTGAACAGCGCCACCAGGGCCAGCACCGTGAGGTTGACGCGGTAGGCGCGCGACACGTTGGCCAGGCGCTGCCCGGCCTCGTCTGCCGGCACGGCGCGCACCTCGGGCGGCAGCGCCCAGCCGGCGACGAGCCGGGAGGCCTCGGTGCCCGCCCCGAGGCGCAGGTCGATGCGGTCGAGGCGGCCGATCCGTCCGAACAGGGCCTGCGCGCCGGCCAGGTCGACCACCGCCAGCGGGGCGCCGGGCGCGGCCACGCTGCCGGCCACGCGCAGCGTGCGCAGCTCGAGGCCGCTCTGCAGCGCCAGTGCCGCGCCCGGCTCGAGGCCGAGCACCTGCCGGGCGGCCGGGCTCAGGAACACCGCCTCCGGGTCGAGCAGCGCCAGGCGGTCCGCGCCCGGGGCCGGTTGCGGCAGCAGCGCGGGGGCGAGGGCCGGCGCGATCAGCGCATCGACGCCCATCAGCCGCAGCCGGTGGCGCCGGCCGTCGGCACCGAGCGCCTGCACCTCCAGCTCGACGATCGGCGAGGCGACGACCACCTGGGGGTCGGCGGCGATGCGGGCGTAGAGCGCTTCGTCGATGCCGCCGCCCGCGCGGGCCTGCAGCCGCAGGTCGGGTTCGCCGTCGACGCTGCGCACCGCGCTGCCGAACTCGGCGAGCGCCGACGCATTGATCAACTGCACCGCGCAGGCCAGCGCGACGCCGAGCGCGACCGCGATCACCGCAGTCGCCTGGCGCGCCGCATGGCGGCGCGTGTCGCGCCAGGTCAGCAGGGCGAGCAGGCGCAGGAGGACGAAAAGCCGGGCCACCGGCCGATTCTGCGGCGGGTCACGAGAACGGGCCGTGCGGGGGAGCCGACGACAGAACGGACCGGGCCGCGCGAGGCGACCCGGGACGCAGAAACAAAGCGGGCCGCCCGAGGCGGCCCACCGTTCGGCAGCGCGAGGACGTCAGTCCTGCGGGCGGCGGCGGCGCGACATGAACAGCACCGCCAGCAAGCCGCCGGCCATCAGCGCATAGGTGGACGGCTCGGGGATCGGGGCTGCCAATGTCTCGGTGCTCGCTAGGTTGCTGACTTCCGGTGAACTCAGAGTCAACACGCGGATATGGTCTCCAGCCAGGCCTCCACGCCAGTCGATCTGCATGGCGCGACCACGGACCGCAAAGCTGTCGAGTCCCTCGAGCCCGACCCAGCGGCCATAACTATAAGCATGGGCGTCACTCTCGAACGAGGCACTTCCCAGCAACTCAATTCTACTGTCGAAGACTGCTTCGATGCGACCGTCAAAGCGCAGCCAGCCCTTAAGTCGGTCGTATGTTGGTGATACGAACACAAACCACGAATCAACTTGCTGGCCGTTGTACTCACCCGTGCCTTCGTGAACCCAATACGCGACGTTTTGCTGCCCCAGTCCACCACTGCCGAGCATGGCATCACCTACGTACTCGGAAAAGCTGAACCCAAAACGGGGCGCAGTCTGCGTTACGGTCGGGGCCGCATGGGCGGCGGCGGCCAACGCAAAAGCGCCGGCAGCAATGATTCTGGACGGCAAGCGAGACATCGGGGCTCCTTCGTTCGTTAGTTCGAACTATCGTTCGTCGTGTAACGAAGTGTCCCATGGCCTTGAGTTTGCCGATCCCCTCGCCTATGGGGGCGCAGGACGGTCGCGCAGCCCACAGGGTGTGACATGCATCACGCGGTCGGCATAGCCCGCGGCCAGTTCGGAGTGCGTGACCAGCAGGCAGGCGGCCCCGGCCTCGCGGACCTGGGTGGCCATCACATCCAGCACGCGTGCGGCGCTCGATGGGTCGAGGTTGCCGGTCGGCTCGTCGGCCAGGATCAGGCGCGGCCGGTGCACCAGCGCGCGGGCGATCGCGACGCGCTGCATCTGGCCGCCGGACAACTGCGCGGGCAGCCGTTCGCCCAGCCCGCCGAGCCCGACCGCATCGAGCAGCGCCTCGACGCGGGCCGCGTCCACCCGGCCGAGCAGGTGCAGCGGCAGCGCAACGTTGTCGTGCACGCTCAGGTGGGGCAGCAGGTGGAAGGCCTGGAACACGAAGCCCAACTTCTCGCGGCGCAGCAGCGCGCGCCGGCGCTCGTCGAGCCCGCCGACCTCGACGCCGTCCAGCCGGACCGTGCCGGCGTCCACCGCGTCGAGGCCGGCGATGGCGTTCAGCAGCGTGGACTTGCCGACGCCGGACTCGCCGACCAGCGCTACGAACTCGCCCGCCGCCAGCCGCAGCGACACGCCCTCGAACACCGGCACACCAGCGTAGCGCTTCGCGAGGCCGTCGATCTCCAGCAGGCTCATCGGGGACGATCCCGCATCGCCCGGCCCGCGTCGAGCAGTCGCAGCGCCTGCGCGACGACCTGCTCGGCAATGTCCGGTGCCTCGCAGGGCAGCACATGGCGCCAGGGCATGCCGCGCAACCAGGTGAGCTGGCGCTTGGCGAGCTGGCGGGTCGCGGCGCTGCCGCGCGAAAGCAGCAGCTCGCGGTCCGGCGGGTCGCCGGCGTCGAGCGCTTCCCAGGCCTGGCGGTAGCCGACGCAGCGCATCGACGGCAGCGCGGCGTGCAGGTCGCCCCGCGCGCGCAGCCGGCGGACTTCGTCGAGGAGGCCGGCGTCGAGCATCGCCGCGAAGCGCGCGCCGATGCGCTCGTGCAGCCAGCCGCGGTCGGCGGGTTCGAGCGAGATCAGCGCCATGCCGGGCGGCGCTGCCGGTGCAGCGTCGAAGCGCCCGCTGTGGAAGCTCGACAGCGTCCGGCCGCTCGCGCGCCAGACCTCCAGCGCGCGCTGGATGCGCTGGGCATCGTTCGGTGCCAGCCGCGCCGCGGCAGCGGGATCGACCCGCGCCAGTTCGGCGTGCAGCGCCGGCCAGCCGCGCTCGCGGGCGTCGGCGTCGATCGCGGCGCGCAGGGCGGGGTCGGCGGCCGGCAGCGCGTCGATGCCGTCGAACAGCGCCTTGAAGTACAGCATCGTGCCGCCGACGAGCAGCGGCAGCCGGCCGCGTGCACGGATCGCGTCGATCAGGCGGTGCGCCTCGTCGACGAAGCGCGCCGCCGACCACGCCTCGCTCGGTTCGATCACGTCGATCAGGTGGTGCGGCACGGCGGCGCGCTCGGCGGCGCTCGGCTTCGCGGTCCCGATGTCCATGCCGCGGTAGACCAGCGCCGAATCGACGCTCACCACCTCGAGCGGCACCCGCTCGGCCAGCGCCAGCGCGGCCGCGGTCTTGCCGGCGGCCGTCGGTCCGGCGAGGGCGAGGCAGCGCGGGGCGTCGGGCAAGGGCGGCGGCATGCGCGCGAGCGTAACCGGCGGCCCCGGGCCGGCCCGGCGCCTTGAAATTTGTAACAGTGGTGCGCCGCGCCGCGGCTAGGATGCCAGCCAGCCGCCGCGAGCGCGGTCATCACCCACAAAGGAGAACCCTCATGGTCCGTACGAAACGTTGCATCGCGATGCTGCTGGCCGCGAGCCTGAGCTATGCCGGGGCAGTGCACGGTGCGCAATCGGCGCTCGTGGGCACCGAGCAGGTCGCTGCCGCCCAGGGCGTGGTGTCGGCCGATGTCGCCGCCGCCGCCGAGCGGGCGCGCGTGCTGGCCCATCTGGATCGCCCCGAGGTCGCGGCCGGCCTGGTCGAGCGCGGCCTGAGCGCGGAGCAGGCGCGCGAACGCGTCGCCGCGCTGACCGACGCCGAGGTCGCGCAACTCGCCCACACGCTGGACACCGCCCCCGCAGGCGCCAATGGCGTGGTCGGCGCGATCGTCTTCATCTTCGTGCTGCTGCTGGTGACCGACATCCTCGGCCTGACCAAGGTGTACCCGTTCACCCGCTCGGTGCGTTGACGCGCCTGGGGTGCGGCATCGCGGCGCGGCTCGCCGCGCTCGGTGCCGCGCTGCTCCTCGCCGGCTGCGCACTGCCGCCGCAGACCCGCGGGCTGACCGACAGCCCACCGGCCGGCGTGCCGGCGCGCACCGAGCTCACCTCGGTGCCCTTCTTCCCGCAGACCGAGTTCCACTGCGGACCGGCCGCGCTCGCCACAGCGCTCGGGGCGGCCGGCTTCGCGGTGCAGCCCGACGACCTGGCGCCGCAGGTCTACCTGCCGTCGCGCCAGGGCAGCCTGCAGCTCGAGATGCTGGCCGGCGCGCGCCGTCAAGGCGCCCTCGCGGTGCGTCTGCCGCCGACGCTGCGCGCTGTCCTCGATGAACTCGCCGCCGGCCACCCGGTGGTCGTGCTGCAGAACCTCGGGCTGTCGTTCGCGCCGGGCTGGCACTACGCGGTGGTCGTCGGCCACGACCTCGAGGCCGGCACGCTGCTGCTGCGGTCGGGCACCGTCGAACGCCAGGTGCTCAGCCTCGCGACCTTCGAGCACACCTGGGCGCGCGGCGGCCACTGGGCCTTCGTCGCGCTGCCGCCCGGCCGCCTGCCGGCATCGGTGACCGAGAACGAAGTGGCGGCGGCCACCGTGGCGCTCGAACGCGTGGTGCCGCCGGCCGCTGCACGGCGCGCCTACGAGGCCGCACTGGCGCGCTGGCCCGGCAACCTGACGCTGGCGATCGGCGCCGGCAACACCCGCCATGCGGCCGGCGACCTGGCCGGCGCGGCCGAAGTCTTCGAGGCCGCAGCGGCGCTGCACGACAGCGCGCCGGCGTGGATCAATCTCGCCGAGCTGCGGCTCCAGCAGGGCCAGCCGAAAGCCGCCGAGGCCGCGGCGCGCCGCGCCGTCGCGCGGGCGGCCGTCGAGCCGGCCTGGCAGGCCGCCGCCGACGAGAAGCTCGCGAAGGTGCTCGCCGCGCAGCCGCGGCCGGCGTCGAAACGCCGAATCCGCTAGTCGAAGGACTCCCACGGCGCCAGGTAGCGCCACTGCCCCGGCGGCAGCTCGCCGAGCGCGACGCGGCCGATGCGGATGCGCTTGAGCGCGACGACCTGAAGGCCGACGGCCTCGCACATGCGGCGGATCTGCCGCTTCATGCCCTCGCGCAGCACGATGCGCAGCTGCTGCTCGCTCTGCCAGCTCACCTTGGCCGGCTGCAGCGCGCGGCCGTCGAGCACGAGCCCGTGGCGCAGCCGCGCCAGGCCCTCGGCGGGAAACGCGGCCTTCAGGTCGGAGACCTCCGGGTGCCCGACCCAGGACACCCGCACCAGGTACTCCTTCTCGACCTGCGAGTCCTCGCCGATTAGGGCCTTGGCGACGCGGCCGTCCTGGGTCAGCACCAGCAGCCCGGTCGAGTCGAGGTCCAGCCGGCCGGCCGGCGCGAGCCCGCGCAGCTGCGCCGGCGAAAAGCGCAGATCCTTCGCCGCGTCGCCGGTCCAGCGGCTGGCGGCCGTCACCAGCGTCACGGCCGGCGCATGGCCGTCCTCGGCCTGCCCGCTGACGACGCCCAGCGGCTTGTGCAGCAGCACGGTGACGCGGCGTGACTGTTCCAGGCGCGCGCGCGGATCGACGTCGATGCGCTGGCCGGGCCGCACGCGTGCGCCGAGCGTGTCCACGACCTGACCGTCGACGCGCACCCAGCCGGCGGCGATCCACTCGTCGGCCTCGCGGCGCGAGGCCAGGCCCAGCTCGGTCATGCGCTTGGACAGGCGCAGCGAGCCCGGCGCAGGACCGGACGGCGGCGGTGCGGTCCGGGGCGCTCCCCGCTCGGCCATAGGCCCCACCGGCGGCCCGGCCCGCGACCGGCCCGGTGACCCTGCGCGGGAGCGCGAGGGCGGCGCATCGCCGCAGGCAAGCGGCGGCGGCTCGGTCCGATCGCGCGACGGCGGCGCCTCGGCGCGGCGCCGGGCGCGCTCGGCCTCGGCCTGGGCCAGGGCCGGGCGCGGCCGCTTCGGGC
>CAYLKR010000132.1:0-7140 GCA_964384225.1 uncultured Methylibium sp.
GCCGATCGAAGGCATCCTGCACCCGACCAACGTGCTCGACACGCTCGGCGCCGACGTCGGCGAGAAGCAATGCAAGGTGCAGCGATGAGCCGCAAAAAAGGGGCCCCGCGATGAGTGCCGTGGTGATGTCGACCGAAACCGCCAGCGGCGCCCGCCACGGCGTCGCCCACGCGCTGCAGGCGCTGTGGGCGATCGTGATGCGCGAGGTGTTCAAGTTCTCGCAGCAGACCGGCCGCCTCGTGTCGGCGCTGGTGCGGCCGCTGTTGTGGCTGGCGGTCTTCGCGGCGGGCTTCCGCAACGTGTTCGGCATCTCGATCGTCGAGCCCTACGACACCTACATCCCCTACGAGGTCTACATCGCGCCGGGACTGGTGGGCATGGTGCTGCTCTTCAACGGCATGCAGTCCTCGCTCGCGATGGTCTACGACCGCGAGATGGGCCTGATGCGGCTGCTGCTGACCACGCCGCTGCCGCGCCCCTGGGTGCTGTTTGCCAAGCTCAGCGCGACCGCCCTGCTGTCGGTGCTGCAGGCACTGGCCTTCGTCGCCGTCGCGCTGGCGCTCGGCACCGACCTGCCGGTGTTCACGCCGGCCGCGCTGCATGCGCTCGTCGCACTGGTGGCCGGCGCGATGATGCTGGGCGCGCTCGGCCTGCTGCTGTCGGTGCACATCAAGCAGCTGGAGAACTTCGCCGGCACGATGAACTTCGTCATCTTCCCGATGTACTTCATCTCCACCGCGCTCTATCCGCTGTGGAAGCTGCAGGAGTCGGGCGCCGAGTGGGTGTACCAGCTCGCCCGCTTCAACCCCTTCACCTACGCCGTCGAGTGGATCCGCTTCGCGCTGTACGGCAAGGACCCGGGCATCGCGCCCTGGGTCGTGCTGGGCTGCCTGGCGGTGTTCTTCATCGCCGCGTGCTGGGGCTACGACCCGCAGCGCGGCTTCGGCCAGCTCGCCAAGCGCGGCGGCGGTGGCCCGAACTGAGTCCCTCATGAAACGAGTCCTGCGTTCCCTCGTCCTGCGCCGCACGCTGTTGCGCGGCGCCGCGGCCACCCTCGCCGCGCCGGCCGTCGCCGTGCGCGCCCAGGGCGACCACTTCACCCGGCCGATCACGCTGTGGGTGCCCTGGCCGCCCGGCGGCGGTACCGATCTCGCGATGCGCGTGCTCGCCGAGGCCGCCAGCCACCACCTCGGCCAGAAGGTGCTCACGCAGAACAAGCCCGGCGCCGGCGGCACGCTGGTGATGCCGGTGCTGCAGCAGGCCGCTCCCGACGGCTACACGATCGGCCAGATGCCGCAGACCGTGTTCCGCGCGCCCTACATGCAGAAGGTGCTGTGGGACCCGATCCGCGACGTGACGCCGATCCTGCAGCTCACCGGCACGACCTTCGGCATCGTCGTTGCGGCCGACAGCCCGATGCGCAGCGTCGACGACGTGATCGTCGCCGCGCGCCAGGCCATGCAGGCCGGCAAGCCGATCACGATCGCGACCAACGGCGTCGGCACCACGCCGCACGTGACGATCGACGAGCTGCTGGACCAGCGCGGCATCCGGTACGTTCACGTGCCCTACAGCGGCGTGTCCGAGCAGATGCTCGGCGTGGCCAGCGGACAGGTCAGCGTCGGCGTGGGCTCGACCGCCTTCGGCCCCTTCGTCGACCAGGGCAAGCTGCGGCTGCTGGCCACCTTCGGCGACAAGCGCAGCAAGCGCTGGCCGCAGGTGCCGACGCTGAAGGAGCTCGGCTACGGCATCGTCGCCACCTCGCCCTACGGCCTCGCCGGCCCGCGCGGCCTGTCGGCCGACCTGGTGCGCATCCTGCACGACGGCTTCCGCGCCGCGATGCAGGAGCCGGCCTACATCGCCGAACTCGCCAAGTCCGACCAGGAGCTCGCCTACCTGAGCCCGGCCGACTATGCGCGCGCCTGCCGCGACACCTACGCCGCCGAGAAGCGCGTCGTCGAGCGGCTGGGCCTGGGCAAGCAGCCGGCCTGAAGCGGCAGAGCGACGTTGCGGCGCGCGGCTGGCGCGCGTCCGCTCAACCCACCGACACCAGCGCCCGCAGCACCGCCGGGTGCAGGAGCCGCGGCGTGGCCACCGCGGCGCGTGTCCGCGCCAGCGTGCTGTAGGCCGCCTGCGGCAAGGCGGCGCGCAGAGCCGCGGCCGCGGCCGCCATGGCCTGCACGAAGGGCTCGGCCCGCGCGCCGTCCAGCGTGGCCGCCGCCAGGATCAGGTTGACCGAGCCCACCGTGGGCAGCGGGGCCGAGATGCCGGGGTAGGTGCCGGCGGGCACGTCCAGCGCCTGCAGCAGCGGCCAGCGCGCCAGGATGCGGGGGAGCTGCGCAGGCGCCGGGGCCAGGAAGCGGGCGCCGCCGGGCAGACGCGCCACCTGCTCGAAGCCGGGCCAGCCTTCGCCGGCGCCCCACAGGCCGGCGGCCCGACCGCTGGCGACCAGGCCCGGCGACTGCCCGGCCTGATCGACGTAGAGCGGTTCGAAGTCGCGGTCGATGTCGAGATCCAGCGCCGCGAACACCTGCCGCGCCAGCGTCACGAGGCCGCTGGTGCGCACGCCCCAGACCACCGGCCGGCCGCGCAAGTCCTCCAGCCGCTGCGCGCTCGACGACGCCGGCACCGCCAGCATGCCCGGGCTCGGGTACATCGCGTGCAGTACCGACAGGCCGCGTTCGGCGGGGTCGGCCCGGCCCTCGACGATGCGCGCCAGCAGCTCGCCGGCCACGGTGCCCTGGACCAGCGCGGCGTCCAGCTCGCCGCGCGCCAGCAGCTCCAGGTTCTGCGCCGTGCCGCGCGTCGGCACCGCCTGCAGCAGGGGCCGGCCGACATGGGCGTTGAGCACCCGCTCCAGCGTCTCACCGTACAGCGCGAAGCCGCCGCCCGGGGTGGACGTGCCCAGGCGCAGCGGTGCCGCCGCCGGCTGCGCCCGCGTCAGGCCGCCCGTGCCCAGCAGGCACGCCGCGGCGCCGGCCTGCAGCAGGCGGCGACGCCGGGTCAGCGGCAGCGGCAGCGGAGTCGGCGTCATGGCGGCGGCAGTATCGCGGGACCCGATCGCCCTCGCAGCGGTGGGCCCTCGCGCGATCGGGCGCCGCCGGCGCAGGCGGTCGCCGCCCGCGCCCGCCCCTCAGTCCGCCGCGAGCCCATGCTCGCGCGCGTAACGCAGCAGCTCCACCGCCCCGCCCACGCCGAGCTTCTGACGGATCTGCGTCTGGTAGTTGGACACCGTCTTGGCCGACAGCCGCAGCCCCTGCGCGATCTCCTCGATGCCGCGCCCGGCCACGAGCTGCTGCAGGATGTCGAACTCGCGGCTCGAGAGCTGGGCGTGCGGCGGCTCGGCACCGGCACCGCCGGGCGCGTGCACCGCCACGTCGGGCGACAGCACGGTTTCGCCGCGCGCGGCGCGCCGCACGGCGTCGACCAGCAGCTCCGGCGCGCTGTTCTTGGTGACGAAGCCGGCCGCGCCGGCCCGCAGGCACTGCGCGACCATCACCGCGCCGTCGTGCATCGTGAACACGAGCACGCGCAGCGCCGGCAGCCGCTGGCCCAGACGGCGCAGCAGCTCGAGCCCGCTGCGCCCGGGCATCGACAGGTCGAGCACCAGCAGGTCGAGACGGTCGCCGCCGGCGGTCAGGCCGCTGTAGGCGGCGTCGGCGTCGGCGTACTCGGCGACGACGGCGATGTCCGGCTCCAGCTCGAGCAGGCGGCGGTAGCCGGCGCGCACCACGGCGTGGTCGTCGGCGAGGCCGATGCGGATCACGGCAGGGCTCATCGGCCGGCCTCCTCGGTCTGCGGCAGCGGCAGGCGGGCTGCCAACCGCAGCCCCGGGGTCGGGGAGCCCTCCGGGTGCACCGGCTCGGCCCGCAGGTCGCCGCCGGCGGCCCAGACGCGCTCCTTGACGCCGGCCAGGCCGTTGCCGCGCTGCGACGCGGCGGCATCGGGCAGGCCGCGGCCGTCGTCCTCCACCGACCAGTCCAGCGCCTCGGCATCGAAGCGCACCCGCAGCACCGCACGCCGCGCCTGGGCATGGCGCGCGACGTTGGTCAGCGCCTCCTGGCTGATACGGTAGACGGTCAGCACCAGCTCGCGCGGCAGCGCCTGCTCGTCGGCCAGCGCGCCGGGCTCGAACGCCAGCGTGAAGCGCGTCGGCTGGCCCGGCGACTGGCCCCAGGCCGCGACCAGCGACTCCAGCAGCGCGCGCAAGCGGCCGACCGTCTCGTCCTCGCCGTCGGCGGCACTGCCGAGCGGGCGCAGCCGCGTCAGCAGCGCGCGCAGCTCCTGCTGGATGCGCTCGCACTGCGCGCCCATGCCGCCGGCCACCGACTGCAGTTCCGGCGCGCCGGCCACGCGGCGCAGCAGCCAGGCGGCATCGACGCGCAGCGCGGTGAGGTGCTGACCGAGCTCGTCGTGCAGCTCGCGCGCGAGGCGGTGGCGCTCGTCCTCCTGCAGCGTCATGACCTGGCGGCTGAGCAGGCGGCGCGCGGCCTCGGCCTGCTCCAGCGCGCCCGCCAGGTGGCGCAGCGCCGCGGCGATGGCGTCGAGCTCGCGGATCGGCATCGCCGGCAGCGCGCGCAGGGGTGCGAGGTCGCCATGCTCGACGCTGCCGATCGCGTCGAGCAGCGGCCGCAGCGGCCGGAACGAGCGCCGCACGTTCCAGAACAGCACCGCCAGCAGCAGCGCCGAGCCGGCCAGCAGCAGGAGCAGCAGCTCGAGGAGCTGGGCCAGCGCCTCGTGCTGCTCGCTGTCGGGCGCCGCGGTCAGCTCGACGGTCCAGCGCTCGCCGCCGGGCAGCGCGACCGGCCAGCTCACCGTCTGCGGCGGCGGCGGCGGAAAGATGCTCCGGCTCAGCACCGTCAGCCCCGCCAGCGGCGGCGCCAGGACTTCGGGCGCGGCCTCGGCCAGCAGCGCACGGCCTTCGCGGTCACGCACCTGCAGCCGCAGGTGGCGCGTCTGGCTTCCCAGCGGCAGCGCCGACAGCTCGGCCAGCAGCGCCTCGCGCGGCCGCTCGTCGTGGTGGACCAGCAGGGCCATCGCCCGGGCCAGCACCATCGCGCCCTCGGTCTCCTCGCGGATGTCGGAGCGCGCCCGCCACATGCCCAGCAGCAGCGCCAGCACGACCCCGATCGCGGCCACCGCCAGCGCACCGCGCATCACGACGCGCGGCAGCTCGATGGGCGCGGCGGCCTTCATCTCGGGAAGCTTTCCCATTTCGGGAATTTTTCCTGACCGGTCGGGAAGGACCGGCGGGACAGAATCGAAGGCTTGCATTCCGATAACCAGGAGACATAAACATGAAGCGCCAACGCCGAATTGGCCGCCTTGTCGAAGGGAAAACCCTCGCCGCGCGCTCTCGGTACCCACTATCACCGCTGACGCATGCGCTGCGCCGCCTGGGGGTTCTAGGACTTCCCCTGATCCTCGCCCCGGGCTTCGTGGCCGCCCAGGCGACCGCGCCGCAGGAGCTCGAGCGCGTGGAGGTGATCGGCGTCTCGCCGCTGCCAGGCCAGGGCATCGACCGCAACATCCTGCCCTACTCGACCCAGGTGCTGAAGCGCGACGCGATCGACGGCGCGCAGGCCGCCAACCAGGTCGACTACCTGAACCGCCGCGTGCCCGGCGTGCAGGTCAACGACATCCAGGGCAGCCCCTTCCAGGGCGACCTGACCTACCGCGGCTTCCGCGCGTCGCCGCTGCTCGGCGCCGGCCAGGGCCTGTCGGTCTACCTCGACGGCGTGCGCATCAACGAGCCCTTCGGCGACGTCGTCAACTTCGACATGGTCCCGGAGTTCTCGGTCAACGCGATCTCGCTGGTGCCGGGCGCCAACCCGGCCTTCGGCCTCAACTCGCTCGGCGGTGCGCTCGCCTACACCACCCACGACGGCCGCAGCGCGCCGGGGCTGCGCGCCGAGCTCTCGGGCGGCAGCTTCTCGCGCAAGCGCCTCGACATGAGCTGGGGCGCCAGCCAGGACAGCGGCTGGCACCAGTACATCGGCGCGACCGTGTTCGACGAGGACGGCTGGCGCGACAACTCCGAGGGCAAGCTCGGCAGCGTGCTGGCGAAGCTCGGCCACGACAACGGCACGACGAACTGGAGCGTCGGCCTGATGGTGGCGCGCAGCAACCTGGTCGGCAACGGCCTGCTGCCGGCCTACACGATCGAGGACGGCGAGCTCGAAGAGGACCTCTACTTCAGCCGCCGCGAGGCCGTCTACACCCACCCCGACCAGACCCGCAACCGCGTCGAGCAGCTCAGCCTGAACGTGCAGCATGCGGTGGACGCGGCGAGCTCGATCTCGGCGCTGGTCTATGCGCGCCGCGGCGAGCGCGACACCGTCAACGGCGACGAAGCCGAGGGCGAGGACGACGACGACGACGAGGAACTCGAGCAGCCGGCCGCCGCGACGCCGATCGAGCCGCTCGCGCCGGCCGCGTTCAACACCACGAGCACGCGCCAGAAGGGCTACGGCGCGGCGGTGAGCTATGCCCGCACCAGCGGCGACCACCAGTTCCAGGTCGGCGCGACGGTCGACACCGCCGATGTCGGCTACCAGCAGTACGAACGCGACGGCCGCTTCACCACCGACCGCGGCGTGATCCCGATCCCCGACGAGGACCGCGAGCTGTCGGCCGACGTCGACGGCAAGTCCACCAGCTGGGGCGTCTACGTCACCGACACCGTGCGCGTCGCCGAGCGCACCCACGTCACCGGCACGCTGCGCTACAACCGCTCGCGGGTCACCAACACGCTGATCACCCGCGACGACGACACCGGCGTCCTCGAGGCCAAGCCGCGCGAGAGCTTCACCTACAACAGCCTGAACCCCGCGCTCGGCATCGCCCACCGCCTGGGCGGCGCGCACACGCCGACGGTCTACGCCAACGTCGCGCGCAACACCCGCGTGCCGACGGTGATCGAGCTCGGCTGCGCCGACCCCGAGGAGCCCTGCCGCCTGCCAGCAGGGCTGCAGGCCGACCCCTACCTGAAGCAGGTCAAGTCCACCACCGTCGAGGCCGGCCTGCGCTGGCCGATCGCGCCGGGGCTGCGGCTCAACGTCGAGGCCTACCGCACCGACAACCGCGACGACATCCTGTTCCGCAGCACCAGCGTCAACGGCCAGCTCGGCTACTTCGCCA
>CAYLKR010000133.1:0-7095 GCA_964384225.1 uncultured Methylibium sp.
GGATGAAGGCGGCAATCGCGATCGACTTGCCGAGGAAGCCGGTCGCCCAGTTGAGAAGGGTCGTGTACATGGTCTGGAACTCGGTACCGGTGGTCCCGGCCAGGGCCGAGCCGGCGGCAAGAGTCAGGACGAGGGCGAGGGGAACGGCAGTGCTGCTGCGGCGGATCAGAGTCATGGTGTGGTGTCTCGTGGTTGGGTAGAGAGGAAGTGCTCGGGCGAGCGGTCAGGGCAGGGTTGCGACCACCGCTGCTCGGTGGTCGCCTCGGGTGAAGGCGGTTCGCGTGGCGCCGTGGTTGGCGCGATGCGCGCCGTCGTCGGCGCTGCGCAGGTGGCGGCGGACCTTGTCGACGTAGGCGCGACGCAAGGCGGGATTGGCGGCGTTGTAAGCGCCGACCGCATCCCACGTGTAGCCCAGCCGCTGGACGTTGCCGGCGAGGATCCAGGCGCCGACGTGGATGCTGGTGCACGGGTCGAAGAGATCGCGCTCGCCGATGCCGTGGGCGGCCAGCGTGGGCAGCCAAGCCGAGTTGATCTGCATGAGTCCGATGTCGCGCGTGCCGTTGCGGTTGCGTCCGACGGCCTGCGTGTCGAGCGCCGATTCGGTGCGCGCGATCGCGTAGAGCAACTCGCTGCTGACGCGGTAGCGCGTGGCCGCCTCGTCCCAGCAAGCGTGGGCGGGCAGGGCCGCGAGCGTGACGATCGCGGTGATCAGTCCTGCTGTCGGCACCCAGCTCGCTGTCTTGCGCAATCGGAACCCCCTTCACGTTGGCGCGGAAGTGCGGCGCTTCGAGCGAGCCGCATTGCGTTGCCATCCTAGGGAGCGAGCACGTGCGAATCAGGCTCAATCGGGGCTTCGATGAAGCCTCGAATCCGGCTTGCATCGGCGCGGAATCTCTGCCGCCGACGTGCGACGAGCGGCCGATGCGAGGAGCCGGTGCTGCGGCGTGGCTCACGACGAAGCTCGGTCGAACTCGTCAAGAGGACATCGGGTCCTCGTCGAGGCTTCGATCGAAGCTGATGGCCGTCAAGCCGCCCGGAATACTGGTCGAATGACCTTCAACGACACGCCCTCCGGGTCTGCGTCGCCGCGAGTGATCGGGTCGCCCTTCGTGTCCGAGCGGCCGGTGCTCTCCATGCAGGCGATCATCGATCGCAGCGGGGCGGCGAACCTGATCGTCCTGCTTCGCGTCAGGATGGGGTTCCCGGCGGAGAGCTTCGCGCTGGCGGCGCGGCCACTGATCGACGGCTATGCGGAGTTCGTGCAGCTGCGGCCGATGCCAGGCTCCAGTCGATATGGCGGTCCGGGCGGACAACTGCAGCGCGGGCTCGTGACTGCGCTGCGCGCACTCGATCACCGGCGCGGCCAGATCCTGCCGCGCAATGCGCCGCCCGAGATCCTGGGCGCGCTCGCGCATCGATGGACTTACGCGGTGTTCGCGGCAGCGCTGCTGCGCGATGTCGGCGGACGTCCGTCGGACGACTCAGTGCGAATGTTCGAGCGCTGGGTTCCGCCGATCGTCCAGGCATGGTTGGCCGAACATCCTCCGCTGATGGCGGAACTGCGCGCCGTGCTGGTGGGCCGCACGCATGCATCCAGCGCGATTGCCGAACTGGTCGAGCGCGCCGCGACCGGCGCGCGCCCGCATGCCGAGGTGGCGGTGCCTTGTGCGCAGTCGGAGTCGATTGCCTGCACGGCGGAGGCGAGCGTTGAGACGGCGCCAATCGACCCCAAGGCTGACGGACCCGAATTCCTCGACGGTGTCGACGCGGCGGCCGCCGAGCGACCCCGGCGCTTCATGGAGTGGGTCCGGCAGGGGATCGCCGACGGAACCTTGCCGGTCAACGTGCGCGGCGCGCTCGTGCACGGGGTCGAGGACGGACTGCTGCTCGTCTCACCGGGCATCTTCCGGGGATTCGTCCGGCGCGAAGGCGCCGGCCAGGCCGAACCCGGCGACGCCGCCAAGCGGCTGCAGCGCGAGGTCCTGCGGGCCGGGTGGCACCTGCGGGCCGATGGCGGCGTGAACCTGCATGGCTATGCGTGGAGGCAGGACGGGCGCGCGGTCGCTCGCATCCACGGCATCGTGATTCTCTCGCCGGGACGATTCTTCGATCCGGTGCCGGCGATCAACCCGGCGCTCGTGCGCGTCGGTGACTCCGCGCCGGCCGCGGAGTGATGGTCTATCCGCTGGAAGCCCGGCTGCGGCCGGCGCACGAACTCGGCGCGGCCTCGGTGTCGGCACTGGGCGCGGCCCTGGTGCTGAGCAGCCCGGGGCTCTTCCTGCTCTCTTCTCCTTGGCACCTGGCGCTTGCCGGCCTGCTGCTGGGTCACGCGGCGTGGCGCGGCGCGGCCGGACTGAGCACGCTGCGCTATCGCGCCAACCTGCGCCGCCGACGGCGCTATGAATTGGCCTCCGCCGACATTCCCTGGTCGGGGGATCGGCTCTTTCTGGGGCGCGGGTTTCGGTGGGACCAGCGCCACACCCAACGCTTGTTCGAGGCGCGGCTTCCGGTAAACCGGCCGCTGCTTCAGCGCGGACCTTTCGCAGGGGCGTTGGCGGCGTTCGTACCCGCAGCGGAAGACACCGGTGGCGTCGGCGGGGATCCCGCCATCCACGGTGTCGAGCCCGACGAGACCGAGATCTGGATGGACCTGGAGGATCGGGTCGGGCACACGCTGGTGCTCGGCACCACGCGCGTCGGCAAGACGCGCCTGGCCGAACTGCTGATCGCCCAGGACATCCGCCGCGGTGAGGTGGTGATCGTCTTCGATCCGAAGGGCGACGTCGATCTGCTGCGCCGCGTGTTTGCGGAAGCCGAGCGGGCCGGGCGGGGAGGGGAGTTCTTCATGTTCCACCTCGGACATCCGGACATCTCGGCGCGCTACAACCCGGTGGGCAGCTTCTCGCGCATCACCGAGGTCGCCACCCGCATCGCGGGCCAGTTGCCGTCGGAAGGCCAGTCCGCCGCCTTCAAGGAGTTCGTCTGGCGCTTCGTGAACGTGATGGCCCGTGCGCTCGTGGCGCTCGGTCGCAAGCCCGACTACCAGGAGATCAACCGCTACGCGTCCGATGTCGAGCCGCTGCTGATCGACTACTTCGAGTACTGGCTCGACCGGGAGCCCGCCGCCGCGGGCTGGCGTGACGAGCTGCGATCGCTCGCCATCGACAAGAAGAATCTCGACAAAGGTCTGCAGTCGCGCGGCGCGCGTGCAGTCAGCTTGGTGGAATACGCGCGGCGCAAGAAGCTCTACGACCCGATCGCCCACGCGCTCGCATCGACGCTCAACTACGAGAAGAGCCACTTCGACAAGCTGGTGGCGTCGCTGCTGCCCCTTATGGAAAAGCTCACCACCGGGCGCACCGCTTCGCTGCTGTCGCCGGAGCTCGACGACTCGAGCGACTGGCGCCCGGTGTTCGACTGGACCTCGGTGATCCACCTGGGCGGCATCGTCTACGTCGGGCTCGACGCGCTGTCCGACTACGAAGTGGCGGCGGCGGTGGGCAACTCGATGTTCGCCGACCTCACCAGCGTGGCCGGCAGTCTCTACAAGTTCGGCGCCGGCCGCGGACTGCCGGGCGAGGTGACGCCCCGGCGGATCGCGATCCACGCCGACGAGTTCAACGAGTTGATCGGCGACGAGTTCATCCCGCTGCTCAACAAGGCGGGCGGGGCAGGTTTTCAGGTCACGGCGTACACGCAGACCTGGTCGGACGTGGAAGCGCGCATCGGCTCGCCCGCCAAGGCCGGACAGATCGCAGGCAACTTCAACACTCTGATCATGCTGCGGGTGAAGGAGGTCGCGACCGCCGAGCTGTTGACCGGCCAGCTGCCCGAAGTGCACGTGGTCTCGACCGTCGTGTCGTCGTCGGTCTCCGACACCAACGACCCCATCGATTTCGCGGACTTCGCGAGTCGCAACGAAGACCGTATCGCTCCGGAAACCGTCCGGATGCTCGAGGCGACCGATCTCGTGCAACTGCCCAAGGGCGAGGCCTTCGCGCTGATCCACGGCGGCCAGCTGCACAAGATCCGCATGCCGCTGCCGTCGGCGGCGAGCGATCCGCTGATGCCGACGAGCCTCGCCGCGATCGGCGAGACGCTGCGTGCGCGCATCGATGGTCCCTGGAATCAGCCGGAGGACCCAGCCGAACCGGAGGGTCGACGTGTCGTCTAGGAATGCGGCCTTCCACGACGGCGCGTTGGCCGGTGTGCTGTTGAGCCCGCTGAAACTGGCCTTCTCGCTGGCTTTGGGTCTGGTCGCGCTCCTGCTGTGCGCCTGGATCGTCGACTGGGTGTTCGTGCTCAAGGTCTGGCCGCAGGGGATCGAGCGGCTGCGCGAGCTCCTGGCGCACGATGTCGCAGGCGGCATCGCGCTCGCGGCTCGGCAGGGCGCCGGCGCCGGCGTCATCACCGCGCCGGCGAATGCCCTCTACTCGATCGTGTTCGAGGCCACCGGCATCCACGACATGGGCACCCAATTCGCCAACGGGTCAGCGCTGTCGATCCCGGACACGATCATGCGGCGCAGCTATGTCTCCCACCAGGAGGGCATCGAGGCGGCGATGGTCGCTACGCAGTTGCTCGGCGTGCGCGCAGCGATCCTGGCGCGGTTCGCGCCGCTCTTGCTTCTTCTGTATGCGGTCGGTGCCGCCGATGGGTTCACCCAGCGTGCGATCCGCCGGGCTTGCGGGGGACGCGAGTCGGCCAGCCTGTATCACCGGGCGAAGTACCTGCAGTTGGCAGTGCTGGGGCTGGGCGGGGTTGCCCTGTTGATGTGGCCGGGGCCGGTGCGGTGGGAACTGTGCGTGGCGCTGGGCGCGCTGCTGACCGGCGGCCTGGCGAGTGTGCAGTGGGCGTACTACAAGAAGCACATGTAGGTCCGGCACCGCGGCGTGCCCGAGGGGCCCGACCGGTTTCAGAAGTGCCAGAAGCTCGGCGCCTCCGGCTCCGGCGCATCGAGGATCGGGTCGCTTCGTCGCACGAGCGGATCGAGCCAGTCCGCCTTGGCCTTGGCCCACTCGATCCACTGCTGCTTCTCGGGCGTGAGCTCGTCGTCGTGGCGTGCTCGATTCTCGACGGCGGCGATGAACTCGCGCAACCGGTTCGCGCGCTGCAGCCGGCTCGCGTCGCGGAACAGGGCACGCAGCTGGCGACGTTCCTCGTTGCGCGCGCGGACCTGCGCTTCGTATCGGGCGCGCGCTTCCTCGTAGGTCCGGCGGCGGCGCTCCTCTTCCTCTTCCTTCGCGCGTTTCGCTTCGGCCAGGCCGACGATGGCAGCGACGATGCCGCTCAGCCGGGAGTCGATGAGGCTGCGTTCCGTGTCGTTCCACTTCCGTGACGGCCACGATCCCACCGTGAGAGTCAGCCGTCCGGTGGGGTGCCAATCGAACTGCGGGACGTTCGGATACTCTCCCCGGGCACCCACGCGAAAGGAGTCGTAATACCGGTCGCGCGCCCGCACCTCCGCGCGCGTCGGCGTGTGGCTGGTTCGCGTGACCTGCTCGACGATCGAGATCGTCAGCGTCGTGCCGCCGCCGACCAGCAGGGTCTCGCCCTTCTCCTCGTCCACCCGCGCCGTGAAGCCGCTGAGCTCGAGCGACTTGAGCAGCGTGTCCATCAGTCGCAAGGCGCGGTCGAGGGCGTTCCTCGTGACCTGCAGGTCGAGCACTTCCTTCGGCGCGCTTCGCACGCCCGCCGGGTGATCCCAGCCGTCGCGCCGCTTCAGGCGTGCCGCTGTGGCCCGTACGAGCGGGTGCGGGTCGACGAGCTCGGCGGGGACGCTGACGGGCGACTGGCTCTCGCGGGTCTGCTGGAGAGCGTCACGTACGCGCGCGTGCATGGCAGCCTCCTGTTCGGACAGCGGTATCGGTCCGGCGAGATCGCGCGCGCTGGCGGGGAGGGCGGGCAGCGGCACCTTGCGGGTGGGGCGACCGGCCTTGACCTTCGCCCAGTAGCCTCGCGGCGGCACCGGAATGCCGAGCTTCTTGCAGATCTTGACCAGGCCCACGTCGGACAGGCCGTAGCGGGGCGCGACGACCGTGACCGCGTCGGTCCAGACCTCTTCGTAGAGTGCCTCCCGGCTGACGGGGGTGCCTCGGCGCCTCATTGCATCTCTCCAGGCACGAGCCGGAGGCCATCCCTTGGTGACAGCTCCCGGCGGGTTGCAGATTTGCTGTTCAGCAAATATTGCCTTTTGATCGAATATTCGGTATGGTGCCAATATTTACTGCACAGTGAACCTAGGCGGTGACCATGCTTCAGGCGCAGGCGAGCGAACGAGAACTGATCGACCAGTTCCTCGCGGCACTTCGGTCGCTGCCCGAGGTGCGGGCCGAACTCGAACGCGCCGCTGCGCCGAACCACGACGCCCAGCTTGCGCTCGACGTTGCCGGCAAGCCTATCCACGCGCTCGTCGAGGTGCGGAAGGCCGTCTACCCGCGCGACGTCCGTGAGCTAGTCTGGCGGATCAGGGACCTTGCCCGTCAGCAACCCGCCGGCGAGAGCGGCGGCGAGGCTCTGGCGGTCCTGATAGCCGAGTCCATTTCGCCGGGTGCGAAGGAGTTGCTTCGAGCCGAGCGCGTCGGGTACTACGACAGCGGCGGCAGTCTCTACCTGCCGGCCCGGGGAGCCTACCTCTACGTCGACAAGCCGCCTCCCAAGTCCTTGTCCCGGTCCATGCGGTCGCTGTTCACGGGGCGGCGCGCGCAGGTAATGCACGGGCTGCTGATCCGCCATCAGGACTGGCTCGGCGTGAAGGACCTGGCCGAGCTGACATTGGTTTCGCCGGCGACGGCGTCCCAGGTGCTGTCCGAGATGGAGCGCCTCGACTGGCTGGAGTCGCGCGGGCAGGGGCCTAGCAAGCAGAGGCACCTTCGGGAGCCCGCGGCGCTGCTCGATGCCTGGGTGAAGCAGCTGAGCTCGATCCGGCTACCGGCGCTGCGACGCTACTTCGTGCCCGCGATGAAGCCCGACGGGCTGATGGAGAGCCTCGGTCAGGTTTGCGAGGCGCATAGCGTCGACTACGCCGTCAGTTTCGAGAGCGCCGCGCAGCGCTACGCGCCGTTCCTGTCGGCGGTATCGCAGGTTCGATGCCGA
>CAYLKR010000134.1:0-7063 GCA_964384225.1 uncultured Methylibium sp.
TGCTGTCGCCCTTCGGCTTCTCGCCGACCGGCGAGGCCTTCAACCTGACGATGGAGGACGTGGCCACGTCCACCGCCATCGCACTGCAGGCCGACAAGTTGCTGTTCCTGACCGAGGTGCCGGGCATCCGCGAGCAGCCCGACGACCCCGACAGCCCGATCGACACCGAGCTCGCGCTCGCCGACGCCAGGCGCCTGCTGGCCGCCCTGCCCGGCGCCGCGCAGCCGACCGACACCGCCTTCTACCTGCGCCACTGCATCAAGGCCTGCGAGGGCGGCGTCGAGCGCTCGCACATCCTGCCCTTCGCGGCCGACGGCGCGTTGCTGACCGAGGTCTACACCCACGACGGCATCGGCACGATGGTCGTCGACGAGAAGCTGGAGAGCCTGCGAGAGGCGACCGCCGACGACATCGGCGGCATCCTGCAGCTGATCGAGCCCTTCGAGCGCGACGGCACGCTGGTCAAGCGCGACCGCACCGAGATCGAGCGCGACATCGGCCTCTACACCGTGATCGAGCACGACGGCGTGATCTTCGGCTGCGCCGCGCTCTACCCCTACCCCGAGGCGCGCACCGGCGAGATGGCCGCGCTGACCGTCAGCCACAACGTGCAGGGCCAGGGCGACGGCGAGCGCATCCTGAAGCGCATCGAGCAGCGCGCCCGCGCGCAGGGGCTGGACAGCATCTTCGTGCTCACCACGCGCACGATGCACTGGTTCATCAAGCGGGGCTTCCAGCCGGCCGAGGCCGACTGGCTGCCCGAGGCGCGCAAGCGCAAGTACAACTGGGACCGGCGCTCGCAGGTGCTGGTCAAGAGGCTCGGCTGAGCTTCGCCCTTCCCCGACAGGAGCATAGAGATGGCCCGTACCGTGAACTGCGTGATCCTGAAGAAGGAGGCCGACGGCCTCGACTTCGCGCCCTATCCGGGCGAACTCGGCAAGCGCATCTACGACAACGTCAGCAAGGAAGCCTGGGCCGGCTGGATCAAGCACCAGACCATGCTGGTCAACGAGAACCGGCTGAACCTGGCCGATGCCCGCGCCCGCCAGTACCTCGCCCGGCAGATGGAGAACTACTTCTTCGGCGCCGGCGCCGAACAGCCGGCGGGCTATGTGCCGCCGTCGGCCTGAGGGGAGCGGGCATGCCGGGCCTGCCGGCAAAGGTAGACACGAATCATTCTCGTTTGTGTCTATACTCCTGATGTCCCAGACTCAGGAGTCCGCATGACCGTCCGTTCCCCCCTGCTCCGCGTGGTCGCCGCCGCGCTGACCCTCGGCACCGCCCTGGCCGCCTCGGCCCAGGAGCAGGTGCTCAACCTCTACTCGGCGCGTCACTACCAGACCGACGAAGCGCTCTACGCCGACTTCACCAAGGCCACCGGCATCAAGATCAACCGCGTCGATGCCGACGACGCGGGCATCCTCGCGCGCCTGCGCAGCGAGGGCGCGGCGAGCCCGGCCGACGTGATCCTGCTGGTCGACGCCGCCCGCCTGTGGCGCGCGGAGATCGACGGGCTGTTCCAGCCGGTCAGATCCAAGCTCCTCGACAGCCGCATCCCCGCCAACCTGCGTGGCAAGGACGACGGCCAGGGCTCGCAGTGGTTCGGCTTCTCGACGCGCGGCCGCGTCGTCGTCTACAACAAGACGACGGTGAAGAAGGAGGACGTCGACACCTACGCCGAGCTCGGCGACCCGAAGAACAAGGGCAAGGTCTGCACCCGCTCGGGCAGCCACCCCTACAACCTGTCGCTGTTCGGCTCGATGTACGAGCGCCTCGGCGGCGCGGCGCCGACCGAAGCCTGGCTCAAGGGCGTGGTCGACAACATGGCGCGCGCGCCCAAGGGCGGCGACACCGACCAGATCAAGGCGGTGGCGAGCGGCGAATGCGCCATCGGCGTCACCAACACCTACTACCTCGCGCGGCTGATGCGCTCGAACAAGCCCGAGGACCAGGCGGTGGTCGAGAAGGTCGGCGTGGTGTTTCCCGACCAGGCCGGCGCCGGCACCCACATGAACATCGCCGGCGGCGGCGTGGCGAAGAACGCCCGGAACCGCGAGGCCGCCGTCAAGTTCCTCGAATACCTCGCCAGCGATTCCGCCCAGGCCTATTTCGCGAACGGCAACAACGAGTATGCGGTGGTCAAGTCGGTCAAGCTGAACAATCCAGCGCTCGATGCCTTCGGGCCGTTCAAGAGCGAGCTGATCCCGATCTCGACCGTCGGCACGAACTCGGTGCGGGTCCAGCAGATTCTCGACCGGGTCGGCTACAAGTAATCCGCAAAGCGGCTTTTCGAAACCCGGCCGCGGCCGGGTTTTTCATGCCCGCGGCCATTTTCCGGCAGGCCTAGAATCCCGTCGTCGTTGTCCAGAAATCACCTGACGGAGATATTCGATGTCCGAATACCAGAAACTGCTCGCGCAAAAGGCCGCCCTCGAACAGCAGGCCGCCACGTTGGCGCAGCAGATCGAGGAGGCGCGCCGCGCCGAGCGCGCCGCGGTGCTCGACAAGATCAAGGCGCTGATGGCCGAGCATGGCGTGACGCTGGCCGAGCTCGGCGCCAGCAAGAAGGCCGGCCGGCCGGCCAAGGCGGCCAAACCCGCCGGCCGCAAGGTGGCCGCGAAGTACCGCGACAGCGCCACCGGCAACAGCTGGAGCGGCCGCGGCCTGCAGCCCAACTGGCTGAAGGCGGCGCTGGCGTCCGGGCGCAAGCTGGAGGAGTTCGCGGTCTGAACCCGCCGCCCGGCGGAAACTGACCCCGAACGACCCGCCTGCTTCGCGCAGCGGGTCAGCGCCGCGCGGCGACACTGCCACGGTGGGATTCCAGACGATCGCGATCCATCCGGCAGCGCCCGCCAAGCTCGCGCTCGGTGCCGCCTGCAATGGCTGCGGCGTGTGCTGCCTGGCCGAGCCCTGCCCGGCCGGCGGCCTGCTGACGCTGCGCCGGCGCGGCGCCTGTCGCCTGCTGCGCTGGGACGAGGCCGCCGCGATGTACCGCTGCGGGCTGCTCGACGGCAGCGCGTTCGGCCCGGCGGCCCTGGGCCGCTGGATCGCCGCACGGGCCCGCCGCTGGATCGCGGCCGGCCGCGGCTGCGACTCCGACGCCGAGCTCGCCTGAGTTCAGGCCGCGAGGCGCTCGCGCGCGCCGCGGTACTCGGCCGCGAGCCGCTCGACCAGCCGGCCGGCCGGCAGCACCTCGCGCACCGCGCCGATGCCCTGGCCGCAGCCCCAGATGTCCTTCCAGGCCTTCTTGGCCGTGTCGGCGCCGCCGAAGTCCATCTTGCTCGGGTCGCCCTCGGGCAGCTGGTCCGGGTCGAGCCCGGCGGCCCGGATCGACGGCTTCAGGTAGTTGCCATGCACGCCGGTGAAAAGGCTGGAGTAGACGATGTCGTCGCTCGTTCCTTCGACGATGGCCTGCTTGTAGCCCTCGACCGCGCGCGCCTCGTCGGTGGCGATGAAGGCGGAGCCGATGTACGCGAAATCCGCGCCCATCGCCTGTGCCGCAAGCACCGCGCCGCCGTGGGCGATGGCGCCGCTGAGCGCCAGCGGGCCGTCGAACCAGGCGCGGATCTCCTGCACCAGCGCGAACGGGCTCTTGGTGCCGGCATGACCGCCGGCACCGGCCGCAACGGCGATCAGCCCGTCGGCGCCCTTCTCGATCGCCTTGCGGGCGAAGGCGTTGTTGATGACGTCGTGCAGCACCACGCCGCCCCAGGCGTGCACCGCCTCGTTGACGTCGGTGCGCGCGCCCAGCGAGGTGATGACAACCGGCACCTTGTACTTGGCGCAGACCGCCATGTCGTGCTCGAGGCGGTCGTTGCTCTTGTGGACGATCTGGTTGATCGCGAACGGCGCCGCCGGCCGCTCCGGGTGGGCGCGGTCGTGGGCGGCGAGCGCCTCGGTGATCTCGGCCAGCCAGTCGTCGAGCTGCGCCGCCGGCCGCGCGTTGAGCGCCGGCATCGCACCGATCACGCCGGCCGTGCACTGCGCGATCACCAGCTTGGGGTTGCTGATGATGAAGAGGGGTGCGCCGATGATCGGCAGCGGCGCGCGCGCCAGCGCACCGGGCAGCGCACGGCGCATCAGAAGGCCTCCGCGGCGAGCGCGTTGACCGACTCGGCGCCGTCGAGGATCGCATCGCGCACCGCCGGCGCGCGCGTCAGGATGTGCTCGGCGTAGAAGCGTGCGGTCGCGACCTTCGCGGCCATGAAGGCCGCATCCTCGCCGGCGGCGGCACGATCCTCGGCCACCATCAGCGCGCGCGCCATCTGCCAGCCGGCCATCAGGTTGCCGGCCAGCATCAGGTAGGGTACCGAACCGGCGAACACGGCGTTCGGATTGCTGCGGGTCTGGGCGGCGACGAAGTCGACCACCTGCTCGAAGGCCTCGCGCGCGGCCTTCAGGCGCTTGAGCATCGACCGCGCGGCGGCGCTGGCGCGGTCCGACAGCTCGGCCTCGGTGGCGGCGACCTGCCGCGCGATCGCCTTGGCCATGGCGCCGCCGTCGCGCGCGGTCTTGCGGCCGACCAGGTCGTTGGCCTGGATCGCCGTCGTGCCCTCGTAGATGGTCAGGATGCGCGAGTCGCGGTAGTACTGCGCCGCGCCGGTCTCCTCGATGAAGCCCATGCCGCCGTGAACCTGCACGCCCAGCGAGGTGACCTCGAGGCTGGCCTCGGTCGAGTAGCCCTTCACCAGCGGCACCAGGAACTCGTAGAAGGCCTGGTGCTGCTTGCGCTGCTCGGCGTCGGGGTGCGCATGCGCCGCGTCGTAGGCCGCCGCCGCGGTCAGCGCCATCGCGCGGCAGCCCTCGGTCAGCGCGCGCATCGTCATCAGCATGCGCTTGACGTCGGGGTGGTGGACGATCGGGCCGCTGCCCGGCAGCGAGCCGTCGACCGGACGACTCTGCACGCGGTCCTTCGCGTAGGCCACGGCCTTCTGGTAGGCCCGCTCGGACACCGCGATGCCCTGGACGCCGACCGCATAGCGCGCCGCGTTCATCATGATGAACATGTACTCGAGGCCGCGGTTCTCCTCGCCGATCAGCGAACCGACCGCGCCACCATGGTCGCCGAACTGCAGCACGGCGGTCGGGCTGGCCTTGATGCCGAGCTTGTGCTCGATGCTGACGCAATGCACGTCGTTGCGGGTGCCGTCGGCCAGGATCTTCGGCACGATGAACAGCGAGATGCCCTTCACGCCCTCCGGCGCGCCGGTGACCCGCGCGAGCACGAGGTGGACGATGTTCTCGGCCATGTCGTGCTCACCGTAGGTGATGAAGATCTTCGTGCCGAAGAGCTTGTAGGTTCCGTCGCCCTGCGGCTCGGCGCGGGTGCGCACCAGCGCGAGGTCGGAGCCGGCCTGCGGCTCGGTGAGGTTCATCGTGCCGGTCCACTGGCCGGAGATGAACTTCGGGATGTAAGTCTGCTGCTGCTCGGCGGAGCCAGCGGTCAGCAGCGCCTCGATCGCGCCGTCGGTCAGCAGCGGGCACAGCGCGAAGCTGAGGTTGGCGCTGTTGAGGATCTCGTTGCAGGCCGCGCCGATGGTCTTCGGCAGGCCCTGGCCGTCGAAGTCGGCCGGGTGCTGCAGGCCCTGCCAGCCGCCTTCGGTGAACTGGCGGAAGGCCTCCTTGAAGCCCGGCGTTGTGGTGACCCGGCCGTCCTTCCAGAACGAGGGGTTCTTGTCGCCCTCCCAGTTGAGCGGCGCGAGCACGCCCTCGTTGAACCTGGCGCATTCGTCGAGCACCGCCTGGGCGGTGTCGAGGCCGGCCTCCTCGAAGCCGGGCAGCTTCGCGACCTGCTCGAGGCCGGCGAGATGCTGCATGCAGAACAGCATGTCCTTGACGGGGGCGACGTAGCTCATGGGGACCTCGATGGAAGGCGGGCGCGTCGGCGCCCTGAAGGGGAAGGGATCAGAGCGCCTTGACGAGCTCCGGCACGGCCTCGAACAGGTCGGCCTCGAGCCCGTAGTCAGCGACGCTGAAGATCGGCGCCTCGGGGTCCTTGTTGATCGCGACGATCACCTTGGAGTCCTTCATGCCCGCCAGGTGCTGGATCGCGCCGCTGATGCCGCAGGCGACATAGAGGCTGGGCGCGACGATCTTGCCGGTCTGGCCGACCTGCCAGTCATTGGGCGCGTAGCCGGCATCCACCGCCGCGCGGCTGGCGCCGAGCGCCGCTCCGAGCTTGTCGGCCAGCGGGATCAGCACCTCGTCGAACTTGTCGCTCGAGCCGAGCGCGCGGCCGCCGCTGACGATGATCTTGGCGGCCGTCAGCTCGGGCCGGTCGCTCTTGGTGACCTCGCGGCCGACGAAGGCGCTCTTGCCGCTGTCGGCCACCGCGGCGATGCTCTCGATCGGCGCGCTGCCGCCGGTGGCCGCGGGGTCGAAGCCGGTGGTGCGCACGGTGATGACCTTGACCTTGTCGGCGCTCTGCACGGTGGCGATGGCGTTGCCGGCGTAGATCGGGCGCTCGAAGGTGTCGGGCGCATCGACCTTGGTGATGTCGCTGATCTGCGCGACATCGAGCAGCGCGGCGACGCGCGGCGCGACGTTCTTGCCGTGCGCCGTGGCGGGGAAGAGGATGTGGCTGTAGTGGGCTGCGATCGCCAGCACCTGGGCGGCGACGTTCTCGGCGAGCTGCTCCTCGAGCTGCGGCGCGTCGGCGTGCAGCACCTTGGCCACGCCCTGGATCTCGGCGGCGTGCTTCGCCGCATCGGCGGCGTTGCAGCCGGCGACCAGCACATGGACGTCGCCGCCGCACTGGCTGGCGGCGGTGACGGTGTTCAGCGTCGCGCCCTTGAGCAGCGCGTGTTCGTGTTCGGCAATGACGAGGACGGACATCTCAGATCACCTTCGCTTCGTTCTTCAGCTTCGCGACCAGGGTCGCGACGTCGGGCACCTTGACGCCGGCGCCGCGCTTGGGCGGTTCGCTGACCTTCAGCGTCTTCAGCCGCGGCGTGACGTCCACGCCGAGGTCGGCCGGCTTGACGGTCTCGAGCGGCTTCTTCTTGGCCTTCATGATGTTGGGCAGGGTCACGTAGCGCGGCTCGTTGAGGCGCAGGTCGGTGGT
>CAYLKR010000135.1:0-7056 GCA_964384225.1 uncultured Methylibium sp.
ACGTCGAGGCTGGAGAAGGGCTCGTCGAGCAGCAGCAGCCGCGGCGCCGGCGCCAGCGCCCGGGCCAGCGCGATGCGCTGCTGCTGGCCGCCGGAGAGCTGGTGCGGCGCGCGCTGCGCGGCGGCGCCCAGGCCGACCAGGTCCAGCAGCTCCTGCACCCGCCGGGCGCGCTCGGCGCGGCCCATGTTGGGCAGGCCGAAGGCGACGTTCTGCGCCACCGTCAGGTGCGGGAAGAGCGCGTAGTCCTGGAATACCATGCCGATGCGGCGGACCTCGGGCGCGAGGTGCACGCCGGCGGCGGCGTCGGCGACCGTCTCGCCGTCCAGCAGGATGCGGCCCTCGTGCAGCGGCTCCAGCCCGGCGATCGCGCGCAGCAGCGAGGTCTTGCCGCAGCCGGAAGGGCCGATCAGCACGCCGATCTCGCCGCGCGCCAGCCCGAGGCTCACCTGCTCGACCGCGGCGCGCTGCCCGCCGGCGCCATGGCCGGCGTAGTGCACCGAGACCGACTCTGCGCGCAGGAACATCCTCCTATGATAGCGACCGGATTCAAAATGAAAGTCGTTCGCATTCTTGTTGTGACCGGGCGCGGCCGCTGACATGCGCCGCCTCGCCGCCGTCCTCTGCCTGCTCCTCGCGCTGCCGCTGCTCGGCGTGCTGGGTGCCTGGTTCGTCCCCCGGCCCGACAGCCTGGAGCTGCTGCGCCACCAGTTCACGACGGTGATGCCGGGCTACGCGGCGAGTTCGCTGCTGCTGGCCGCGGGCGTGGCGCTCGGCGTCGCGCTGCTCGGCGGCGCGACGGCGGCGGCGGTGACGCTGTTCGACTTCCCCGGCCGACGCCACTTCGAATGGGCGCTGCTGCTGCCGCTGGCGATGCCGGCCTATGTGCTGGCCTACGCCGCGACCGACTTCCTGCAGTTCAGCGGCCCGCTGCAGACCGCGCTGCGCGCCGCCACCGGCGCCACCGGGCCGCTGTGGCCCGACGTGCGCAGCCTGCCGGGCGCGATCGTCCTGTTCACGCTGGCGCTCTACCCCTACGTCTACCTGCTGACGCGCGCGGCGCTGCTGGAGCGCGGCCTGCACCTGATGGAGGCCGCCCGGCTGCTCGGCGCCGGGCTCGGGCGGCGCGTGCGCGAGGTCGCGCTGCCGCTGGCGCGGCCGGCGCTGGCCGCCGGCGTCGCGCTGGCGCTGATGGAGACGCTGGCCGACTACGGCGTCGGCGCCTACTTCGGCCTCGCCACCTTCACGACCGGCATCTACAAGGCCTGGCTGGTGATGGACGACCGCATCGCCGCGGCCCAGCTCGCGACGCTGCTGCTGGCCGTCGTCGCGCTGCTGCTGTGGGCCGAGCGGCGCGCGCAGGCGCGGCTGCGCTACGCCAGCGGCCGCGGCGCGGCGGCCGGGCGCGAGGCGCGGCCGATCGCGCTGACGGGCCGCGTGGCCTGGGCCGCGACGACGCTGTGCGCGCTGCCGGTGCTGCTGGGCTTCGTGCTGCCGGTGGCCGTGCTGCTGTGGCAGGTGTGGCGCGAGGCGACCTACGGCGAGTTCGGCCTGCCCTGGGCGCGCTTCGCCGGCTGGGCCTGGACCAGCCTGAAGCTCGCCTCGCTGGCCGCCGCGGCGGCGGTGGCGCTGGCGCTGCTGCTCGGCTTCACGCTGCGCGGCGGGCGCGCCGGCGCGGTGCAGCCGCTGGTGCGGCTGGTGTCGCTGGGCTATGCGGTGCCCGGCGCGGTGATCGCGGTCGGGCTGCTCGGCCCGGTCGGCTGGGCGCAGGCGGCGGCGCCGGGGTCGGCCTGGGCCGGCTGGCTGGCGCTGGTGGCCACCGGCACCATGGCCGGCCTGCTGTTTGCCTACCTGGTGCGCTTCTCGGCGGTGGCGCTGCAGTCGGTCGAGGCCGGCTATGCGCGCATCCCGGCCAGCTTCGACGACACCGCGCGCACCCTCGGCGCGGGCCCGGCGAGGCTGTTCTTCGGCGTTCACGCGCCGCTGCTGACGCGCTCGGCGCTTGCCGCCGCTCTGCTGGTCTTCGTCGACGTGATGAAGGAACTGCCCGCCACGCTGGTGCTGCGCCCCTTCGACAGCGACACGCTGGCGGTCGTGGCCTACAACTTGGCGCGCGACGAGCGGCTGGCCGAGGCGGCGCTGCCCTCGCTGGCGATCGTGGTGGTCGGGCTGATCCCGGTGGTGCTGCTGAGCCGGGCGATGCGCTCGCGCTGAGGTCGGGCCGGCGTCCGCGGCGCCGGGCGCGGCTGGCGCCTCCGACAGGAATCGAACCTGTATCTGCCGCTTAGGAGGCGGCCGTTCTATCCATTGAACTACGGTGGCGGCTTGGCCGGCGATTGTAGGAGCCGCACCTGCCGGAGGCCGCCCTACACTGGCGGCCCCTCGGTCCCGACCGGCACCGCCTTGATCGATACCGCGCTTCTCGAGACCCTCAACACGCGCTGCGACGTGGTGCTCTCGTCCGTCGGCGCGGGCCACCTGCCCAGCCTGTGCTGGGGCATGGCCGGCCGGCTGCTGGAGGATCGCCGCAGCGTCGAGGCCTGGGTGCGCGAGGACCAGGCGCGCGACTTCCTGGCCGACGTGCGCCGCAGCGGCCGCGTGGCGGCGGTGTTCAGCGAGCCCTACACCAGCTTCGCGGTGCAGCTCAAGGGCCGTGACGCAAGCGTGCGGCCCGCGACGCCGGACGACGCGCCGCTGCTGCGCCGCCACGTCGACAACATGGTGCGCGAGCTCGAGCGCGTCCGGTTCGGCGAGGCCTTCGCTCGGGCGATGTTCGAACAGGCCTGGAACGCGCTGGCCGTCGTGCGCTTCACGGCCGAAGCCGTCTTCGTGCAGACCCCGGGGCCGAAGGCCGGCCAGCCGCTGGGCGACGCGCGACGCGGGGGCGGCGATGCGGCTTGACCAGATCCGCGCCGCGCTCGAGGGGGCCATCCCGGCGACGATGGCCACCTGCTCGGCCGACGGCGAGCCGAACGTCGCCTTCCTGTCCCAGGTGCACTACGTCGACAGCGAGCATGTCGCGCTGTCCTACCAGTTCTTCAACAAGACGCGACGCAACATCCTGGCCAACCCGCACGGCCAGCTCAGCGTCGTGGACCCGCACACCGGGCGCCTGTACCGCCTGCGGCTGCGCTACCTGCGCACCGAGTCCGACGGGCCGCTGTTCGAGCGCATGCGCGCCCACCTGGAGGGCATCGCGTCGCACACCGGCATGGCCGGCGTGTTCCGCCTGCTCGGCTCGGACATCTACCGCGTCGAGGCGCTCGAGGCGCTGCCGGGCGCGACGCTGGAGCCGCCGTCGCCCCCGGCGCAGCACCCGCTGGCGGCGCTGCGGCGCATGAGCGAGCGCATCGGCGCGGTGTTCGACCTCGCTGCGCTGGTCGACACGGCCCTCGACGCCATCGTGACCGAGCTGCAGCTGCGCCACGCGATGTTCCTGGTGATGGACGAGCGCGTGCAGCGCCTCTACCTGGTCGGCTCGCGCGGCTATCCGCGCTCGGGCATCGGCTCGGAGGTCGCGGTGGGCGACGGCGTCATCGGCATGTGCGCGCGGGCCCGCACCGCGATCCGCATCAGCTGGCTGACGCAGGCCTACCGCTACAGCCGCGCGATGCGCGAGGTCGTCCGCCTCGACGGCAGCGGCCCGGAGCTGTCGGTCGAGATCCCCTACCCCGGCCTGGCCGAGCCGCACAGCCAGCTCGGCGTGCCGCTGCTGCATGCCGGGCGCGTGCTTGGCGTGCTGCTCGTCGAGAGCGAGCAGGACCTGCATTTCAGCTACGACCACGAGGACGCGCTGGTCGCCTTCGGCATGCTCGTCGCCGCCACGATGCACGGGCTGGCCGAGGGCGGTGAGCCGGCCGCCGATCTCCACCCCGCAGCGCCGCGCGCCGCGCCGCCGGCACGGCCCGCCGTGCGCCGGGTGCGCTACTACGAGGCCTCGCGCAGCGTCTTCTGCGACGACGACTACGTGATCAAGGGCGTCGCCGGCGCGATCCTGTGGCGCCTGCTCAGCGAGCACCACGCCACCGGCCGCACCGAATTCAGCAACCGCGAGATCCGGCTCGACCCGTCGATCAAGCTGCCCGACGTGGTCGACAACCTGGAGGCGCGCCTGATCCTGCTGCGCCGCCGCCTCGAGGAGCAGCAGCTCGGGATCGCGCTGCTGAAGTGCGGCCGCGGGCGGCTCCGGCTCGACGTGAGCGCGACGCTGGAACTCGTGCGCGTGCCCGGCTGAGCCGCTCGCCTCAGGCGGCCAGGCCCGGCGCGACCGGCCGGCCGAGGCCGCGCGCCAGCGCCGCCCAGTCACCATCGCCGAGCAGCTCGCGCGCCAGCGCCAGCACCGCCTCGAAGGCCGGCGCCGGGGCCTGGGCCTGCATGCCGCTCAGCAGCCCGAGGCGCTCGGACGGCGCCAGCGCCGGGATCATCCAGCGCATCGCTTCCATCATGACCGCGGGCGACAGGTGGGCGACGATCTGGGCCTCGATCGCGGCGAGCTGCGCGTCGTCGTAATGCGCCCAGAGCACGGCGTTGTGCGCCGTCTCCTCGATCAGCATGTGCGCCAGGTTGTGCGCGCTGAACAGGCTCAGCGCGTGGTACAGCGCATGGCAGGCGGCGGCGCGGCGGCCCGGCTCGCAGGCCGCCAGCGCGCGCGCCTGGGCGCGCAGCGCCTCGATGTCGCGCTCGTGCTCGACGTGCTCGGCCGCGATGCGCTGGCTGGTGCCGGCGGCCGCGCGCTCGAGCGCCGGGTGCACGAAGGTGTTCTCGTGCTCGAGGTGGGCGCTACAGAAGTCGGCCAGGCGCTCGACCTGGGCGACGAGCTCGACGACGGCGTCGCGGTCGTCCGCGTCGACGCACCCGGCGCGCGTCAGCGTGTCGCCGAGCAGCAGGCGGATGCCCTTGTGGATGTGCGCGTAGAGGTCGTGGCGCGGCGTGCGGGTCGCTTGGTGAAGCGCGAGGAGTTCCGTGAGGCTGGTGTGCATGGCGGGGTTCCTGGATCGGTGGGTCGCGTTCGGTCAACGCGCCGAGGCACTGTAGGAGCCCGCGCCAGGAGGCGCCGCTAAATGCTTCCTCACGGAACCCTAAATCTTCGCTAAGCCGCTACCAGCGGAACAGCCAGATCAGGTCCACCGCCGAGTCGTCGCCCGACTGGGCGCGCAGCGTGAAGCGCTGGGCGATGCGGTAGATCAGCTGCCAGTTGCCGGCCGTCGCGTTCAGCCCCCGCTCGTAGCCGAGGTAGACGCGCTCGGAGATCTGCTTGCCGAGCGTGACGACGGTGTCGCGCACGACGCCGTCGCTCTGGCGCAGCGACAGCTCGTCGAGCTGCAGCGTGCGCGCGAGGTCGAAGTCGGTCTCGCCGCTGCCGTCGCCGGCCAGCAGCGCGAAGGCCGCGCGCTGCAGCAGCAGGGTGTCGGTGCCGCCCAGGCTGTCGTAGCGGCGGCCGGTGACGAGGAGGGCGAGCTTCTCGGTGGCAGGCAGGTCGGGCTCGGAGAACAGCCGCACGCGCGGCGACTGCGCGCTGCCGCCGACCGTGACGCCGACGCGCACGTCGGTGTTCGGGCGCACCGCCTCGATGTCCAGCCGCGGGTTGTCGAGCGGGCCGAGGAAGGTGATCACGCCGCGCTCGATCTGCAGCTTCTGGCCATAGGCCTCGTAGGTGCCGTTGTCGGTGCGGATCTCGCCGCGCGCGCTCAGCCGGCCGGCGGGCGTGGTCAGGCGCAGCTGGCCGCCGAGCCGGGTGTCGAGGCCGCGACCGCGCAGCTGGAAGCGCCGGCCGAGGTTGAGCGCGACGTCGGCGCTCAGTTCGCGCGGCGCGCGGCGGGCGGCCGGCGCCGTCGCTGCCGCCTCGGTGGGCGCCGGGGCGCCGCCGCGGCGCACCGTCACGTCGTCGCCGAGCTTCGGTGCGTCGCTGCGGCTGATGTCGATCAGGCCCTCGTCGGCGCGCACGCTGCCTTCGACCGCGACGCGCTCGCGGTCGGCGCGCAGCACCGCGGTGCCGCTGGCGACGACGCGGCGGTCGACGCGGCCGATCAGCGTGGCGCGCTGCGCCTCGAAGCGCAGCTCCAGCCGCGGCTCGGCGCCGAGCCGCGCCTCGCCGTTGACCGCGATGTGCCCGTCGCCGGCTGTGAAGCGCAGCGTGCCCAGGCGCGCGCTGTCGCCCTCGAAGCGCGCGTCGAGTTCGCCGTCGGCGAGCGCCACGCCTTCGAGCGCGTTGCGCAGCCCGATGCCGCGCCCGCTGGCCTCGCCGATCAGTTGCGGCGCGCCGAGCTGGCCCGCCACCCTCAGCGTGGCGCGCAGGCTGCCGGCCAGCCGCCAGCCGGCCGGCACCCAGGCGCCCCAGGTGCCGAGGTTGTCGACCTGGGCGCTGAGCTCGCCGTCGATCGGCGCGTCCGGACGCGGCCACAGCGCCCGGGGCGACGTCGACAGCGTCTGGCGCCCGGCGATGCGCCCGAGGTTGCCGCCGGCGATCGCCTGCGTCGCCTGCCAGCGGCCGCCGTCGGCGGCGAGCGCGAGCTTCAGCTCGGAGAGGCCCAGCGTCTGCACGACGCCGAACTCGCTGACCTGCAGGTCGCCGCCGGCGCGCTCGATGTCGAGGCGCAGACGCACATCGGGGCTGCTGCGCAGTGCGATGCGGGCGCCGACGCGCAGGTCGCCGCCCCAGCCGAAGTCGGGCTGCAGGCGCTGCAGCCAGTCGGCGACGCGCAGCGGCTCGATGTCGGCGTCCAGTTCGGCCTGCGGCTCGGCGCCTTCCGCCGCCTCGACGCTCGCGGCACGCCAGCGCAGCGTGGCGCCGAGCACGTCGGCCGCACCTGGCGCGGCGACCGCACTCCAGCGCCCAGGGGCGTGGCGCAGCTCCACGGCGAGGTCGCGCGCCAGCAGCAGCGCGCCCAGCAGCGGCTCGCCGTCGGCGGCGGCGGGCGGGCGCGCGGCCAGGCCTTCGAGCGTCGCGCCCAGCGAGCCCGGCGCCGGCTGCAGCCTCAGCAGCGGCACCTGGAGCTGCCAGACCGACGGCGCCCCGCCGTCGCCGGCGCGCCAGCGGCCGGCGAGCGCGGCCTCCAGCGC
>CAYLKR010000136.1:0-7012 GCA_964384225.1 uncultured Methylibium sp.
CGGACAGGCCCCGCGCCGGACCGCCGACGGAACCCGGCGGCGGGTTTCGGTCTCGCACCCAGTCTTTGCAACGCCACCTGCCATGCTGCCGATCCCCCGCCATGCCCACCAGGGCTTCGACCATCCGGTGCCCAGCGAGATCACGCCGCGCGCCGCCTACGAGGGCCGCCGCGAGTTCCTGAAGCAGCTCGCCGCCGGCGGTGCCGGGGCCACGCTGGCCGCCTGGGCGGGCCGCGACGCCCTGGCGCAGGCGGCGCGGCCGGGCAGGCTGGCGCCGCTGCCCGGCGCGCGCAGCGCGGTGCCCGGCGCGATGACGCTGGACAAGCTCACCGCCTACGAGGACGCCACCTCGTACAACAACTTCTACGAGTTCGGCACCGGCAAGGACGACCCGGTCGCGCGCGCCCGCACGCTGCAGACGCGGCCGTGGACGGTGGCGGTCGAGGGCGCGGTCGCGAAGCCGCGGGTCTTCGGCATCGACGACCTGCTGAAGCTGAGCGCCATGGAAGAGCGCATCTACCGGCTGCGCTGCGTCGAGGGCTGGTCGATGGTGATTCCCTGGGTCGGCTGGTCGCTGGCCGAGCTGATCAAGCGCGTCGAGCCGACCGGCAACGCCAAGTATGTCGAGTTCCACACGCTGGCCGACCCGAAGCAGATGCCCGGGCTGCGCTCCGGCGTGCTCGACTGGCCGTACGTCGAGGGGCTGCGGATGGACGAGGCGATGCACCCGCTGACGCTGCTGGCCTTCGGCATGTACGGCGAGGTGCTGCCCAACCAGAACGGCGCGCCGCTGCGGCTCGTGGTGCCGTGGAAGTACGGCTTCAAGAGCGGCAAGTCGATCGTGAAGATCCGCTTCGTCGAGCAGCAGCCCAAGACCGCCTGGGTCAAGGCCGCCGGGCACGAGTACGGCTTCTACTCGAACGTCAACCCGAAGGTGGATCATCCGCGCTGGAGCCAGGCCACCGAGCGCCGCATCGGCGAGGACGGCCTGTTCACGAAGAAGCGCCCGACGCAGATGTTCAACGGCTACGAGGCCCAGGTCGGCCAGCTCTACGCCGGCATGGACCTGGTGAAGAACTACTGATGAGCGCGGTGCTGCCCGCCCCCACCGCGCCGCGCCGCCGTGCGGCGGTGCTGCTGCATCCGGCGGCCAAGCCGGCGCTCTTCGTCGCGGCATTGGGGCCGTTCGCCTGGCTGCTGTACGGCGCCGTCGCCGACGCGCTGGGCCCCAACCCGGCCGAGGCGCTGATCCGCGCCACCGGCGACTGGACGCTGCGCTTCCTCTGCCTGACGCTGGCCGTCACGCCGCTGCGCGAGGCCCTGGGCCTGCCGGCGCTCGCGCGCTTCCGGCGGATGCTGGGCCTGTTCACCTTCTTCTACGCCGTGCTGCACTTCCTCTGCTACGCGTGGCTGGACATGGGCCTCGATCCGGCGGCGATCGCCGCCGACATCCCGAAGCGGCCGTTCGCGCTGGTCGGCTTCCTGTCGCTGCTGCTGCTCTTGCCGCTGGCGGCGACCTCCTTCAACCGCGCGATCAAGGCGCTCGGCGCGGCGCGCTGGCAGGCGCTGCACCGCACGGTCTATGCCGTCGCGGGGCTCGCGGTGCTGCACTTCTTCTGGATGCGTGCGGCCAAGCAGGACTTCGCCGAGGTGGCGGTCTATGCCGCGGTCCTGGCGGCGCTCCTCGGCTGGCGCCTGGTCCGGCGGTTGCGGCGGGGCTAGGGCCTGTTGACGCTATCGGAAGGTTCGCGCCAACAGGCCCTAGCCCTTCGGCACCTCGCGGCTCTGGCCGCTGCGGTCGATCGCGACGTAGGTCAGGTTCGCCTCGGTGACCTTGACGACCACCGGATCGGCCGGGTTGCGCTCGGCCCAGACCTCGACGCGCACCGTGATCGAGGTGCGGCCGACGCGCTCGATGCGCGCGTAGAAGCTCAGCAGGTCGCCGATCGACACCGGCTGCTTGAAAATGAACTGGTTGACCGCCACCGTCGCGATGCGACCCTTCGCGAGGCGGGCGGGCAGCACCGCGCCGGCCAGGTCCACCTGGGCCATGATCCAGCCGCCGAAGACGTCGCCGTTCGGGTTGGCATCGGCCGGCATCGGCATCACGCGCATCACCAAGTCCATGCCGGGTGGCGGGGCGGGCAGGTGGGCGGTGGGCAGCGGGTCGGGGTTCATCGGGCGTTGGGCGGTCAAGGAGTGCCGGGATTGTGAGTCATCGTGCGTCGTGAAGCCCTCGCCCCCGCGGCGCCTCCCGCAGCGCCGGCCGCGACCGCGGCGCGCTCCGACTGGGCCACGCTGGCCCGTCTGCTGCCCTATCTGTGGGCCTACAAGTGGCGCGTGCTGGCGGCGCTGGCCTGCCTGGTGGCGGCCAAGGCGGCCAACGTCGGCGTGCCGCTGCTGCTGAAGGAGCTGGTCGACGCCCTGTCGATCCCGCTGAACGATCCGCGTGCCGTGCTGGTCGTGCCGATCGGGCTGCTGCTGGCCTATGGCGCGCTGCGGCTGTCGACGTCGCTGTTCACCGAGCTGCGCGAGCTGGTCTTCGCCAAGGCGACCGAGGGGGCGTCGCGCTCGATCTCGCTGCAGGTGTTCCAGCACCTGCACGCGCTCAGCCTGCGCTTCCACCTGGAGCGCCAGACCGGCGGCATGACGCGCGACATCGAGCGCGGCACGCGCGGCGTGCAGTCGCTGATCTCCTACTCGCTCTACAGCATCCTGCCGACGCTGGTGGAGGTCGGCCTGGTGCTGACCATCCTGGCGGTCAAGTTCGACCCCGCCTTCGCCTGGATCACCGTCGCCGCGCTGGTCGCCTACATCGCCTTCACCGTGCTGGTGACCGAGTGGCGCACCAAGTTCCGCAAGCAGATGAACGAGCTGGACTCCAGCTCTCACACCCGCGCGATCGACTCGCTGCTGAACTACGAGACGGTCAAGTACTTCAACAACGAGGCTTTCGAGGCGAAGCGCTACGACGAGAGCCTGGACAAGCTGCGGCGCGCGAAGCTGAAGTCGCAGTCCACGCTGTCGCTGCTCAACACCGGCCAGCAGCTGCTGATCGCCGTGGCGCTGATCGCGATGCTGTGGCGTGCCACCGAGGGCGTGGTCGCCGGGCGCATGACGCTCGGCGACCTGGTGATGATCAACGCCTTCATGATCCAGCTCTACATCCCGCTGAACTTCCTCGGCGTGATCTACCGCGAGATCAAGCAGGCGCTGACCGACCTGGAGAAGATGTTCGGCCTGCTCGAGCGCGAGCGCGAGATTGCCGATGCGCCGGACGCGGTGGCGCTGCACGCCGACGCGCCGCCGGTGGTGCGGTTCGAGAACGTGAACTTCGCCTACGAGCCCTCGCGGCCCATCCTGCATGACCTGAGCTTCGAGATCCCGGCCGGCCACACCGTCGCCGTCGTCGGCCCCTCGGGTGCCGGCAAGAGCACGCTGGCGCGGCTGCTCTACCGCTTCTACGACGTGAGCGGCGGGCGCATCACGGTGGCCGGTCACGACCTCCGCCGCCTTACCCAGGACAGCCTGCGCCGAGCGATCGGCATCGTGCCGCAGGACACCGTGCTGTTCAACGACACGGTGGCCTACAACATCGCCTACGGCCGCCCCGGCGCCTCACAGGCCGAGATCGAGGCCGCGGCGCGGGCGGCGCGCATCCACGACTTCATCGCCGCGCAGCCCAAGGGCTACCAGACCATGGTCGGCGAGCGCGGGCTGAAGCTGTCGGGGGGAGAGAAGCAGCGCGTCGCGATCGCCCGCACGCTGCTGAAGAATCCGCCGATCGTCATCTTCGACGAGGCGACCTCGGCGCTCGATTCGGCCAACGAGCGCGCGATACAGGAGGAGTTGCGCAGCGCCGCGCGCGACAAGACCGCGCTGGTCATCGCGCACCGGCTGTCCACCGTGGTGGACGCGGACCAGATCCTGGTGATGGAGGCGGGGCGCATCGTCGAGCGCGGCACGCATGCCGAACTGCTGGCAGCGGGCGGGCGCTACGCCGAGATGTGGGCGCTGCAGCAAAGCGGCGCCGAGGGCGACTGAACGCATGACCGCCCCGACGTCGCTTCGCTCCTGCCCCCGAGGGGACGCTCGGTCGCCTCGGGGCGGCCCTTCAGCGACTGAGTCAGTCGGCGGCTTCGCCGCCGGCCGGTGCGGGCCGGTCGGTGGCGCCGTCGGCCGCTTCGGGCTCGTCGTCCGGCGCCGCGTCGGCGGCTTTGCCCTCGGCCTTGCGCTTGAGCTTCTCTTCCTTCTTGCGCTTCTTGGCGAGCTCGCGCTGGCGCTTTTCGTACGAGTAGTTCGGGGTGGCCAATCAGCCCTCCTGTGAGTGGACAGCCCATGGTAACCGGGCAGCGCTGTGCCAGACTCCGCCGTCGCGTCATCCCGGCCCCTGCGTCCCTTCCTCCATGGCCCTCAAATCGACCATCTTCAAGGCCGAACTCCAGGTCGCCGACATGGACCGCGGCCACTACGGCACCCATGCGCTGACGATCGCCCAGCACCCGTCGGAGAACGACGAGCGCCTGATGGTGCGTCTGCTGGCGTATGCGCTGCACGCGGTCGGCGAGGACGACGAGGCGCCGCTGGCTTTCGCCAACGCGATGACCGACATGGACGAGCCCGACCTGTGGCGGCGCAGCCTCACCGACGAGATCGAGTTGTGGATCGACGTCGGTCAGCCCGACGAGAAATGGCTGCGCAAGGCCAGCCACCGCGCCCGAGAGGTCGTGCTCTACACCTGGGGCCGGACGGCGCCGCTGTGGTGGAGCCAGAACCAGGGCGTGCTGGAGCGCCTGGGCAACCTGCGCGTGCGCCTGCTCCCCGGCGAGGCCGGCGCCGAGCTGGCGGCGCTCGCGCGCCGCACGATGCGGCTGCAATGCACCGTGCAGGACGGCACCGTCTGGCTCGGCGACGGCGAGACCGTGGTCACGCTCGAGCCGACCGAGCTCAAGGCGCCGGCCCTGGCGCGCTGGTGACGAGGGCAGGGGACCGGCGATGGACACCAAGTGGCTCGAGGACTTCGTCAGCCTCGCCGAGACGCGCAGCTTCTCGCGCTCGGCCCAGCTGCGCCACGTCACCCAGCCGGCCTTCAGCCGCCGCATCCAGGCGCTGGAGGCCTGGGCCGGCACCGATCTGGTCGACCGCAGCTCCTACCCGACCCGCCTGACGCCGGCCGGCGAGACCTTCCATGCCCAGGCGCTGGAGCTGCTCGCGGCGCTGCAGGCCACCCGCAACCTGATGCGCGGCCACCGGGCGAGCGGGCAGGACATGATCGAGTTCGCGGTGCCGCACACGCTGGCCTTCGCTTTCTTCCCGCACTGGATCATGGAGCTGCGCCGCGCCATGCCCGAGGCCGGCACGATGAAGAGCCGGCTGATCGCGATGAACGTGCACGACGCCGTGCTGCGCCTCGCCGAAGGCGGCTGCGACCTGCTGATCGCCTACCACCACCCGGCGCTGCCGCTGCAGCTCAACATGGAGCGCTACGAGATGCTGACGCTGGGCGAGGAGTCGCTGCGCGCCTACGCCAAGGCCGGCTCGGACGGCGAGCCGCTGTTCCGGCTGCCGGCCGCGCCGCGCGAGCGCGTGCCCTTCCTGGCGTACTCGTCCGGTGCCTACCTCGGGCAGATGGTGGACCTGATCATCAAGCAGGCCTCGCGCCCCGGCGAGCCGCCGCTGCCGCTGCAGCCGACCTACGAGACCGACATGGCCGAGGGGCTGAAGGCGATGGCGCTGGAAGGCCATGGCCTGGCCTTCCTGCCGGCCAGTTCGGTGCGCAAGGAGCTCAAGACGCGCAAGCTGGTGCCGGCCGCCCCCTCCGGCAGCTTCGAGCTGAGCATGGAGGTGCGCATCTTCCGCGAGCGCCCCGCGCTGGCCCGCCACGTCAAGCCCGGCGTCCAGGCGCTGTGGGAGCACCTGCAGGTGGCCACCGCCGGCTGAGCCACGGCGCGCCCCCCATGCCGGCGCGGCATGGGCCGCCTGCCAAAAGGCATTGGCAGGGCGCAGGGCGCATGGTTACAGTGCGCCGCCGGTCCCGACCCGCGGCGACACCGCCTGGCACGGAGCCTGCTGTCTTCCAAGGGTTTCCGCTCGGTCGTCTCTTGTGGTGAGCCCGTATGTCGGCGCCGCGGCGGCTCCGCTAGATTGGTTCCACCCTGTTTATCAGCCTTCGAAGGAGTTCTCATGAAGAAGTCGCTGCTCGTCCTCGCCGCTGCGCTGGCCACCGCCGGCGCCGCCCAGGCGGACACGCTGAAGAAGATCAAGGACAGCGGGTCCGTCACCATGGGGGTGCGCGAATCCTCCGGTGCATTGAGCTACACGCTGGGCGACGGCAAGTTCGTCGGCTACCACGTCGAGATCTGCGAGCGCGTGCTGCGCGACATCCAGAAGCAGCTCGGTCTCACCGCGCTGTCGACCAAGTACCAGCCGGTCACCTCGCAGAACCGCATCCCGCTGATGCAGAACGGCACCGTGGACATCGAGTGCGGCTCGACGACCAACAACGCCACGCGCCAGAAGGACGTCAGCTTCGCGGTCACCACCTTCGTCGAGGAAGTGCGCATCGCCGTCAAGGCCAACTCGGGCATCACCTCGATCGCCCAGCTCAACGGCAAGAAGGTCGCCACGACCACCGGCACGACCTCGGTGCAGACGCTGCGCAAGAACGAGCGCGCCAGCGGCATCAACTTCGAGGAGGTCTACGGCAAGGACCACGCCGACAGCTTCCTGCTGCTCGAGAGCGGCCGTGCCGACGCCTTCGTGATGGACGGCGCCATCCTGGCCGGCAACATCGCGCGTTCCAAGAACCCGGCGGACTTCAAGATCGTCGGCGAGGTGCTGAGCGTCGAGCCGATCGCGATCATGATCCGCAAGGACGACCCGGCCTTCAAGAAGGCGGTCGACGACAGCATCATCCGCATGATGAAGTCCGGCGACATCGCCAAGCTCTGGGACAAGTGGTTCATGCAGCCGATCCCGCCGTCCAACACCAAGGTCGGCATGCCGCCCAACG
>CAYLKR010000137.1:0-6951 GCA_964384225.1 uncultured Methylibium sp.
GTGTTGGCTTCCTGGTCGGCCGGCACCATGCTGATGGCCTGGTGCTGGTGCGGGTCGAACTTGGTGCCGGCGGGCGGCGCGATCTCGAGCACCTTGTTGCGCTCCAGCGCCTGGCCGAGCTGGCGCAGCGTCGCATGGGTGCCCTCGCGCAGCTGGTCGGCGTTGGCGTTCTCGATCGCCAGCGCCGCCTCCAGGCTGTCCTTGACCGGCAGCAGGCTCTCGGCGAAGGACTCGATCGCGAACTTGCGCGCCTTGCTCATCTCCTCTTCCGAGCGGCGGCGGGTGTTCTCGACCTCGGCCTTGGCGCGCAGGTAGGCGTCGGCCATCTCGGCATGCCGGGCCTCGAGCTCGGCAAGGCGCTGCTCGGGGCTGGGGGCGGCCGCCTCGGCGGCGGCCGCAACGGGATCGGGGGTGTCGGCGGCGGGGGCGTCGTTCGGTTCGGGATGGGCCATGGTCGAAGGGGCGGGGATCGTGCGTGAGCGGCCGAAATCGGCTGGACTGAGGGCAACTGGGGGTGCCGACCTCGATTTCAAGAGGGTCTTTCGACGGCCGGCCGCCGCCGCGGGCGGTGTCAGTCGAGGGAAGCGCTCCAGCGGTCCCAGTCGGCGAGCTGGCGGCGGTCGCGCTTGGTCGGCCGCCCTTGCTCGATGGTCTGGGCCGGCTCCGGCGCGAGCCGGCGCTGCTGGGCCTGGGCCTCGCGGGCGGCGACGCTGGCGGGCGTCTCCTCGTAGAGCGCCTGGGCGACCGGCGCCGGCCCGCGCACCGCGCTCAGGGCACGCACGACGACGGTGCGGGCCACCGGGCCCTGGCGCAGCGCCACGAGGTCACCGGGCTTCAGCTCGCGCGAGGCCTTGACCGGCTGGCCGTTGACCTCGACGCGGTGCCGGGCGATCTCCTCGGCGGCCAGGCTGCGCGTCTTGTAGAAGCGCGCGGCCCACAGCCACTTGTCGAGCCTCACCCCTTCCGTCACGCCGCCGCCCCCATGCGCCGGGCGCGGTCGGCCTGGGCCTGCAGCGCGGCGGGGTCGGCCGCGGCGGTCGGCCAGCCCTGCAGGTGGCGGATCGCGATGCCGGCGAGGGCGGCGATCCACTCGTGCTGGTCGTTCAGGCAGGGGATGTACTCGAACTCGCGCCCGCCGGCGTGCAGGAAGGCCTCGCGCGCCTCCTGGGCGATCTCCTCGAGCGTCTCCAGGCAGTCGGAGGTGAAGCCGGGGCAGGCGACGTCCACGCGCTGCACGCCCTGCCGGGCCAGCGCCACCAGCGTCGGCTCGGTGTAGGGCTCGAGCCACTTGGCCTTGCCGAAGCGGCTCTGGAAGGTGATCTGCACCTGCTCGGGCTTGAGGCTCAGCCGCTCGGCCAGCAGCCGCGCGGTCTTGTGGCATTCGCAGTGGTAGGGGTCGCCGAGCTGCAGCGTGCGCTCGGGCACGCCATGGAAGCTGAGCACCAGCTTGTCGGGGCGGCCATGGGTCTGCCAGTGGTCCTCGATCCGGCGGGCGAGGGCGCGGATGTAGCCCTCGTCGTCGTGGTAGTGGTTGACGAAGCGCAGCTCGGGCAGCCGGCGCGTGCGGCCGGCCCAGTCGTAGACGGCGTCGAACACGCTCGCGGTGGTGGTGGCCGAGTACTGCGGGTAGAGCGGCAGCACGAGGATGCGCGTCGCGCCCTCGGCCTTCAGCGCGTCGAGCTGCTCGGCGACCGAGGGCGAGCCGTAGCGCATCGCCGGCTTCACCAGCACCGGGTGGCCGCGCTCGCCCAGGTAGCCGGCGAGCAGCGTGGCCTGCTTCTCGGTCCAGACCTTGAGCGGCGAGCCCTCGGCGGTCCAGATGGTCGCGTACTTGGCGGCCGACTTGGCCGGCCGCACGCGCAGGATGATGCCGTGCAGGATCAGCAGCCAGAGCGGCCGCGGGATCTCGACGACGCGCGGGTCGCCGAGGAACTCCGCCAGGTAGCGGCGCAGCGCCGAGGCGGTGGGCGCGTCCGGCGTGCCGAGGTTGACGAGCAGCACGCCGGTGCGCTCGCCGCGGCCGTGACGGTGGGCGGGTTCGGGGGCGTGCTTCATGCGAGGGTCGGGCGCAGCGTCGAGAGGTCGTGCATCACGCGTTCGATGTCGATCGGTTTGGTCCAGTAGCCGACGAAGCCGGCGTCGGCGGCGCGCTGCAGGTCCTCGGGCATCGCGTCGGCCGAGCACATGAAGGCCGGCGTCGCCGCCAGCCCGGGCCGCCTGCGCATGTGCTCGAGCACCTCGTGGCCGCTCAGGCCAGGCAGGCGGGCATCGATGACCAGCACGTCGGGGCGCCAGTGCGCCACCAGCGCGAGGGCCTCGGTGCCATCCTCCGCGAGCTTGAGTTCGATGCCGGGGCGCGAGCCGATGGCCTCCGCGAACAGCAGCGCGTTGAGCGGATTGTCCTCGACGTAGAGCAGCCGCAGCGGCAGCGGGGCACTGGCCGGCGGCGGGCGCACGGCGGGCGGCGGCGCCGTGTCGGCCGCCACCGCGGCGCCGGCGCGCGGCAGCGTCAGCGTGACGCAGGTGCCCACGCCGGGCTCGCTGTCCAGCGCGAGGTGGCCGCCCATCTCCTGCATCAGCCGGCGGGCGATGATCAGGCCCAGGCCGGTGCCCTCGATTTCCGAGGTCTCGAAGCCGAGCCGTTCGAAGGGCTGGAACAGGCGGGCCAGCTGCTCGGCGGCTAGGCCCCGGCCGCTGTCCTCGATCCGCAGCGCGACGGTGCCGGCGGCGGCGGTGGCGCTGCAACGCAGCGAGCCGCCGTCCCGGTTGTACTTGACGGCGTTGGACAGGATGTTCAGCAGCACCTGGTCCAGGCGCTTGGCGTCGGCGCTGACGACGAGCGCGGCGTCGACGTCCAGCTCGGTGTGCAGGCCGCGGGCCTGCGCCCGCGGGCCGAGCAGCGCCAGCGCCGCCGCCACCGCCTCGCCCAGCGCGATCGGCTCGGGCGCGAGCTGCAGCCGGCCCTCCTCGACCTGCTGCAGGTCGAGCACGTCGTCCACCAGCGACAGCAGGTGGCGCCCGGCGTGGAGGATGTGGCCGGTGTAGCGCTGCAGCAGCGCCTGGTCGACGGTGCCGCGCTGCGCCAGCAGCTGGCCGAAGCCGAGCACGGCGTTCAATGGCGTGCGCATCTCGTGGCTCATGCGCGAGAGGAACTCGGTCTTCGCGCGGCTCGCCGCGGCCGCCGCCTGCTGGTCGCGCAGCGCCTGCTCGGCGGCGCGCTGGCGCGTGATGTCGGTGTGCGTGCCGACGACGCGCCGCGAGCTGCCGTCGGCGCGCCGCTCGACGATCTTGCCGCGGTCGAGCACCCAGATCCAGTGGCCGTCGCGGTGGCGCAGGCGGTGCTCGGTGCGGTACTCGTCGATCTCGCCGGCACGGTAGCGGCTGACCGCCTCCATCACCATCGGCTTGTCCTCGGGGTGGATGCGGTGCGTCCACTCGGTGAGCCGGTCGCCGATCTCGTGATCGTCGTGGCCGAGCATCGCCTTCCAGCGTGGCGAGAAGTAGACGCGGCCGCTGTCCTCGTCGAAGTCCCAGACGCCGTCGCCGGCGCCCTCGAGCGCGAACTTCCAGCGCGCCTCGGCCTCCGCGAGCGCGCGCGCGGCGGTGCGTTCGCCGGTGATGTCGCGGAAAGTGATCAGCCCGGCCGCCGGCGCGCCGCCGCCGGGGCGCAGCGGCTGCCAGCTCAGGCGCAGCATGCGATCCGGGCCCTCGGGCGGGCGCGCGCGCAGCACCTGGTCGGCGCGCGAGAGGCCGAGACGCAGCGCCTCGTAGGCCGGGTGGGCGGTGCGCGCGAGCGCTTGGCCATCCTCGTGCAGCAGCTCGAAGCCGAGCCGCGTGACGCGCTGCCCCTGCACCGCCGCCGGCTCCAAGCCCAGCATCGCGCAGGCCGCCGGATTGGCCGCGACCACCGTGCCGTCGGGCGCGACGACGAGCAGGCCCTCGGTGATCGCGCCGGCCAGGGATCGGTACAGCGCCTCGCTGAGCTTGAGCTGCTGCGCGGCGCGGGTGCGCTCGGTCACGTCGTGCTGCACGCCGATGTAGTGCGTCAGGCGCCCGAGGTCGTCGCGCACCGGCGCGATGTGCAGCTCGTTGACGAAGCGGCTGCCGTCGCGGCGGCGGTTGACCAGCGTCACGCTGCAGTCGCGGCCCTCGGCGATGGCCGCGCGCAGCGGCGCCAGCGCCGCGGCGTTGTCTTCGCCAGCTTGCAGGAAGCGGCAGTTGCGGCCCAGCACCTCGTCGCGGCTGTAGCCGCTGAGGCGCTCGAAGGCGCCGTTGGCGTAGATCAGCGGCAGGTCGGGACGGGTCGCGTCGGCCACCACCATCGGCAGCGCGGCCTGGGCCTCGAGGACGCGCTGCAGCAGCCGCATGTCGCGCTCCAGGCGCTTGACCTCGGTCAGGTCGCGCAGCAGGTAGAGTGCGCGGTCGGCGGCCATCGGCGCGATGCGCGCCTCGAAGTCGCGCTCGACCCCGTCGGCGCAGCGCACGCGATACTCGAGCTGCTGCACGCCCGCGCCGCCGAGGGCGCGGCGCACCGCGTGGACCCCCTGCTCGGCCAGCGCCTGGGGCAGGACGTCGCCGAAGCGCTTGCCGCGCAGCTCGGCGAAGGGTCGCACCAGCCAGGGGTGGTGCTCGTCGCTGCAGTCGAGGTAGGTGCCGTCGCGGTCGGCGACGAACCAGAGGTCGGGCAGCGCGTCGAGCACCGCGCGCAGCCGCGCGTCCTGTGCGGCCAGCGCCTGCTCGGCGCGGCGGCGCTGGGTGATGTCGACCGACAGGTGCACGATGCTGCCGTCGGGCAGCCGCTGGTCGCTCACCAGCAGGTGGCGCGGGCCCATGCGGATTTCCTGCGCGGCGCCGTCCTGCTCCGCCAGCGCGAGGCGCCAGCGGGCGAATGCCTGCTCGCGACCGACGGCGTCGGGGTAGGCGCCGGCGCGCAGCAGGGCGTCGAGCAGCGCCGGCCAGTGCGACGGCAGCGGGCTCACGTGGCGCTCGATCGCGCGGCGCCACTGCGAGTTGCTGAGCAGGATGCGGCCGTCGGCCCCCGAGACCATCACGCCGGCGCCGAGGTGCTCGATGGCGTGCTGCAGCAGCGCCTCGCTGCGGCGCGCGGCGGCCCGGCCGGCGAGCTCGGTGGTCACGTTGCGCGCGGCGCCGCGGTAGCCGCGAAAGCGGCCGGTGTGGTCGAACACCGGGTCGCCGCTGATCGCCACGGCGATCGGGCCGTGCGCGGTGACGCGGTCGGCGATCCAGTCGCGGAACGGCGCGCGACGGTGCATCGCGTCGAGGTAGGCCTCGTGGGACGCGCGGTGCTCGTCGTCGCGGGCCCGGTGGATCTGGCGGTCCGGGCGGCCGATCTCGGCCGAGGCCGGCCAGCCGGTATGGGCCTCGACGCTGTCGGACACCCAGGTGATCACGCCGTCGGCGTCGGTCTCCCAGAGCCAGTCGCTGCCGGCGCGGCTGGCGTTGCGCACGCGCGCCTCCTGCAGACGGGTGCGTTCGGCACGCAGGCGGGACTCCAGCAGCTGGCTGGCCAGCAGGGCCAGGTCGGCCAGCGCGGCGCGGCGTGCGTCGTCCAGCGGGGGCTGCGGCACACGGTCCATCGCACAGACGGTGCCGATGCGGCGCCCGTCGACGCACAGCGGGGCCGCTGCATAGGCGCGCAGGTGCGGCTCGCCGGTGACCAGGGGGTTGTCGGCGAAGCGCGGATCGGCCGCGGCGTCGGACACCTCGAGCAGCGACCCGGCGAGGATCGTGTGGGCGCAGAAGGCGACGCTGCGCGGCGTCTCGGGGACCCCCGGCAGCCCCTCCATCGCGGGGAACCACTGGCGGTCCGCATCGACGAGGCTGATGCCGCCGATCGGCCAGCCGGTGTGGCGGCACACCAGGCGGGCCAAGGCGGCCAGTGCCGGGTCGGTGCCGGTGTCGAGGATGCGCAGCTCGTGGAGCAGGTGCAGCCGCTCGGACTCGTCGGAAGGGAGGGGGGCCGTCTTCATGCGGCGCGCAGGGCCGGCAGTCGGAGGAAACCGACTGTAATGCGCCGCCGCCGGCCGCAGGCGGTCGCGCAGCGCGGCTGTCGGCCATCGGTCACACTGCGGGTTCGATGACCGCGATCCGCCTGCAACCCGAGCGCCTGCGCGCGCTGACGATCGATCTGGACGACACGTTGTGGCCGGTCTGGCCGACCATCGAGCGCGCCGAGGCCGTGCTGCTCGACTGGCTGGGACGGCACGCGCCGCGCACGGCGGCGCGCTTCGACCTGGCCGCGATGCGCGCGCTGCGCGAGGCGGTCTCGCGCGAGCGGCCGGCGCTGGCGCACGACCTGTCGGCGCTGCGCCGCGAGGCGATCGCGCGCATGCTGGCCGCGGGCGGCGACGCCGCCGCGCTGGCCGAACCGGCCTTCGAGGTCTTCTTCGCCGAGCGCCAGCGCGTCGAGTTCTACCCCGACGCGCTGCCGGCGCTGCAGCGGCTGGCGGCGCGCTGGCCGCTGCTGGCGCTGACCAACGGCAATGCCGACATCGGCCGCATCGGCCTCGCGCCCTGGTTCGTCGGCAGCCTGGGCGCGCGCGACGCCGGCGTCGGCAAGCCCGATGCGCGCATCTTCGCGGCCGCCTGTGCCCGGCTCGACGCGGCGCCGCACGAGGTGCTGCACATCGGCGACGACCTGCATCTGGACGTGCACGGTGCGCTCGGCGCCGGCCTGCAGGCGGCCTGGATCCGCCGCGAGCCGGTCGTGCCGCCGTCGGTGCCGGCCTGCTGGCACGGCCCGGACCTCGCCGCGCTGGCCGACGCGCTGGGCGCCTGAGCGCCGGGGCGGCTCAGCGCCGCGGATTCGGGTCGGTCGGCTCGAAGTTGCCGAGCACCTCGAAGTGCACCGTCGGCGCCGTCGGGTCGGTCGGCGAGGCGCCGAGGCAGATCACGCCGCTGCCGTGCAGCGTGCAGCTGCCGCGGCGCAGC
>CAYLKR010000138.1:0-6921 GCA_964384225.1 uncultured Methylibium sp.
GGCAGCATACCAGGCTCATGCCCTGGCGGTGCAAGTTCGACTCTTGCCCTCCCCACCCTATACCGACGACTCCTTTATCTAAAGACACTTCCAATGAGGTTTATCGACACCAAATTCAACAATGGCTCATCATGGTTATTTGGTTTCGGGTTCGTAAGCTTTTACCTTTTCCATAGCCAATTCAATCCTGATTGGCCTTTTGTTCGTTTTGGATTTTTTAATCGGCGTCGGTTTGGCGCTTTGATTTTTAAACCCGGTTCATTTACCTATCGACCATGGGTTTCTGAACTCGCTAAGACTTATCCCACTCCCAGAACCACGTTTGGTTTTTCCCCGTCCCCTCTTCGGGGAGTCGATCCAAGCTGGATTCCAAATAGAACCAGGATGCTCAATTTGCTTTTCCAAGTAATTCCGCCACTTAATCTACCAAAGCCCGTAGATTTTTTTATATTTTCAAATCGATTGGCGGACTACACTGGCACTTGGTTTGGGGGGATTACTCCCGTCTTTGGAAGTTATTGCTCCTTTTTTCCTAGCTGGGCCGTTGGCTTTGTTGAAAACCAGTTTAATCAATCCAATCCGGCCATTTGCTTACCAAATAAAAACCTGTGACTAAAATGAAAACTATGGTGGTAAATTGTTTTTATTACTTCGTGCACAACGAAGATCGTTTCCTTCTTTTGGCTATCTTTTCTCCTTTTATCAGTGCCTTTTTAATTTCAGTTTGTTTTATTCTGCCTCTGATTCTTTGTTTTAGCCTGGTAAACCTTGTTCTTGGGACCCATTTCGGCCCTTCGAATCTTTTTCCGTTCCTAAGTCTTTCTTCAGCCATTTTTATTTTAATTGATTTAGCTGCTGAATTTGCTGAATTGATTCTTCCCGGTTGCTTTGTTGATTTTATCAACTACCTTACTTACACCATAGCCCAGGTTTGGCTGAAACTATTCTTTGAGTCCTTTTCTTGGTTTGGACTCTCTTCCCTAGTAAATTTTATCCTATCCGGTGGCCCTTTCCCTAAAACCCTACATCTTCCGCTAGATGTCCCTTTTACCATATACGAACCGTTTTTCCCTGACCGTTTCCTTGAACTCTATTTTGGGTACTACAATTTTTCACCATATGCGGGCTTGCTTTCTTTGTTCTTTTTTTTCCTAGCCCTTATAACTCTCGTTATATCAATACTTCTTTCGATTGCTTTTCTAACTGTATTAGAGCGCAAGTTCCTTGGGGCTTCCCAAAGGCGAGAAGGGCCTACCCAGGTTGGTCCCTTTGGCTTCGGTCAGGCAATTGCCGATGCTCTAAAGCTCCTCTCCAAGGAAAACCTTTCACCAAGTTCCTCAAATCAGCTTCTGTTCTATATTTTTCCCACAGTTATTTTTTCGCTATCCCTGCTTATTTGGGCTTCGGTTCCAATTCTTCCTGACTCCTCTCCCTTGCTAGAGTTTGATCTCGTGTATCTGTTTTGGTTTGCCCTTTCGACTCTTCACGTATACTTTTTGGCGTTTGCGGCTTGGTCTGGCACTTCTAGGTATTCGTTTACTGGCTCTGTTCGGACTATAGCCCAAATGCTTTCCTATGACGTGGTCCTTGCACTTTCGCTGGCACCAGCGATACTTCTGTCGGGAAGCACAAACCTTATTGAGGTTGTCAACTACCAAGCTAACTCGACTTGGCTTTTGTTCCAAGCTCCGGTTTCCCTAGTCCTTTTTGCTATTGTTTCGGTTGCCGAAACCAACCGTCCGCCGTTTGACCTCCCCGAAGCGGAATCAGAATTGGTTGCCGGTAGCCTAACCGAATACGCTTCCACTGCCTTTGTATTCCTCTTTATTGCCGAATATTCCCATATTCTTCTTAGCTGCCACCTGCTGGTTTTGACTTTCCTAGGAGGTTGGCATTTTCCTTTCTTTGATCTCTTCCTTTATTTAAAACAAGCAGACGTTCCCATGTTTTTTATCTGGGTAGCGGCTTTTTCGGTTTACCAGGTAAAACTTCTTCTAGTTATGGGTCTATTTTTCCAAACCCGAGCGTCATTGCCCCGGTATCGCTACGACCAGCTAATGGAACTAGCCTGGAAACGCCTACTCCCGATTGCCATCGCCAATTTGGTTTTAACAGCAGCTTTGGTTTCTCTATTCTAGTCCAATGTCAAAAGTCCAAGCGATTATGGATAATTTTTTTTCTTTCCTCCACCACTGGACCCATTCCACAAACCATAAGGTTATTGGCTCACTTTATCTTTGGTTTGGGGGAATTGCTTCGGTCCTTGGAACCTACTACTCCATGGTTATTAGAACCCAGCTGGTCCAAGCCGGCAACATGGTTGTCGACTTCCAGCAGTACAACGTGGTTATAACCGCCCACGCGCTTGTGATGATTTTCTTCGTTGTTATGCCAATTTTGATCGGAGGGTTTGGCAATTGGTTTTTGCCTATGCTTCTGGGTGTTCCAGACATGGCGTTTCCACGTCTCAACAATCTTAGTTTTTGGCTTCTACCTCCTTCTTTCTTCCTACTTTTGCTATCTGCAACCATTGAATTTGGCCCTGGAACTGGTTGGACCCTATATCCTCCCCTCAGCGTCCGTGGTCATCCGGGTCCAGCGGTTGATCTGGCTATTCTAAGTCTCCACGTTGCAGGGATTTCTTCGCTGCTTGGAGCGATAAATTTTCTGTGTACATTTTTTTCCATGAGGCCCAACACCGTCCATATACTGGATGCTCCCCTGTTTGCCTGGTCTTTGGCTATTACCGCCATTCTGCTTTTGCTTTCCCTACCCGTCTTAGCCGGGGCTCTAACCATGCTTATCACCGACCGAAATTTTAACACTAGTTTTTTTGAATACGAAGCCGGCGGTGATCCTATCCTTTTCCAACATCTCTTTTGGTTTTTTGGCCACCCCGAGGTTTATATCCTTATCCTCCCGGGTTTCGGCATCATAAGCCAGGTGGTCTCATTCTATTCCAACCGGCCTGTCTTTGGTCAAGTTTCCATGATCTATGCGATGGCTTCAATTGGATTCTTGGGATTCATCGTCTGGGCTCACCACATGTACACGGTTGGGCTGGATGTTGACACCCGGGCCTATTTCACTGCCGCTACCATGGTAATCGCTATTCCGACAGGTGTGAAGGTGTTTAGCTGGCTTGCAACCGTATTTCTCTCTGCTATCCGTTGGACCGTTCCGATGCTTTTTTCCATTGGTTTCATACTTCTGTTCACCCTCGGCGGGATAACTGGGGTGGTCCTTTCCAACGCCGGCCTGGACATTGTTCTTCACGACACCTACTACGTCGTTGCCCATTTTCACTATGTTCTCTCGATGGGGGCAGTTTTTGCTCTACTGGCTGGGTTTTTCCACTGGTTTTTCAAGATCACTGGTCGGCCCTATGACGAGCTCCTTGCTCGGGTCCAGTTTTTCACCCTCCTGGTGGGGGTAAATCTCACCTTCTACCCCATGCATTTCCTTGGAATAAACGGGATGCCCAGGCGAATTCCCGACTATCCGCTTGCCTACGAAGGATTAAATTTCCTTTCCAGCATCGGAGCTTTCGTTAGCCTTTCGGCATATGGCCTATTGGTTTTCATCCTCCTCCGCGCCTTTTTTGCCCCTTCGCCAGTTCCCGCTCTTCAATTCACCCATCTACGAGCTTAAAAAAAATGAAAACCAGCTTTCTTTATCCAATCCAAACCAGGAGGCTAGCTATTAAAGTTGCATCCGGGACTAGGTTTTTTCAAACCCAAAAACCGCTAATCGGTGACATTGGTGCCATCATCTCGAAACAAATATCCGATGCCATATCCGATGCTATTTGGAAGTCAATCATGGATGAGGACGACGACTACAACTACGACGATGAACTCGGAGGGGACATCTCCGCTGACGAAGAGCTTTGGAATTTGATTCGCACCTCCAACTGGGGTGAAAACCTTGGCTTGGTGGTGGGAGTTGACGGTCCGGTTGTTTCCATCCGCGGTCTCCGGGAGGCTAAAGTTGGCCACTTTGTCTATTTCCTAACTCCCGATTCCGATGAGTTTGCAGATGTTTACGGTGTCATTGCCGGAGTTAGTGACCGGGATGGCCTAGTGGTCGCCACCTTGCTTGGATCAAACCTTTCGATCTCCGAGGGGTTCTATGGATTTTTTGCTGGCGATGATCCCCTGAGCGTGACCGTTTCCAGCCGTACCCTTGGAACCGTGATTGATCCCCTCGGTAGAATCCAAGAATCCGTCACCGAAGCCGAATTTGGATTAGAGTTCCCAGAGGAGGAAGTTCTCATTGAACAAAAAGCTCCCGGAATCGTGGAACGCAAATCGGTTCGCCGGCCTCTAATAACCGGACTAAAGGTTGTCGATAGCCTTTTTCCCATTGGTCGTGGGCAGCGTGAGCTCATCATCGGCGATCGCCAGACTGGAAAAACCTCCCTTGCTCTGGACGCTATCCTAAGCCAGTATATCTCGGACACTGCCACTTTTTCAGGTGAAGTCGTCTGTGTCTACGCCGCCATAGGTCAAAAACTTTCTTCGATTCACAAAACTGTCACTCTTCTTAACAGTTTGAGGGCCTTTAGCCAAACTGTTGTGGTTTCTTCCACCGCCTCTGATTCCGCTGCCCTCCAGTACCTTGCCCCCTACACCGCCACCGCGGTTGCAGAGACTTTCCGCAACCGCGGCAGGGATGTCCTCGTTGTCTACGATGACCTCAGTAAGCATGCCGTTGCCTACCGTCAGCTTTCTCTTCTTCTTCGGCGACCTCCCGGCCGCGAAGCCTACCCTGGAGATGTTTTCTACATCCATTCCCGGCTTCTGGAGCGCTCTGGTCAACTTGCCGACGAGCTTGGGGGGGGTTCCATAACCGCTCTACCCATCGTCGAAACCCAGGCTGGCGATATTTCAGCTTACATACCAACCAATGTAATTTCCATAACCGATGGGCAAATTTTCCTAGAAGGTGAGCTTTTTTACCAGGGTATCAGACCGGCGGTTAACGTTGGACTTTCCGTTAGCCGTGTGGGCTCCTCGGCTCAGGTCCCCGCCATGAAGGCCATTGCCTCGTCCCTGAAGCTTGAGATGGCCCAGTACAACGAAAGCCTTGCCTTTGCCCGTTTTGGGGCAGATTTGGACAAGGCAACCCTTCGACTCCTAGACCGAGGAGCTCGCCTCGTTGAACTGTTTAAGCAGCCCCAGCATAGGCCCGTAGCCGTGGAGGAGCAAATTGTTCTGCTGACTGCGGCCGTTGAAGGGTTCCTTGACCCTTATCCGGTTTCCTCCGTCGATAATATCCAAAGCTCTCTGACCCTCATAATGCTTTTGGATCCATTCTACCAGGCCCTCCGGTTTGAGCTAACCAAGGTGGATATCCAACCTTACCTGCGGTACTGGATAGCGTTCCTTTTTGCTTTGGCAGAGGCCCAGAAAAAAAGCTAGACTTGGGGATTCCCAGCTTTAATAGAATCTAATTCCCTGCGTCATTAAAAATTTTTCCTAAGTTCAATGCAAGAAAGAGGCGGATTTGGATTTTTTGAGCTACTAATAGCATTTCTTTTTCCTTCTTTTTCCAATTCACCTTGGGTGGATAACCCGGCTTCGTTTATTTCCGAAGCTATGGGAGATCTTCATGGTTATTTAATGGGATGGCTCGGCATCGTAATGTGGATTTGCTTTTGCCTTTCCATGTGTTCCGTTTTCCCCTCTTTGATTGGTCTAAAGGAGCCTGAATTTCCAGAGTGGCTGGCTAATTTCATCAACACCTTCGTTGATCGCCACCACTCTTTTTTTTCTCGGCTTCCCCACAATTGGGTTGAGCTTCTCCTTGTTGGGTTTCCGGTTTTAATTTGTCTAGTTTTGGCCATTCCCGCGTTCCATTTGCTCTTCATCTCCGAGGAAGCCGAGAGTCCTATGTTGACCATTAAGGTTGTAGCGCACCAGTGGTACTGGAGCTACGAGCTCGTCGACTCGGAGGTTGAGTCCTACCTTTTGGCTGACTCCGATCTGGTTTCCGGTGAGCATGTTCGTGGCCTTTCCACCGACTCGGTCATCGAACTCCCATCCCGTGTCCCCATTCGCTTCCTGGTGACCAGCGAAGACGTCCTGCATAGCTGGGCTGTGCCTTCGCTCGGCATTAAGGTTGACGCCATTCCCGGCCGGCTGAACCAAGTCATTGTGACCGCTAATCGGCCAGGCGTGTATCATGGCCAATGCTCCGAGCTCTGCGGAGCTGCCCATGCATTCATGCCCATCGAGCTAAGGTTCGAATAGGTTTTTTTTCTCCTCCGGTGGCTAGTTCAACGGCTAGAATGCCCCGCTTACGCCGGGGAGACAGGGGTTCGATTCCTCTGCTACCTAGGGAAGCTGGCCCCAACCTGGTGAGATTTTTGGGTCCATGGTTTTTGGCATAAAAAAACTTCCTCCCCGAGCGGCGTTTTCTTTTATGGTTTCTTTCACAGAAATCCGGGGTTTAAAATTCATATACTCCTGATCCCCTTTTGACCTCAGGAGAATGCCAATCCAGCCCCCTCTTCCTGCTTGGCGTAAGTGGGGGTTTAGCCTAAAAAAATTCCTAGCACATGTTTAAATTTTCCCAATTGAAAAAAAAACCAGTTAGAGTTTCTATTATAGGTGGGCGGGGTTCTCCTTCTAAAAACCGCCGTTCGGAGCTTCTATTAAAAGCTTCCCACGAAGAATTTTTAACCTTACGTTTTGGAGTTGATTGGCGAAAAAAGATTTTTGATTTGCCGGAACCATTTACAAATTGGAAGTTATCCGAAGCCGTTGCCCTGGCGGCGGCCGAGCAGCCGGCCGAGCCCAAGCCCCGCCGGGGCCGGCCCCGCAAGGCCGCACCGGCAACCGAGCAGCCGGCCGAGGCCGTTGTTGCCCCGGCGGCGGCCGAGCAGCCGGCCGAGCCCAAGCCCCGCCGGGGCCGGCC
>CAYLKR010000139.1:0-6904 GCA_964384225.1 uncultured Methylibium sp.
GCGCGCCGCGAGGGCCTGCGCGACTTCGGCGCCTGCATGAGCCCGCACACCGCGTGGACGATCCTGCAGGGCATCGAGACGCTGCCGCTGCGCATGGCGCGGCATGTCGAGAACACCGAGAAGCTCGTCCGCTACCTGGCCGCGCACCCGATGGTCGAAGCGGTCGGCCACCCGCTGCTCGAGAGCCACCCCGACCATGCGCTCGCGAAGGCGCTGCTGCCGCGCGGCGCCGGCGCGGTGTTCAGCTTCCGGCTGCGGGGTTCGCGCGCGCAGGGCAAGGCCTTCGTCGAGGCGCTGAAGATCTTCTCGCACCTCGCCAACGTCGGCGACTGCCGCTCGCTGGTCATCCACCCGGCCTCGACGACGCATTTCCGGATGGACGACGCCGCGCTCGCGCAAGCCGGCATCGCCGCCGGGACGATCCGCCTGTCGATCGGGCTCGAGGAGGCCGACGACCTGATCGACGACCTGTCGCGCGCGCTCAAGGCCGCGGAGAAGGCGCGGTGAAGCTCGTGGTCGCGGGCCGCGAGGCCTATGCCTATACCGGCGGCAAGCCCTTCGACGCCGCCCTGCCCTGCGTCGCCTTCGTGCATGGCGCGCTGCACGACCACAGCGTCTGGTCGCTGCAGAGCCGCGCGCTGGCCCACCACGGCCACGCGGTGCTGGCGGTCGACCTGCCCGGGCACGGCCGCAGCGCCGGGCCGGCGCCGGCGAGCATCGAGGCCGCTGCGGACTGGCTGATCGATGTCCTGTCCGCGGCCGGTGTGCGCCGCGTCGCGCTGGTCGGCCACAGCATGGGCTCACTGATCGCGCTGGAAGCGGCGGCGCGCCTGAGCGGCAGCGACCTCGACATCGAGCCGACGCGGCTGGTGATGATCGGCACCGCCTTCCCGATGAAGGTCTCGCCGGCGCTGCTCGACACCGCCTCGGCTGCGCCGCTGCAGGCGATCGACAGGGTCAACGCCCATTCGATCTCGACGCTGGCGGCCAAGCCCGCGCACCCCGGTCCCGGCAGTTGGCTGCACGGTGCCAACCGCGCGCTGATGCGCCGCCTGCAGGCCGGCTACGCGGCGGCCGGCCACGGCAACCTGTTCCACCACGACTTCGGCGCCTGTGACCGCTACGGCGGCGCGCTCGAAGCCGCCGCGCAGGTCCGCTGCCCGGTGCGCATGATCCTCGGCGCGAAGGACGCGATGACGCCACCGAAGGCCGCGCAGGCCCTCGCCGCCGCGCTGCACGCCGAGATCACGACGCTGCCCGCGGGCCATGCGCTGATGGCCGAGGCGCCGGATGCGGTGCTGGCGGCCTTGCAGTCCACGCTGGTCTGAGTCAGTCCAGCAGTTCCGCCAGCGTCATTTCCCCGAAGGCCGCGCGCTGCCAGAAGCCGCGCAGCGCGGTCCCCGGCTCGAGCAACAGGGCCGCGAGCAGCGGCTGCGCCTTGGTCGTCTTCGGGTCGCAGAGCAGCACCAGCCGCCGATCGGCGCCCTCGTCGAGCCGCCCGACCCAGTCGAGGGCGACCAGCGTGTCGAGCAGCGGCTCGATCTGCAGCGGGTCGGTGCGCAGCGTCTCGGTGAGCTGGGTCGCACTCAGCCCATGGGTGGACAGCGTGCGTGCCTGCGCCAGCTCGCGCAGCAGCTGCACCGCCAGCGTGAAGCGGTGGCCGGGCGTGGCGGGCCGGCGCACCACGCGCATCAGCAGGCTCGGCGCGTAGGCGGCGATCACCGCGCCGAACAGCACGATCAGCCAGCCGAGGTAGATCCACACCAGCAGGATCGGCACCGTCGCGAAGGCGCCATAGACGGTGTTGTAGGTCGGCACCTCGGCGAGGTACCAGGCGAGCAGCCGCTTGGCGATCTCGAAGCCCGTCGCGACGAACAGCCCGCCGGCGAGCGCATGACGCCAGCGCACCTCGGTGTTGGGGACGTAGTGGAAGAGACCCGCCATCGCCGCGGCCAGCAGCACGAACTCGATCGAGTTGAGCAGCAGGCTCAGCCCGCCGGGCATCGCGCCGACCCAGCCCTTGGACGCCGAGATCGCATAGGACGTCAGCGTCAGGCTGATGCCCAGCAGCAGCGGGCCGAGCGTCGCCGCGGCCCAGTACACCAGCACGCGCTGCGCGATCGGCCGCGGCTGGCGCACGCGCCAGATCGCGTTGAGCGTGCGGTCGATGGTCAGCATCAGCGCGATCGCGGTCAGCACCAGCAACACCAGCCCGGCCGTGCCGAGTCGGTTGGCCTTGCCGGCGAACTGCGTCAGCGCCGCCAGCACCGGCTTGGCGATGCCGTCGGGCACCAGGCTCTGGATGAAGTACTTCTCGAGCGCGCCCTGGAACTGGCCGAACATCGGGAAGGCGCTGAAGATCGCCAGCGTGACCGTGGCCAGCGGCACCAGCGCGATCGTCGTCGTGAAGGTCAGGCTGCTCGCGGTGAGGCCGAGGCGGTCCTCGCGGAAGCGCTGCCGCAGGGTCTTGAGGGTGTCGAGCCAGGGCCAGGTCTGCAGGGTCTGGACGAGCAGCGCGAGTCGTTCGCGCCAGCCCTCGCGCGCGGCGTCGGGAACGGTCATGGTCGATATGATGCCAGCCATGTTTTCCACATCGAACGCCGCCGAAACCACGCGCACCGTCGCGGTCGCGAGCCTGGTCGGGCTGATCCTGCTCGGCCTCGCCTGGGAGCTGTGGCTCGCGCCGACCGGCAGCGGCCTGCTCGCGATCAAGGTGCTGCCGCTCTTCATCCCGCTGGCCGGGCTGCTGCGCCGCAAGCTCTACACCTACCGCTGGGTGACGCTGTTCGTGTGGCTCTATTTCACCGAGGGCGTGGTGCGCGCCACCAGTGACCGCGGGCTGAGCGCCTGGCTGGCCGCGATCGAGGTGCTGCTGTGCCTCGCGCTGTTCGCGGCCTGCGCGGTCCATGTGCGCTGGCGGCTGAAGCAGGCAGCGCCGTGAGCGCCGCTGCGCCGGGCCGCCCCAAGCAAGGCGCGCCCCTCGCGGAGGGGAGCCCGCCGTCCCCGTCGGGCGGGGCGTCGTCATGACCGCGCTGCTCGACGCGCTGCGCGAGGCGGTCGGCGCGGCCCATGTGCTGAGCGACGGCGACTTGTCGGCCTGGGAACTCGACTGGCGGCGCCGCTGGCGGGGCCGCGCGCTGGCCGTCGTGCGGCCCGGCAACACGGCCGAGGTGGCCGCCGTCGTGCGCGCCTGCGCGGCCCATCGCACGAGCCTCGTACCGCAGGGCGGCAACACCGGGCTGGTCGGTGGCGGCGTGCCTGACGCGAGCGGCACCCAGGTGCTGTTGAGCCTGACGCGGCTGAACCGCATCCGCGCGCTCGACGCCGCCAACCTGACGCTGACCGCCGAGGCCGGCTGCGTGCTGCAGACGGTGCAGCAGGCGGCGGCCGATGCCGGGCTGCTCTACCCGCTGAGCCTGGCCGCCGAGGGCAGCTGCACGATCGGCGGCACGCTGGCCACCAACGCCGGCGGCACCCAGGTGCTTCGCTACGGCAACGCGCGCGAGCTCTGCCTCGGGCTGGAGGTGGTGACGCCCTCCGGCGAGGTGTGGGACGGGCTCGGCGGCCTGCGCAAGGACAACGCCGGCTACGCGCTGCGCGAGCTGTACATCGGCAGCGAAGGCACGCTGGGCGTGATCACCGCGGCGGTGCTGAAGCTGCATCCGGCGCCGGCGGCACAGTGCACCGCGCTCGCCGCCTGCGACTCGCCGGCCGCCGCGGTGGCGCTGCTGCAGCTCGCGCAGGCGCGGCTGGGCGCGGGGCTGACCGGCTTCGAGCTGATGGGCCGCTTCGCGCTCGAGCTCGTCGAGCGCCACTTCCCCACCCTGCCCCGGCCACTGGCGCCCAGCCCCTGGACCGTGCTGCTGGAGCTGTCCGACACCGAGGGCGAGGCGCAGGCGCGCGCCCGCTTCGAGGCGCTGCTGGAGGCGGCCTTCGAGGCCGGCACGATCTCCGATGCGGCGGTGGCCGAGAGCGTGGCCCAGTCGCGCCAGCTCTGGCACCTGCGCGAGAGCATCCCGCTGGCGCAGGCCGAGGAAGGGCTGAACATCAAGCACGACATCGCGCTGCCGGTGTCGCGCATCCCGGCCTTCATCGCCGCCACCGATACGGCGCTGCAGCGCGCCTTCCCCGGCGTGCGGCTGGTGGACTTCGGTCACCTCGGCGACGGCAACCTGCACTACAACGTGCAGTGCCCGCCGGGCGGCGATGCGGCCGCCTTCCTGCAGGCGCACGAGGCGGCGGTCAACGCGATCGTCTACGACGCGGTGCTCGGGCACGGCGGCTCGATCTCGGCCGAGCACGGCATCGGCGCCTTGAAGCGCGACACGCTGCCGCACTACAAGCCGGCGGTGGCGCTGGCGCTGATGCGCACCGTCAAGCGGGCGCTGGACCCGCACGGCCTGCTGAACCCGGGCCGGGTGCTGTGAGGCCCCGGCCCGGCAGCCTCAGTGCAGCTTGTCGCCGCCGGCCTTGCCCTTGGCAGGTGCACGCGGCGCCGCCGGTGCCGCGGCCAGCAGGGCCTTGCCCTCCAGTCCGGCGAAGAGCTTCGCGGCCCGCACCTTGATCTCCAGCAGTTCGCCGGCGCTGACCGAATAGTGGCCGGAGAAGATGTCGACCTCGACCCGGAACTCCACGTCCTTGCCGCCGTTGGACAGCACGCCGCAGGAGAACTCGTAGTCCTCGCGCTCGGCGGGCAGGCCGCTCGCCTTCGGGTCGTAGTCGGCGTACTGCAGGCCGCGGATCTCGCCGCTCGCCAGATCCAGCAGCCCGGTCGAAGTGATGACGGCGTCCTCGAGCTCGTCGTGGATCGTGATCGGTACTTTGAGGTCCATGGCGTCCTATTGAAGCGGGCCCTTCAGGCCCTGGGGCAGCGGCAGCGAGAACAGCTCGATGCCCTCGTCGCGCAGGGCCTCCGCCTCGGCGAGGCTGGCGCGACCGCGGATGCCGCGCTCGGCCGCTTCGCCGTAGTGGATGCGTCGGGCCTCGGTGGCGAAGCGCTCGCCGACGTCCTCGGTCTGCGCCATCACGTGGCGCACGGCGCGCAGCCACAGGGCCTCGACGCTGCGCTGCTCGGGGGTCGCGGCCACCTCGGCGCGCTCGCGCCCGGCGGCGAGGTTGAGGCGCGGTGCGCTCGGCAGCCGCTGTACCTGGCGGCTCGCACACAGCGGGCATTCGAGCAGGCCGCGCTCGCCCTGCTCGAGGTAGGCGTCCTCGGAGTCGAACCAGCCCTCGAAGGCATGGCCGTGCTCGCACTGGAGGCTGAAGACCTTCATGTCGCGATGATGCGCCGGTTTCAGTTGGTCGGGGCGGCCTGCCATGTCAAGGCCCAGCGCCCCGTGCGCCAATTCGCGAGCCACAGCAGGCCGATCAGCGTCTTGGCGTCGGTCAGCGCGCCGCTCGCGGCCTGCGCCTCCAGGTCCTCGGGCGTGGCGGCGAACACGTCGAGGAACTCGCCCTCGTCGAGGCGGCGCTCGCCGGCGACCAGCCCGCGCGCGAACCAGACCTCGATGCCTTCGGTCGAGTACGCGATCGCGTTGTGCAGGATGCCGGCGCGGGCCCACTCGGCGGCGCGGTAGCCGGTCTCCTCGGCCAGCTCGCGCACGGCGCAGGCGAACGGCGTCTCGCGCGGGTCGAGCTTGCCGGCGGGGAACTCGACGAAGGCGCGCCGCAGCGGATAGCGGTACTGGCGCTCGACGACGACGCGGCCGTCGTCGAGCAGCGGCACGATCATCACCGCGCCGGGATGGACGAGGTACTCGCGCGCGGCCTCGCTGCCATCGGGCAGGCGCACGGTGTCGCGGCGCACGTCGAGGAAGCCGCCGCGCCAGGCCACGGTGCCCGCGACGCAGTCCTCGCGCAGGTGCGGCGGATCGTCGGGCGCGTCCAGCGCGTCGCTCGCCGCAGCCACGGGGGTCTCAGCCGGCCAGCGCGAGGCGGATCGCGTCGGCGCACATCGTCATCAGCCCGCCGGGCAGGATGCCGAACACCAGCACTGCGGCGCCGTTGAGCACCAGAAGCGAACGCACCTCGCCCGACGCGGCGATGGCCGGCGCGGCCGGCTCCGCATCGTCGAAGTAGATCGTCTTGACGACGCGCAGGTAGTAGAAGGCGCCGATCAGCGAGAGCAGCACCGCCACGACCGCCAGCACGATGTAGCCGGTGACGTTGGTCGACACCAGCGCCTGCAGCACCGCGAGCTTCGCGTAGAAACCGACGGTGGGCGGGATGCCGGCCAGCGAGAACATGCACACCGCCATCACGCCGCCGAGCAGGGGGCTGCGCTGGTTCAGGCCCTTCAGGTCGGCGATCTCGTCGCACTCGCTGCCCTGGCGCGCCAGCAGCATCATCACGCCGAAGGTGCACAGCGTCGTGATCACGTAGGCGACGAGGTAGAACATCGCCGAGCTGTAGCCGTTGGCGGCCGACAGCGTGTTGCCCGAGATCACCGTCGGCGTGAAGCCCAGCAGCATGAAGCCGAGCTGGGCGATCGCCGAGTAGGCGAGCATGCGCTTCAGGTTGGTCTGCGCGATGGCGGCCAGGTTGCCGATCACCATCGACGCGACCGCGAGGATGATCAGCATCTGCTGCCAGTCGACGGCTAGGCCGATCATGCCTTCCACCAGCAGCCTGATCGTGATCGCGAAGGCGGCGAGCTTGGGCGCGGCCGCGATCATCAGCGTCACCGCGGTCGGCGCCCCCTGGTAGACGTCGGGCACCCACATGTGGAAGGGCACGACGCCGAGCTTGAAGGCCAGCCCGGAGACGACGAAGACCACGCCGAACACCAGCACCTTGGCGTCGATCGTGCCGGCGGCGATGGCCTTGAACACCTCGCCGATCTCCAGCGAACCGGTGGCGCCGTACATCATCGACAGGCCGTAGAGCAGGAAGCCGCTGGCCAGCG
>CAYLKR010000140.1:0-6899 GCA_964384225.1 uncultured Methylibium sp.
CTGGGCGCCGAGATCGGCATCTCCACCGACAAGTTCCACGCCCGCGGGCCGGTCGGGCTGGAGGGGCTGACGTCCCTGAAGTGGATCGTGCTCGGGCAGGGCGAGGTGCGGAGCTGAGCCGCATGCGCGCCGCAGCGCCGGGCCGTCCCGAGCAAGGCGCGACCCTCTGGGAGGGTCGCGCGCCGCGTACGGCGGGCAGGGTGTCGTCGTGACCCTCGATCCGCGCGGCGCCCTCGTCCTCTTCTCGGGCGGCCAGGACTCGACCGCCTGCCTGGCCTGGGCGCTGTCGCGCTATGCGCATGTGGAGACCATCGGCTTCGACTACGGCCAGCGCCATCGCGTCGAGCTCGACTGCCGGCCGCGCATCCGCGCCGCGCTGGCCGACGCCTTCCCGGACTGGGCCGGCCGGCTGGCCAACGACCACCTGCTGGACCTGAAGCTGCTCGGCCAGATCTCGGACACCGCGCTGACCTCGGCGCGGCAGATCGAGATGCAGGCGAGCGGCCTGCCGAACACCTTCGTCCCGGGCCGCAACCTGATCTTCCTGAGCTTTGCCGCGGCCATCGCCTACCGCCGCAACCTCGGCGTGCTGGTCGGCGGCATGTGCGAGACCGACTACTCCGGCTATCCCGACTGCCGTGACAACACGCTCAAGGCGATGCAGGTCGCGCTGAGCCTCGGCCTCGCGGCGCCGATGACGCTGGAAACGCCGCTGATGTGGCTGTCGAAGGCCGAGACCTGGGCGCTGGCCGAGCGGCTCGGCGGCGCGGCGCTGGTCGCGCTGACCGCGGAGCACACCCACAGCTGCTACCTCGGCGAGCGCAGCCTGCGCCACGACTGGGGCTATGGCTGCGGCAGCTGCCCGGCCTGCGAGCTGCGCCGGCAGGGCTGGGACGCCTGGCGGTCCGCGGCCTGAGCGCCACGGCGTAGAGTCCCGGCCATGGGGTGCAGCAGCCAGGGGCGCGAGCGGTGAGCACGGCGGGCATCGTCGCGCTGGCGGCGATCGCGCTGCTGGTGTTCTGGGCGGTCGGCGCCTACAACCGGCTGATGCGGCTGCGCGCCGCGGTCATCGCGGCCTGGGGCCCGCTGGACGCCCAGCTGCGCCGCCGTCAGGCGCTCGCCGTCGAGCTGGCCGAGCGGCTGGCCGCCGAGCCGGCGATGGCCGACGAGGTCGGTCGCGCGACGCTGGAAACGCTGGCCGCCGCCACCCGCCAGGCCCAGTCCGCCACCGACCACGCCCAGGTGCGGCCGGCGCGCGCCGGCGCGATCCAGAGCCTCGGGCTGGCCGAGGGCGTGCTCGACGGCGCGCTGCGGCCGCTGGCGGTGCTGATCGAGGCGCGCCCGCAGCTGCTCGACGGGCCGGAGACCGGCGGCCACCTGCGCGGCCTGCTCGACGCGCTGCGCGACTGCGATGCCCAGCTCGCCTTCGCGCGCCGCCTCTTCAACGACGCGGTGCGCGGCTTCAACGCCGCGGTCCACGAGCTGCCGACCTGCCTGCTGGCCGGTGTCTACGGTTTCAAGCCGGCCGCGACGCTGCAGTCGGCCTCGCCCGACCGCGGGCCGGACTCGCAGATCGCCTCCAGCTTCGGCGAGCGGCTCTGAGGGCCCCCAGGGCCGGGCTGTGCCCGGCCTGCCCCCCGCGGGGGTCAAGGAAGCTTGGGGTGGCCCGGCGCTTCCTTCTGAGCACCGCACCCGGCGCCTACACTGCGCCGCCGTGACCGCCACCCCCTCGCTCCCGCTGGCCGAGCTGCTGGCCCATGCCGCCGACGCGTTGGCCGCGGTGCGCGCCGGCCGTTCGCTGACCGATGCGCTGGCCGCGGTGCCGGCCGCCGCGCGGCCCGGCACCCAGGCCCTGGCCTTCGAGGCGCTGCGCGGGCTCGGCCGGGCCCAGGCGCTGCGCCGCAAGCTGGCGGCCAAGGCGCCGCCGGCCTGGGTCGATGCGCTGCTCCTTACCGCGCTCGCGCTGGCCGGTGCGGGCGAAGGCGACGCCACCGCGGCCGGCTACGCGCCGCACACCCTGGTCAGCCAGGCGGTCGAGGCCGCCAAGCGCCGCGCCCGGGCCTCGGCCGGCTTCGTGAACGCGGTGCTGCGGCGCTTCCTGCGCGAGCGGGGGGCGCTGCTGGCGGCCGTGAGCCACGACCCGGTGGCGCAATGGAACCACCCGGCGTGGTGGATCGCGCGGCTGCGGCGCGACTGGCCGGACGACTGGCAAGGTCTGTTGGCCGCGGCACGCCAGCGCGCGCCGATGACGCTGCGCGTCAACGCGCGCCACGGCACGGTCGACGGCTACCTGGCCCGGCTCGCCGCGGCCGGCCTGGCCGCGCGCGCCGTGTGGCTGCCCGCCGCGCCGGGCGTGCGCGGCATCGCGCTGGACACGCCCTGCCCGGTGCAGCGCCTGCCCGGCTTCGCCGACGGCGACGTGTCGGTGCAGGACATCGCCGCCCAGCAGGCCGCGCCGCTGCTGCTGGCCGGCGTGGCGCCGGGCGCCCGCGTGCTCGACGCCTGCGCCGCGCCCGGCGGCAAGACGGCCCACCTGCTGGAGCTGGCCGAGCTCGAGTTGCTGGCGCTCGACGCCGACCCGCAGCGCCTGGCCCGCGTCGGCGAGACGCTGCAGCGCCTGGGCCTCGGCGCGGCGCTGCGCGCCGCCGACGCCCGCCAGCCTTCCGCCTGGTGGGATGGCCGGCCCTTCGACGCCATCCTGCTCGACGCACCCTGCACCGCTTCCGGTATCGTCCGCCGCCACCCCGATGTGCCATGGCTGCGGCGCGAGAGCGACATCGCCGCGCTCGCCGCCACCCAGGCGGCGCTGCTCGATGCGCTGTGGCCGCTGCTGGCGCCGGGCGGGCGTCTGCTCTACGCCACCTGCTCGGTGTTCCCGGCCGAGGGGCGGGCGCAGATCGACGCTTTTTTGCAACGCACGGCCGACGCCCGCCTGCGGCCATCGCCCGGGCACCTGCTGCCCCTGGCCGACAATGCCGACGAGCCGCCGCCGGCCGACGGGTTCTTCTACGCGCTGCTCGAACGCAGCGCCTCCGCCGCCGGCGCGCGGCCCGGCTGAGCCCCCACCCCATCCGAAGCACCTGCCCTGTCCACCGTGCCGTCCACCGCCCGCGTCTCCTGCTGCCGGCAGATCCTCGCGGAGCTGCACGGGCTGGCCGCCGCCTGGTGTGCGGCGCTGCTGGTGCTGGGGCTGGCCCTGGCGCCGGTGGCGCGGGCCGACGGCATCGAGCTGCTGACGCTCGAGGTGTCGCGCACCGAGGACGGACTGCTGCTCGACTACAGCACCCGCTTCGAACTGCCGCGCGCCGTCGAGGATGCGCTGCTCAAGGGCGTGCCGCTGTACTTCGTCGCCCGTGCCGAAGTGTTCCGCTCGCGCTGGTACTGGCGCGATGCGCGCGTCGCGCGGTCCACCCGGTCCTGGCGCCTGACCTGGCAGCCGCTGACGCGCCGCTACCGGCTCAACCTCGGCAGCGTGAGCCAGAACTACGACTCGGTGGCCGAAGCCCTCGGCGCGATCCAGCGCGGCAGCCGCTGGAAGCTGGCCGACGCCGCCGCCCTCGGCAGCGACGCGGGCCATTACCTCGAGTTCAGCCTGCGCCTGGACACCGGCCAGCTGCCGCGACCGCTGCAGATCGGCTTCGGCGGCGAGGCCGACTGGGACCTGACGCTGGAGCGCACGCTGCCGGTGCCCGACCTGGCCGGCGCCGCACGCTGAGCGCCTTCCTCCCGTGAGCGGCTTCCTCTCGCACTGGCGCCGGCGCCTTGCGCTGATCGGCTCGCGGCGCCTCGACCGCAGCACCTCGCGCTGGGTCTGGCTGGTGTCGCTGGCGGCCACGCTCGGCGCCGGGCTGGTGCTGACCTTCCTGCTGGCGATCGCCACCAACAACCGGCTGTTCTACGAGAAGCACTACGGCTGGCTGCTCGGTGTCAACATCGCCATCGCCGCGCTGCTGGTCGGGGTGATCGCCTTCGCCGGGCTGCGGCTGGTGGCGCGCGTGGTCCGTGGGCGCTTCGGGTCGCGGCTGCTGCTGCGGCTGGCGCTGATCTTCGGGCTGGTCGGCGTGCTGCCGGGCGTGCTGGTCTACACGGTGAGCTACCAGTTCGTCTCGCGCAGCATCGAGAGCTGGTTCGACGTGCGCGTCGAGGGCGCGCTGGAGGCCGGCCTGGACCTCGGCCGTGGCACGCTCGACACGCTGGTCAACGACCTCGCCGGCCAGACCCGCGTCGCCGCCGAGCGGCTGGCCGATGCGCCGGATCGCCGCCAGCCGCTGCAGCTCGAGCGGCTGCGCGAGCAGCTCGCGGCGCTCGACGTCGCCCTGCTCGGCCCGGGCGGCCAGGTGCTGGCGAGCGTCGGCCCGGCCGGCACGCTGACGATCGAGCGGCCCAGCCCCACGCTGCTGCGCGAGGCGCGCACGGCGCGCGTCGTGACCCAGCTCGAGGGGCTGGACGACGACAGCGGAGCGCTGCAGCGTCCCGGTGCCGCGGCGCAGCCCGCGGCCCAGCCGCGCGTGCGGGCGCTGGCGCTGATCCCGTCGACCAGCTTCGAGCTCGGCGCCGAGGACCGCTTCCTGATGGTGACCCAGCTGCTGCCGAGCTCGCTCGCCGCCAACGCGTTGGCGGTGCAGGGCGCCTACCGCGAGTACCAGCAGCGCTCGCTGGCGCGCGACGGGCTGCGCAAGATGTACATCGGCACGCTGACGCTGACGCTGGTGATGGCGGTGTTCGGCGCGGTGCTGCTCGCGGTGACCTTCGGCAACCGGCTCGCGCGGCCGCTGCTGCTGCTGGCCGACGGTGTGCGCGAGGTCGCGCGCGGCGACCTCAGCCCCAAGCCGGTGTTCGCCAGCCGCGACGAGCTCGGCGGCCTGACGCGCTCCTTCGCCGCGATGACCCAGCAGCTCGCCGACGCCCGCGCGCTCGTCGAGAAGACCGTCGCCGAACTGGAGGGCGCGCGCACCAAGCTGCAGACCATCCTCGACAACATGAGCGCCGGCGTCATCGTGCTCGACGCCGAGGGCCGGCTCGACAGCCTGAACCCCGGCGCGACGCGCATCCTGCGACTGCCGCTCAGCGCCTACCTCGGCCGCGCGCTCGGCGAGGTGCCCGGGCTCGAGGCCTTCGACGCCGCGCAGCGCCAGCGCTTCGAGCAGCTCGCCGCCGGTCCCGAGCTCGGCGAGCGCGACCAGTGGCAGGACTCCTTCGAGCTGCGCACCGCGGCCGACGGCGACGCGATCACGCTGCTGGCGCGTGGCGCCCACCTGCCCGGCGCGGCGCGGCTGCTGCTGTTCGACGACATCACCGAGCTCGTCTCGGCGCAGCGCGCCGAGGCCTGGGCCGAGGTCGCGCGCCGCCTCGCGCACGAGATCAAGAACCCGCTGACGCCGATCCAGCTGTCGGCCGAGCGCGTCGAGCACAAGCTCGCGGCCAAGCTGGACGCCGCGGACCGGCAGATGCTCACCAAGTCCGTCGCCACCATCGTCGCGCAGGTGCAGGCGATGAAGCAGCTGGTCAACGAGTTCCGCGACTACGCCCGCCTGCCCGCGGCGCAGCTCGTGGCGCTGGACCTGAACGCGCTGGTCGCCGAGGTGCTGGGCCTGTACCTCGCCCAGCAGGAGGCCGGCCGCCTGCAGGCCGAGCTGACCGAGGGCCTGCCGCTGATCGACGGCGACCCCACGCAGCTGCGCCAGGTCGTGCACAACCTCGTGCAGAACGCGCTCGACGCGGTGGCCGAGCGCCCTCACGGTCAGGTGCGCGTGCGCACCGAGGGCGCGCGCAACGAGCAGGGCCAATGGCGCGCGGTGCGGCTGGTGGTCGCCGACAACGGGCCGGGCTTCGCCGAGCGCGTGCTCAAGCGTGCCTTCGAGCCCTATGTCACGACGAAGGTCAAGGGCACCGGCCTCGGGCTGGCGGTGGTCAAGAAGATCGCCGACGAGCATGGCGCGCGCGTGCGCCTCGTGAACCTCCCGGGCGCGCCCGGCGAGGCCGACGAGGCGGCCCCGCCGGGGGGGGCCCAAGTTTCGCTATCATTTTCGAAGTGGCGTCCCCGTGAGGGAGGCCCTGCCGGCACCACCGACCGGGTGGAGGCCCCGCACTGAGAGCTCATGGCCACCATCCTTGTTGTAGACGACGAACTCGGCATCCGCGCGCTGCTGTCGGACATCCTGAGCGACGAGGGCCATGCGGTGGAGCTGGCGGAGAACGCCGCCCAGGCCCGCGCCTACCGCGAGCGCGAGCGTCCCGACCTGGTGCTGCTCGACATCTGGATGCCCGACGTCGACGGCGTCACGCTGCTCAAGGAGTGGGGCGCCGGCAACCAGCTGACGATGCCGGTGATCATGATGTCGGGCCACGGCACGATCGACACCGCCGTCGAGGCGATCAAGTTCGGTGCCATGTCCTTCCTGGAGAAGCCCATCACGCTGCAGAAGCTGCTGCGCGCCGTCGAGCAGGGCCTCGCCAAGCCGGCGGCGCGACCGTCGGCCACCGTCACCGTGCTGCGCCCCGGGGAGCGCGACGGCGTCGATCTGCCGCACACCGGCCTGCCCGGCGCCTCGGCAGCGGCGCTCGGCCCGCAGCCCGAACAGCTCTTCGAGCTCGACCGCCCGCTGCGCGAGGCGCGCGACGCCTTCGAGAAGGCCTACTTCGAGTTCCACCTCGCGCGCGAGAACGGCAGCATGACCCGCGTGGCCGAGAAGACCGGCCTCGAGCGCACCCACCTCTACCGCAAGCTCAAGCAGCTCGGCGTGGACCTGAGCCGGGGCAAGAAGGGCGCGGCCTGAGCCCGGCGGCGCGCGGCGCACCCGCGGTATACTGCGCGGCTCTGGCTCGGTAGCTCAGTTGGTAGAGCAGCGGATTGAAAATCCGCGTGTCGGTGGTTCGATTCCGCCCCGAGCCACCAGACC